>JAEXGM010000052.1 GCA_023450835.1 Bacillota bacterium | reverse complement strand
TGATGTCTTACCATGTACGGTACCCTGCGCCTGCATAAGTTTCTCTAAAGTATTAAAAACTTTTTTCCCGTAATATTCATATCTTGGACTGATAGAAGTAATATGAACCGGCGTCATCGTAGTAATACTTGCATTATCAAATCCGGTTACCGCAAGGTCACCGGGAATCTTTAAACCTGCTTCCAGAGCACAGTTGACCACTCCCAGAGCAACATAGTCATTGATACCGCAGATAACTTCCGGAAGGGGCTTCTTTTCCTCCAAGAGTATCTTTAAGCTGTCATAGCCGGCGCTGTAACTGAATACGTCATTTCCCGTAAGCCATCTGACCGATATATCCAGACCCAGCTTTTCACCCACAGCATAGGCGGCTTTCTTCTTGATATAGGCCGGGTAATATTGGTCTCCCCCTCCGGTAAAGAGAATCCGGTGATAGCCCCGGGATTTCAGGAATTGGAGCAATTCCTCCACACCCTTTTCATCATCGGTATAAATACCGCTGCATCCAAAGCGCTCTGCTTCCGCACCACAGGAGACCATGGGTATTTTCTTACCTACCTCTTGAATTTCCTTTACATAATTATCCGGAAGGTGAATCTCATCCATTCGGCCTCCCATAATAACAATTCCGTCCACATGCTTTTCCTGCAGGGAATTCAGCAGTTTGGATTCCAAATCATAATCACCTTTGGAATTCAGCAAAATTGTCATATAGCCATGTCTGGAAGCCCATTTTTCAAACTCATAATAAACACTGGCAAAATACATATTGCCGATATGGGGTACGATGTATCCGATGGTCTTCGTAAAGCCTGCCTGCAGGTTCTGGGCAAAAGTATTGGGTTTGAAATTATATTTTTTAACCAGTTCCATTATTCTTGTTTTATTTGCTTCCGATACATAGCCCCTGCCAGAGATTGCTCTGGAAACCGTTGCAGCAGAGACCCCAACTTCCTTTGCAATATCATAGATGGTTAGCTGCTTTGGTATATCGTTGCTATCTAAAATATGAATCACCAGTCCTTTGACAAAATAATTGTTGTAATCGATTGCTTACTGACCTCAACCGCATCTCCCTTAACATAGCTCCCATTCTTTATTCTGTTCAAATCAGAGCTGTCTGAGGTCTCATACACATTGATACCAGTATATTCTACTGCCCCTGGAATATCAAGCAAAAATTTTTTATCGTCATCCGTCTGGTTTATTACAACAAGGACCAACTCCTCTTTGCCCTCTTCATTTATACCGGTAAATGCAACCGGCCTTAACTCTTTGGTATCCGAACTTTCCTTTATCCCAACCCTTTGATAACCCGGTCTTATGAATCTGGAATAGTTCCCGTAGCCCCATAAACGTTTCAGAGGATTTAAGGTCTTCTTCTGTTCGTTCACATAAATAAGACCGTCATGATAGCCCCCCGGAGCCACAGCCACCCAGTTCTGCCAGGATACCACATCCAGTACTGTTAAGTCTTCCTGCAGCACTCTGGCAAGCTCAAATGCTGAAGCCATGGTAACGTCCGAACCATTTACCATCTCACACCATTCGCTCATCCGAAGTTTTACCTCCGGATGGTTCGCATCCATCCAGCGCCTAAAGGCAGTTTTTGATGCTGTATCGGACCAATAGGAATGGTTGTCAATGGTATCAAAATAACTTCCGAGAACCGTATCATTTAACAAGGCACTGGTATAAGCTATGGCCTCTCCTTTCCACTCCCCGCTTTCCGGCCCCGATAATGCCACACCCTTTAACTCTGATCTGTTATTAAGCTCCTCCCAAAAAGCACGGTATACTTTGGCAATTGCATTAGGCTCGTAATGGCATCCTTCCTGCCCTCCTGTCCACTCCCATTGGGGTTCGTTAATAGGAGATATGTATTTTACCGGAATTCCTTCCTCTTTAAAGTGCTCCGCCACATCCATAACATACCTGGCAAAGTCATCATAATTTTCTGGTAAGATATTCTCCTTACTGCCCTTTGTTACCTGGGCCGTCCCGTTAATGGTCAGCCGTTCCAAAGGACTGTTGCAGAACATTACCACTTCCTTTACGCCAAGCTCCGCTGCCTTTTTCATAAACCATACCGCATTGGCGTCCTTATTCCAGTTATATTGAAAAGGTGCCGTTTCAAAGCTTTGGGCCCTTCTGTGGGGATCACTGTAAGTTCCTTTTCCGCTGTCAGCGGAGCCGGCTCCGATATTATACCGGTAGCTGCTTAACCCGATACCCTTCTCCCTGTCAAATAAAAGCATCGCTATCTCATCTCTGACAGAAAGTCCGGTATCTTTATATTCATTCTCCCAGCCACCTACATACTGGGACCACCAGCAGCCGCTGGTGCCAAAACTTTCAATGATCTGATGTTTATCCGTTATGTCAATATTCAAGGTAATTGCTCCCCCCGTATCATTTTTCTCCGGCTGTTCACCTGCCGCATCCGTAACCCCTGTTCCGCCTTGAAGTCCATTTCCGGCGGAAATACCACTGTCTTTCTTTGAACCGTTTCCCAGGGAACAGCCGGTCAACAGTACCAGCACACACACAAACGCTATACTCCACTTCTTTTTCATAAAAATCCCTCCATGCTCTTTCCAACGCGCCTCAAGATTGTGCCGAGAATTTCGCAGGCACAATCTTGTGCAGGAATTATGCTTTTCAATAATTCCTGCTTATCCAACAAGCCCTGAATTCTCAAGGTTCTCAACCAGCCACTTCTGCGCACCGAAATATAGCAGCAGCAGAGGTATTAAAAAAATCAGTACTGCCGCCTGCTTCACAGCGTCAAAAGCAAAATCCGTAGCCAAAGGAACATTAAACCAAACCTTTATTGCATTCAGAACAAAATCCTTGTTGGCTGTTGAAAACACTCTGGCAAGAGTAGAACTTAAGTAAGGACCGTCTTTATTGAAATAACTGGTAAAGTAAGTATCCCCGTAATTCCAGACAAATGATAATACCGCCACCGTCGAAATAGCCGGTACCGCATTGGGTATCATAATTCTAAAATAGGTTTTGTGGAAACCGCAGCCGTCAATAAGGGCGGCTTCCTCCAGTTCATTTGGTATATTTTTAAAGAACTGGCTGAATATAAAGACAAAAAGACTCTGCTGTACTCCAAAGCCCAGAACTGCCAGCATAACAAGGGTTACGGGCTTATTGATAAGATTAATCTCTCCTGCGGCTGTAAAAAGCTTTAATAACCCAAACCCATTGAAATGGGAGTAATAGATATACTGTGCCAGCAGCAGGGACTGCCTGGGAACCAGAAACACCAGTATTACCAGGAAGAATACAAGGCGATATCCAAAAAACTTTACTCTGGCCAGGGCATAACCGGCCATGGCGGAAAAGAACACCTGTATCGACATGATCAGACCGGCATACAGAATGGATTTTATCATAGTCATAATACCTTCCGGCATACTAAAGCGTATTGCCGCCCTGAAACTGGTCATGGAGAACTCCAGAGGCAGCCAGATTACATTAGGGTTTCCCAAATCTTCAATATTAGAAAATATAGTAGGTACCAGTTGGACAATCGGGTAAAGAATCGTAAAACATAGCCCTGCAATAATGCAAAAGAGAAAGACGGATTGCAGGACATTCTTCAATTTCTTGCGAAAAAGGTAGACCCTGAGTCCAAAAGAGGCATTCTCCGTTTTATTTTTCATATTTCTTTACCACCTTCCTTAATACCGCCATGACAATCCCAAGAACCAGCAGCACGTTGAGGATATATACCACGGATAATGCCGAACCGGTTCCAATCTTACTCTGTTCAAAGGCGAAGCTGTAAGCCTCTTCCGATATGGGAGATTTTAAGAACATATCCACCACGGTATATATAGTTACAAAAAGGGTTATATGCATAATGGTGGGTATGGTAACCTTCCAGAAGGTCTCATAGGCCGTAGCTCCTTCAATCTTTGCCACCTCATACAGGCTTGGACTGATAGACTGAAGTCCCGCCAGATAAATCAGAGTCTGGACACCTGACTGGGAAAGCACGTCAAATATCTTATCCACGTAGGATATGACCGGCTGCAGGATACTCATGGGTATATCCATGTACCTCATTAATAAAACGCTGATGTAACTTTCGCTGAACAGACCGGAGCTCTCTTTCACCCATTCCCCGCCGGTAGTAATAGCCAGCATATCAATAACGATGTCAAGCCCGAAAATGATAGGCAGGAAGAAAATTACTCTTACAATTCCCCGTCCCTTGAATTTTAAGTTGGCTAACAGTGCCATAAATAAACTGAAGATAACAATAAGGGGAACATTTGTCAGTATTGAAAGATTCTGGTCTGCAAAAAGCCTTGCCATAGGCTGTGCTGCAGTGGTAACCTCGCTCTGGAATAAATCAATATAATTCTGAAATCCAATATAAGCGAATTTCATGCCGCCCGTATCATTGACACTTACCTTATTAAAAGAATACATTACCGTATTAAACAAAGGTATGGCAAAGCACAGGAAAAACCCTAATATAAACGGCAGGACATAGAGGAAGCCGTTGAGCTTTCTTTTGGTTTTGTATTTTAGCGGAAAAATATTTCGCATCACTCTTCCCTCCTACTTTCCTGAAATAATAAATCCTAGGGCAGATATTTCACTGCCGTCTACAACAACGGAATGAAGGTTATAATTCGTTATAACCCTTGCACCTGAGGCATATTCCGTACAAAACACATTGTCTGATAAGATTTTGTGCCCTGTAATTTCCATAGTGCCGATTTTCTCCCAGGCAGTCTTACACTGTGAATATACCTGCTGTATGGTGTCCTTCTGCTTCCGGTACTCCGTAGCATAATAATAGGAATAAGCGGTTTCCTGTAAAACATCATCACTTTTGGCACTTAGGGTAAATTTCGGATAAACGCCAAGCTCCACTGACTGGAGTACATAATAGTCAGGACTTTGGGAAGACATATTTACATTCTCTGTGGTTACCTGGGCCAGTCCGTTCATGACCAGCTGCCGAAAGGGAATTGTTGTATAAAAGGAGGCATAATCACTGCTCTCTCTTGAGATATCTTCCGCATAAGCACCGTATACCACATTCTTCATCAAAGGATTTTCCAGAGACAGTTCATGGTCTTCGGAGAGTTTTTTCAGACTGTCTTTTACAATACCTCCTGCTTCATAAACCGACACCTTCTTCTTAAATCGGTAATCCGCTATGTTTATATGAGCCAGATCGGATATGGCGAGCTTATCATACTCTCCGGCACCGTCCAGGAATTTATCCACCACTCCGCTTAAATATCTGGGTGAGAGCAGATAGAAATAATTTACGTCAAACCCCGTAAAGCCATCCAGGATGCCTAAGGACGGCAGATAACGGTATATGGTGGCAGGAGAATTGGAATAGTCGTAGACGGCATGGGTCTTCGCCCGGAAGCCGTTGCCCTTATTATATATCTTGGATAAGGCGACATCAAAGAACATATCTGCCTTCCGCTCACCGGCCAGCTGCCTTAGTTCTTTCAATTCCTTTTTCGATCCGTTGGCAGAGGTCAGCTTAAGCTTATTGTTAAGCTTATTTTCAAAACCGCCGTTAAAGAAACCGGTATATTGCAGAGCCATATTGACATCCGGTAAATCTTTTATAATATCCGACAATTCATTATAGGTCGTCATGGAATAACTTGATTGGTAAGGGATTCCCAGAAAACGTTTGGTAAGAGAGATGGTGCCTAAAAAGTCCATATACACCTTTGCCTTATCCGGATAGGACAATTCGTTGATATCTCCTTGTTTCATCAGGTATTCCCGGTAGGTCTTCGCCATATCAAAGTAACTAACTTTTCCCGGAAACAATTTGTAACGGATGGTATAATCCACATCCAAAACTCCCGTATCCACCAGATAGGAAGCCTTGTTGTCGCTATAGGGGCCGTATACCTTTACATTACTGTACTGGGCTGCATCAAAGGAAGCATAGGCTTTGTTATAGGAGGAAGAGCTGTCTTTTGCCGTAGAGGCCAGCTTGACATTTATGTAGGAGGTTTCGGCACCTTTCTCAATGATTCCAAGAAAACCGTGGGAAGCATTATCCATGGCACCGTATGTCATGCCAAATACCGGCATCATAAGCTCTTCCCCATATTCAGGGGCAAAATAGTAATCAGCCAGAAAATTATTGTCATAAACCGGCCTGATATAATCCGGTACAGCCGAATTAAAAGTATTGAACTGAAACAGTGCTCCCGCCCCGTCCGGTACCAGGATATATCCATCCTTGTACTCTTTGGAAGCTGCTGCCCCAAAGTTGGGAAGTACCTTGATATTTTGTATGGTATAATAGGAATTACCGCTTATCATCTGCTGGGTGGGCACGCGGAATACAAAATCATCTCCGTCAAGAGTCGCTTCCGCCGCAATTTTAAACTGTGCGGGCTCGGTAAAGGTTACGCTAAGCCCCATTGCATTGCTGTCGTCTATGAGCATCTCCTTCGTATAACCCAATAATTCCGCCAGTTTGATCAACTGTTTGACAGCACTTCTTGGAGGAGTTCCATTATAAGAAACCGCATAACAGTCCTCTGTAATGCTTTTTTTATACAACAATTCCAGAGTCATTTTATATTTATCTGCCGAGACCTGGTCAATCTTGCCGGATTCCACCAGGTTCTTGATACCTGCTAAAAAAAAGTTCTCAAATCTGTCCGTCGGCATTTTCTGCGGATAATATTCCGTGAACCGCTCCGATTCCCCTTCGTTGATATCCATGGTTAT
Organism: Bacillota bacterium; assembly: GCA_023450835.1. Taxonomy (GTDB): domain Bacteria; phylum Bacillota; class Clostridia; order Lachnospirales; family Lachnospiraceae; genus Anaerocolumna. The sequence continues at coordinate 76,646 of JAEXGM010000052.1, read as the reverse complement.
CTGAACACCATTACCTATTTTTTTTAAAACATAACTTCCAAGCCGGGTACAGTAAGTATAGGAATCCCATTCCTTAAGGTTATTATCTTTCCCCAGATAGGAAACTGAAAGCATGGCAAGCTCCGAGGCCTGGGTGCTCCCATTCACGGTAGAATTCCATACCTTGCCGGTGTTCTTATCCTTTAGTTTCAAATTCATGGTCTCACTGTTTATATAGAGCTGTTTGCTGTCACTTTCCGCTACCAGCACCTCACCCATATCATGGGATATTTCTTCCCCCGGCTGGGACAATTCGGCCTTTTCTGCCTCAGGCAGAGTGCTGTCCTTCACCCCAAGCACAGGTATATAACGCAGGAATCCGATAATAAGGCATAAAATCAGAATTGTCGCCACCATCCTGCCGGCAAAATGTCTGGCATATATTTTACGGATTCTTTCCTTCAGGGGTCTTATATAATCCGCCATCTTAACTCCTTTCGTAAATATCAAATCCTCGAATTGATATTCCTGAGTACGTAGTTGAAAAAACTGTTTTTGTCTTTCAACCTATATCATCCTTTCATGTTTTACTGAAATCTATGAAAGCCGCTTCGGCTTTCAGTTCACTCTTCTTATGATTTCCTGTCCCACCGATGTTACAAAATAATACATACGCTCTAACAGTGAGAAAAACAGTATGCCTAAAAAGATAATGATAAAGGCGGCTGCCGCAGTTGCCAGCAGAGTTTTGATATTAACGGCAAAAGTATATTCATGTATAATGCACAGACCGGCTAAAAGGACAAAAACAAACCAGACCACACCGATTTCCTGCAGGGATTTTACAATGATAACTTCTTCCTTGATAACAAAATTACTGATAAAGGCCGTAATACCGTTAAATAACAGCATAGGAAGGATGGAATAGCATATTACGATATAGATATCCCGCATATTGCCCTTTCCGTTAAAAAGAGTGGTCACCGTCCAGTTGCTTACCGTAAACAGAAGAAATACGGATAAAGCGGAAATGAAGATGGATATGCTGTTCATTGCAAAGACGGCATTCCTGTTCATAACAAATCCGGTATACTGATAGGCAATACATTGCATAACGCCGTAGAGCACCAGGATTACCGTAGCAATCAAAAGGCTTCCCTTTCCCCGGTACTTGATTTCATAGAAGCCGTCAAAAGGATGGAACATGGTGTATTTCAGATAGTGCAGCCGTTCCTTTAATATCTCACTCCTCATTCTGTCCACTCTCCTTCTTATGATATCTGACTTCCGTAAATAAAATCAGGACGATGAAGGCTAAAAAGATAACCGCTATAATGCCGAAATGGCTTTGCAGCACTTCAGCCCTGTAACCGTTATAAGCCTTGGAATAGAACTCACGGTTATTGCCTAATTTAAAGTAATACATTGCCTTCTTATATTCATCCTTCATCAGATAGTTCTTACCGATACCAACATAAGCAACCTCATAATTGGCATTCAGAGTCAGTATCCTATTAAACTGAGTCAAGGCCTCATCCCAGTTACCATAGTAATATTTCTCGCTGGCAAGAAGAGCCGCCTCACCGAAATCCGTAGGCTTCAAAATATAGGCGCATTTTAAAGTACTGTCTGTCACCACCAGATTATTTCCCAGCCATGCGATACCGGTGGGCATCTGAAAAGAACCCTTTTTCTTTCCCTGGGAACCGAAAGCATTCAGAAGCTGTCCGTCAAAGTCGTAGAGAAAAATCCTTCCTTTGGATTTATCAATTACCGCATAAGTGCCATAATCCTGCACGGCGATATCAATAAACTGACTCTGGTCTGCAAGCTTCATCCGGTGTACATCTCCGACAACACTGATATTTCCCTTTTCCCTCAAGACGTTTTTTCCGCCGGAATTCAACCGGAATACCATGTGCTGTGCTGCCGCATCAAAGGTTACGGCATATACAAAGCCATCGGAATCCAGATCTATGTTATTAAAAGCAGGTGCAAAGGTCTTCTTCATCTGCTCCTTTTGCCTGTCGGAGGAAATAGATTTCCAGAAATAATCAATAAAATTAACGGAAGGAGAATTCACACCAAAGTATCTGGAAAAAGTGCCGTCTGAATTCAGTTCTAAAATGCCTTCGTAACTTGACTGCACTACCACATAAATTCTGCCCGTATTGTCTGCAACAATTTTAGAAGGTTTAAATTCTGAGACCCCTGCCATATTTTCAGGCTTTTTAATTACTCTTTTTAAGGTGTAATTCCTGCCGTCCAGAACAATAATTCTTTCAGCTCCTGTGTCGGCAATAAAAAACTCCTGGTCTTTCTCCTGATAAAACACGCCTTCCGGAGCATTTAATACTAACTGTGCCCCGCTTTCATCTATCACAATCTTGTCATTTGCATCCCTGATAACTTTTAAGGATTTCACAAAAGTACCGTCCTGATTTACGATATCCACACGGCCCTCCAGTGTATCCACCAGGAAAATGCGCCCGTCCTCACTGGTAACCACATCATTAAATCCCTGTACCTTGATGCCTCCCATATTCTTCTCATCAATTACCCGGTCAAGGTGAAAAGCTGCAGGACTCTCTACGGCATTCCCCCAATAATCATAGGTATAGCCCTCAAAATCATAGTTTTTACCGTCGGCTGCGTAAACATCCATAGGGATAAATACCAGCAGGAATACCAGCAGAATCAGTAAACACTTTTTCTTTATTTTCATATATTTCACTCTTCCTCCTATTGCTAACCCTTCACACCGGAAGTTGCCATTGTTTCGATTACATTACTCTGTGACAGAACAAATACCGTTATGGGGACCAGCAGCATAATAAAGGATATGGCAGAGGATACACCGGTACGGGATATACCTCCGCTTACCAGTTGTTGAAGCACATAAGTTACAGGTTTTAATTCTTCCGTATAGATAAATACACCGCCGGTGGTACCCCACATCTGCTGAAAGGACAGGATTATCAAGGTAATCCACGCAGGCTTGCACAAAGGCATAACCACACTCCAGTAAGTTTTAAATTCTCCCGCGCCGTCAATTTTAGCAGCCTCCAGCATTTCATCCGGTATCTGTACCATAAAATTCTTCATCAGATACAGGCCGAGGGTCGAGCCGATAGCCGGCAGGATGACCGCCCAGTAAGTATCTATCATACCAAGCTTGCTCATAATCAGGTAATTGGGTATTGCCGTTACGGAGGCATTAAACATCAGGGCATATACTATAATATTGCTCATAAGCCTGGATCCCGGGAAGGTGTACTTCGCCAGGGGAAAGGCTGCCATGGAACCAAGAAGCACCGTTCCGAAAGTTCCAAGTACCGTAATAACGCCCGTATTGAATATATATCTGGATAAAGGCACATTAAAGCTTTCCACAATAGTCGCCAGGTCGAAGAAGTTATTCAGCGTAGGATTTTCCACAGTCATTTTAGGAGGTATAATAAATATTTCGCTTAAGGGTTTAAATGCATTTACCACTGTAAATATGAGTGGAAAGAGGCTGAACAAACCAAAGAAGACAAGCACCAGCGTAAGACCGATATCTCCCATAAGGCTTCGGTTTCTTCTTCTTAATTTTCTTGCACGCAGTTTCGATACAAGAAACTTATATAATCTTTTCATTGTAACTCCTTTCGTGAATATCAAATCTTCGATTTGATATTCCTGAATCCATAGTTGAAAAAACCTGTCTTTTGTTTTTTCAACCTAACTCCTTTCGTGAATATCAAATCTTCGATTTGATATTCCTGAATCCGTAGTTGAAAAAACTGTCTTTTGTTTTTTCAACCTACACCCCGCCTTTCTCTAGCCTAACTTACGCAGCAGCTTCTGTACTATAATATTGCACAGGAGCATTATGAAAAACAGAACCACCGCAATGGTACACGCATAGCCCAGCTCATATCTCACATTGCCGTAATCATGCAGGTGCGTCAGAATGGTATGCCCTGCATAACTGACGGAAGGAAAACCTGCCAGGTCAATAGAAATCTGTGAAACGGACAGGGAAGCGGTAATCTGCATAACCGCACCGAACATAAGCTGGGGCTTCATAGAGGGTAAGGTTATATACCAGAGCTCCTGCCAGCGGTTTCTGACCCCTTCCACCGCCGCCGCTTCATACCAGGACTTATCCACGTTCTGAAGCCCCGCAATAAAGGCTAAGAAACTGACGCCAAGACTCAGCCACAGCTGAACTACAATCAATATGGGCATTACATATTTGGCAGTCTCAAACCACAGGATACGGCTCTGGATAAACCCCAGTTTTAACAGCCAGGCATTTGCCCATCCATAGGTATCGGAAGAGAAAATCAGCTTCCAGATCATATAGGCGTTTCCGGAAATGGAAGGCGCATAGAATACCAGGGTAATGATGGACCTTGGCACCGGGGGCAGTTCATTAATCATCCAGGCAAACAAAAAGCACATAATGTAACTGACAGGCCCGGTTATTAAAGCAAACAGCAGTGTATTCTTAATGGCAATCAGGAATACGTCATCCCGCACCAGAAGATTTATGTAATTGGTCAGCCCGTTAAAACTGGGAGCTTCCACCATGTTAAAGGATGTAAAGCTTAAAACAATGGAAACAACTACCGGAATCAGGGTAAATACAATAAATATCGTTGCAAAAGGTGCAATGAGCAGATATTTGTACTTATGATGCTTCCATACCAGTGATAAAGGCTCTTTCTTCTTTTTCAAGGAAATACCTCCTTTTATTCTTATAGGCTTAGCGTTTAAAAACCATCCGCTATTTCTCCGCGGATAAGTGAAATTCCCTGCGCTTGTTGGTAAGCTCCTTATCAATGGTCTTTAAGTTCAGGTACAGAGTCTCTCTGGGATTGGCACCTTCCGCCACTACGTTGTTAAAGGAATACAGTACCATTCTTGTCAGCATATAATTACCGGGAACCGCAGGTATTCCCACGGTAGATTGCATCTGCGATAATATCTGGGTAAGCTCTGCATTACTCCAGGGCAGTCTTTTAATAACTTCCGGGTCTGCTGCAGGATAGCGGGCAGAGGTCCCCATAACAGACTCAACGGTATTGGCATATTGCAGCTGTGTTTCCGTATCATTCCACCATTTGACAAACTTCCAGGCAGCCTCTTTTTTCTTCGAAGTATTCAGGATTGCGCTGTTTACGGTTTCTATCACATAGGAGTCGTTCACAGTTCCGTCTTCTCCTTCCACTCCCGGAAGATTGGTAAAGGACCAAAGGCCTTTAATTTCAGGTGCAAATACCTCTAACTGACAATAGGTGGTGTACTTAATCACGCCGATTGGCATTTCTCCTGTGCGGAACCTGGTAGGGAAATCCACATTGGGATTAAAGCCGTAATTAGTAAAGAAATCCGTATAGGTCTTAAAAGCTTCCATAGCCGCATCGGTTCCAAGATTGCTGGCAATTCCGTAATCATTACCGGTCCCTTTATACAAATCACCGCCGAACTGGTACACCAGGGAAGGATAGAAATTCGGTGCTCCCTGGGCATTAGGCAGGAAGAATTCATAATTATTTTTCTTTAAAACCGGAAGAATTGCTTTTACATCCTCCCAGGTTTTTGGAATTTTGGCTCCTATAGCCTTTAGAATATCGTCTCTTGTAAACAGCATCATAAAATCAGCCTGCTCCGGTATGCCGTATACGCCGCCAAGATAAGAAGCCCCATCCAATTCACTCTTATAATATTTGCCGGCAGCTTCCTTAAAACCGTCCAGTTTTGACAAATCCACAACCGCACCGCGCATGGCGAAATCCTGCAGAGTCGACTGGTTAAGCCCGATAACCGCGTCGGGACTGTTCCCGGCAAGAGCTGCTCTTAATACCACATCCACAGGAATTAACTGCAAGTCGATATTAATACTGCTTTCCGGTGTAAACTTCTCATCAATAAGATTCTGAATAATCTGCGCCTGCTCCCTGCCTATGCTCTGCACATTGGCTGCCGTTCCGGCATTGACCATCCATACTTTTATAGTATTGTCCCCCGAGGTATTTTCTGTCTCGCTTACCTGGCTTATCTTGGAAAAGAAAGTGGAGAAGAAACGAATTGTCCCGTAATAAGCACTTTCCAAAAAGCTGCTCTTCGCCCTCGGTAAATCCCCGCCCGGTGCCGACAGGATAAAGCTGTCAAGCTCCAGAGGCATTTCGGAGATATTGACCAGCCAGGTCGCCAGAGCCGAAATATTTTCCTTTAGCTGTGCCACTTCTTCCACTACGCTTTCCGGATTTTTGGCAAGACCCTTCGCCTCTACTGCCATTTTCTCAAGAAGGCTGGTGTTTTCCCCTTTTTCTCCGGTGATTGCAACCAGGTTATCAACTATCTGATACAGCCTTGCTTCTTCCTCTGTCATAGTCTGCTGAAAATCCGGGATTTTCTTAGCAATCTGATAATCAATGAATTTATCCGGCGTCTGTCCGGTTATCTGTGTCACTTTCAGATACAGCTGGTTCAACCGGTACATACTTTCTTCCACATCGTTAATAATGCCTCCGAAATCCCCCATTACACATTCCAGACTAATGGTATTGGTTCCTTCCTTTAGATAAAAGAGATAGGGTGTTCCATCAGGCCCTGCTATCGTATAATTCTCCATACTGCTGCTGTAATCGAAATTAACGGCACTCATCTCCGAATAGGGCACCGTTCCGTTTATGTACACTCTTCTGACCGAAGTTACTCCCCGCTTCAGATTCTGTCTGCCCTTAAAAGTCAGTTCATAAAGCCCTTCCTTGGGGACGGTAATATCCCAGGATATGGCATTACCCGGCTGCTTCCAGTTGTTTGCTCCGATGGTATTATACTTAATCTTGTACGGGTGATACGGATATAACAGAGAATCCGAGTAATTCTTCTGAATGTTGATAGAAGATGAATTTTTTTCAATATAGGAAGTGCCGCCTTCTGCACGTTCTGCCTGGCAAATAATATTTTTCACGTCATATACCGGATACTGTTCTTTTAATTGGTCAATAACCTCTGCATAAGCTGCCGGCTTTTCTGCCTTTTGAAAGATAATTGAGGTAAATTCAACGGGTTCCTTCACAGCTTCAAGGGTTAAGGTATTAGTCCCCCTATTTAAATAAAATACGTAAGGCTCTCCTGTTCTTCTTTCGGAATCTTCCACATAAATTTTTGTTTCCTTATATATTTCTTTTGTATTCGGTCTTATTTCATTTCCGTTTTTGCTCTTGATTGCACCATCGGTCCAAAAACGCTTAAAAACTACCTGCTCCAGGCCGTCATAACACACTTCGCCATTAAGAAGAAGTCTTCTTTGAATATCCGAGGTGGTTCCTGTAAGGGGGATATATCCAATCTGAAGATTATAAAAACCTTCTGTCTGAACCTCAAAGGTCCAGGTTATAGAACCGCTGTCACCTGTTGCCAAACCTTTGTCCGTTTTTTCTGCCGTCATACCGCCTGTTGTCTGAAAAGAATTCAGCTCTACTTGCAGACCGGTATCCAGAATAGTTCCGTCATAACCATTCTGGTCAAGATATTCCTTATAGGACGTGTCATAAACAGCGGCATTTGAGGCTGGAACTGCATCCATTCCTTTAGAACGATCCTTATTCAAAATCAAGGCAATAACCGCAATAATTACTAACAGTACGGTTATTAGAAGTATTATTAAGGACTTCTTCGATTTCATACTGATACCCGTGCCTTTCCAGATAAATTTATATATAAGTTACCTGACGTAACTAAACAGAACTATTGCTTCTCGTCTGCGTATAAATCGGTTGCTGCAAACCGTCTCATTTCGTCCTGCTATCCTTGCAGTCCTATTCTGACGTCTTGCAGCAACCGGAAATTAACTTCAAACTTTTTTACTGTTAAAACTTGCCCTTAGATTACTCTGCTACCGTTACAGACAGGGTAACATTGCTGCTGTTACCGGCAAAGTCAGTCGCTGTAATAACCACGTCATAATCTCCGGGTGTGGATGTATCAAGGCTGGAGATATCAGCTGTGATATTAGCGGAGATATCCAGTCCGTCCGTATCAACGGCACTTGCAATAAAATCACCTTTCCAGGCAATTTTGGACGCATCCTCATCCAATTTAATCGTACGGTAATCTTTTACCGTTGTAATGACAGGCGCTTTTTTATTATCAGGATTATAAATAGTAACGGCAGAATTTAAATTAGCTTCATTTTTGGACTTATCTGCCATCTTAATCTTCAGACCGTCTCCATAACTTCCCACCTTGGAAAAATCTGCTGCTGAATAATCATAAGCTGCGGCAGTTGCGTCAAGGGTACCATCAATAGCATCCTCAATGGATACATAATCAGAGAAGGCAACACTCTTAGGATCCGTTCCCGCAGGAAATACCAGAGGTTTTGTTACTGTTATAACCGGTGCAATATTATCCCTTATCTCGTCACTGGCAAGAATGGTCTCCATATTGGCCGCCTTTTCAGTAAACAGATTCTTATTAGCCGCAATAGATACATCATAGGATGCATATCCGTCAACGCCATACAGGGATTTGCCGAAGATATCATCCCAGACAACACGGAACCCAAGTAGGTCAGAATAATCATTGGGAACAGTCTGCTTGGAAATATACTGAAAAGTCTTTAAAAGATCATCACCATAAGTTTCATTAAAAATATCCAGCCCGAATCCTGTAGCCTGGGTTGTTGCAGCACTGTCTTTATATGCAGCTATACTGTCGACACCTCCAAGTGTCTTATAATAAGTATTATAATAGACCTTCAGGAATTCAAGGGCGAGTTTGGTTGTTTGTGCATCAACGCCCTTCAAGATACCGATACTGTCACCCACGGTCAGTACCTGTCTGTAATTCGGGTCATCAGAAGCCATATCGTCAGGCCTTGGCCATGGAACCATACCGATAGATTCTCCCCTGTCAGCTGCTGAGGAAGCCGCACCTCCGATAATCCAGTCGGCACAGTCCGTAAATACGGTAGCACCTGCTCCAAAATCGTTGGAACCCTGCAGCCATTTAGGAGTATAACCATCATCATAAAGGCCGCATTCTGACAATAAGCCTCCATCCATTAATTCCTTAACATAAGAAGTTGCTTTTAAGGCTTCCCTGGAATCGGCTCCTAACCCTTCAGAACCATAGATTTCTCCGCCGGCAGCAAAAATAGCGGAAAGTCCTGCAAAGCGGTGATCGGTTTCATAAGCTTTTACCGTATCATACTGTGTTCCGTCAGGAGCTTTGGTGTTAGCATAAAAAGTCTGTATTTTAGAAAGATAATCCTTGAAGGTGCTCCATGTCCATTTGCCATCCAGGAACAAGTCGGTAGGATATGTAGTCTTGCCGTCAGAATCCTTTAAAGAATCTACCTTTTCAATCATTGTAGCATTGTAGAGCAAGGGCCATCTGGGAATGAAGGCCTGCTTGGATGTCAGGAAATAATTATGTCCATATAACTTGTCATATAACATCCAGGAATATTCAGAGTCAGAAAACAAATCCGCATAATCATCAAGAGGCTGTAAAATATTCTGGGATAAAATTGTATTCTCTGAGCCACCCCAAAGTATAGCAATATCACAAACAGGATTACCTGCAAGTACGCTGGTAATTAATTCACTTCGGGTATCCGTTGCGTATTGAACAAATTCCACATCTACATTCAGTTGTTCCTTCGCCGCCTCCAGTGCAGCCAAAGATGCCTGTCTGGATGCTTCGTCCATTGTGTATTCCCCGGTAGTCGGATCCTTATAATTGGGATCCAGACCTGCCTGCCAGTGTGTTCCCCAACGAAGGACTTTTGCTTCTCCCTCAGGCGTTGCAGTATCAGCCTTTGCAGGCTCGTTCGTAGTTACTGCCTCTGTAGGCTTGATGGTTTCTTCCGAACCTTTTTTAGAGCAGCCCGTCATTCCCGCTGCCAGCATTGAAAAGATAATTACAACTGCCGCTGACCTTTTCAGCACTTTCTTAATCATAAACCTTCCTCCTTTTTAATGTGTAATCGGTTACACATTATTGCAAAATTCGCCTTTTGACAATTTATCTAATAATACATAGTGTGTAATCGATTGCATATGACTATTATATTATATAGATTTATGCTTGTCAATTATACCCTTTAATTTATTTGCATAATTTTTCTATAAAATCAATCTTATTTATAGAGTTTATAGAGTAATTGCACATTATATTGCAATCTATTTATTGCTATTGTGGCATAAAAAAGGCTGTTCATTTTGCGCATATTAACTTGCGAAAAACAAACAGCTCTTTAACCGGGGTATACCTTATTTACTGGGTTCTTTCTACTAAGTCAAGTAGTTTTAATTGTGCTTTTTCATCATATATTATTACAAGGTATTCATTTCCTTTTCCGCTGGTGCGGTTTTCCGTTGTAATACCGGCTTCCTGCCCCTTCTCTGTCGGATAGGTTTCCGGCCTTCCTAATTTGGGATTATACTGCTCCAAAAGATAGCCTTCTTCCTTTAATATAGCTGTAACATGGACACCGGCCAGCCTTTTCATAATACTTTCATCCCGGATATCATTTAACTTATCTACGAACTGAGAGATTGTAATCTTTTCTTCCGGTTTATAAGCAGCACGCATTTCTTTTGTCAATGAAAAATCCTCTTTTAACTTTTTGCTTCGGAAGGTCTTCTCCGGTTTTGGCTCTGTCTCAGCCGGTTCATAGGCCAGGACTTCCTTACTTCCCTTGGTAAAGTCCAGTATAGCTTTTAGAAATTCCTCTCCATACTTTAAGAATTTGTTCTCTCCCACACCGGTTACCGTCAGCATTTCATCCTTCGTGAAGGGAAGCTTTACGCACATATCAGTAAGTGTCTTATCAGAAAATACAATATAAGGAGGTATTCCCTCTTCTCTTGCAATATCTGTCCTTACCTGCCGCAGCAGCTCGAAGAGGTCAAGTCCTCTCGAAGTCAGTATCTCGGACTTTCGCAGTTTTCCTGCCTTTCCAGAGGTATTGCTTCCTGTCTTTCCTCCTTCCATATCACTGCTGTTAGCCTTTGAGGTTTTTAAGATAACCGCAGCCTGTCCCTCTAACACCTTTAAGGCAGAGCGGTTAAGCTTTACAACTGCATATTTGTCACTTGTAACAAACAGGTATTCATCCAATATTAATTTATTTACAATCTGTTTTAGAAAACTTTCCTGGAAAGAAGCCAGTTTTCCATAAGTACTCATATTCACCATATTAGTAGCGGATAATTTGGCGGTCCGTCTCCCCAACAACGTCGCAATAATCAGATTTATGCCATAACGCTGACCGCTTTCCCTTATACATTGAAGAATATCCATACTTTGCTTTGTTACATCTGCTTCCTCATACTCCGTTAAGCAGTTGGAGCAATTACCGCAGGCGTTATTTCCGTATTGTCCGAAATAATTCAGGATATATTCCCTCAAACAGTCCTTTGTAAAGCAGTAATATGTCATTCTCTTAAGCCGATCCATATCCCGCTCTAAAATAATCTCTCTGTCCGCAGGATTCTGTTCTTCACCGGTATTGCCTTTCTCTATCAGGAATTTATTCACTTCCACATCCTTACCGCTGTACAGCAGAATGCATTCCGAAGGCTCCCCGTCACGTCCCGCTCTTCCTGCCTCCTGATAATAGCTTTCCATATTCTTTGGCATGTTGTAGTGAATGACGTAGCGCACATTGGATTTATCAATTCCCATACCGAAAGCATTGGTAGCCACCATTACAGGCTTTCTGTCATAGATGAAATCCTCCTGGTTCCGGCTTCTGTCCGTATCGGACATACCGGCATGGTATTTTGCCGCAGCAATTCCCTGCTTCACCAGAAGTTCCCACAATTCTTCTACGTTATTTCTTGTATTACAGTAGATAATTCCGCATTTGTCCGAATGTTCTTCTACATAGTGCAGAACCTCCTCTGCTCTATTCTTGGGTGTGCGAACCTCAAAATAGAGATTCTCTCTGTCAAAACCCGTTACTACCACTTCCGGTGACTGAAGCTTTAGGATACAACTGATATCTTCCATAACTTCTCTGGTAGCTGTAGCGGTAAAAGCACCGATAACCGGCCGCTTGGGAAGCTGTTCAATAAACCTCACAATCTTTAGATAACTCGGCCTGAAATCCTGACCCCATTGGGAAATACAGTGGGCTTCGTCCACTGCCACCATAGAAATGGGTGTATTTAGAGCGAAATAAAGAAATTCTTCTGTTTCAAGCCTCTCCGGCGCAACATAAATCAGTTGATACTTTCCCCTCCTTGCATATTCAAGAGCAAGACTGACCTGCCTTGCCGAAAGGGAGCTGTTAATAAAGGCGGCATGGATACCGGCTTCATTCAGCGCCGCCACCTGGTCTTTCATAAGTGAAATCAGCGGTGATATTACAAGAGTTACACCCTCCATTATAATACCGGGGATTTGATAGACCAATGATTTACCGGCTCCTGTCGGCATGATTCCAAGGGCATCCCTGCCATTTAATATACTGTGTATCAGAGTTTCCTGCCCATTTCGAAAATACTCATAGCCGAAATACTTTTTCAGCACTTCCAAAGCCTGATTTCTTTTGTTATTATCTTGAATCATTTACTCCCCCTAATCTTTATATACACTAAAGTTTAAAATAAATTACCTATCTTTTATCAGACGTTAGCCTCATATACCAATTATAACTCTGTGTGGCAAACAGTTCCAGCATCAGATGAAAGATATCAACCCAGCATTTTCCTAAAACGGACACTCTCCTCCTTAATCAAAAGAAGACTTCCGTTTTACTGTGAGTTTTATAACTTTTATATTTTATACAATTGAAATTGGAAGATATTTATCTGCGACTAAAGACCTGATAAAATAGATATGAATATTTGATATTTTTTATATGATATTATCATTATGCCGTATATTGCGTTTTCTGTCAATTCTTTTCCGCTTATACATATAGCTAAACATAAGAGCCCCATAGCTTTTACCCTATAGAGCTCCCAATATCCATCTATTTTACTGCAACATTGACATTCTCTCTCCAACTACCTGCCAGTCGATATTATCCATAAAGCGATTGATGTATTCCACTTTATTATCCGCATATTGTAAGAAGTAAGCGTGTTCGTACATATCCAGAACCAACAGCGGTATGGACATTGCCATATATCCATCATCATGAGTATCCAGACTGTCATTGCGGAAGGAATCGGATCTTGGGTCATAGCAAAGGATTGCCCAGCCTCTGCTGGCCTTGGCTGTCGCTACAAATTGATCTTTCCAGTTATCAAAACTTCCGTAGTCCCTGGAAAGCATCTGGGTGATTATAGTACTTGGGGTATTATTGGTAGAGCCTATATTTTCAAAATATAATTCATGAAGAATTACACCGTTTAAAGCATAGGTCTCCCCTCTTTTAATACCTCTGAATTCGCTGTATGTTGCATTGGCTTCTTTTACACCTGTGTTGGCTTTTAACAGACCATCAATTTCGTTCATCTTATCAATATAGCCCTCATACAATCTCATATGTACATCAAACTGCTCCTGGTTAATTACCGTAACATCATCCGAATATTCGAAATTTAGCTTTACGAATTTCATCCCATTCCTCCCATTATTCTATTCTTAATCCATTACTTAAATATACGCTGGCAAATCTCAATTAGTATTATATTATTTTTATTTCATAAATTATTCAAAAGATGGGGAGTTTCATTCAAGCATCACATGGAGAACCTACAGAAAAAGAGACTGCTCAACCCTTTTAAAAGCCTGAACAGTCTCTTTTCTGCTATTTTCATTCAATTAACAAATTATCGCATCTCTTATTCTTAAAATAACCCTATAATATTGCCATCCTCATTAACATCTATCTGCTCTGCTGCCGGTACCAGAGGAAGACCCGGCATGGTAACAACAGTACCTGTTATTGCAACTACAAAACCTGCCCCCGCCGATAAATACACCTCTCTGATATTTATATTGAAACCTTCCGGTCTTCCGAGCTTTGCAGGATCATCGGAAAGAGAATACTGATTTTTAGCCATACAAACCGGAACCTGGCCATATCCCATCTCTTCGATTTTCTTAAGTGTCTTCTCAGCCTGGGAATCATAGGTAACAGAAGCTGCTCCGTAAATGCACTTTGCGATTGTCTCTATTTTCTCCTTTAAAGAAAGTGAGAGCGGATATAACGGAGCAAAGTTACTGCTCTTTGTATCAAGCATCTCTATTACTTTATCTGCTAATGCAAGACCGCCTTCGCCGCCCTTTTCCCAAACCTCGGAAATAGCAAATTCACAGCCTCTCTCTTCACAGAATTCCTTCACAAACTGAAGTTCCTCTTCCGTATCCGATGAAAAACGGTTCAAAGTTACTACCACAGGAACCTGGAAATTCTGGAGATTCTCTATATGCTTCTCAAGATTTACAATTCCTTTCTTAAGTGCTGATAAATCAGGCTGCCCAAGCTCTTTCTTCGGCATACCGCCGTTATATTTTAAGGCACGGACCGTTGCGACCAGGACAACTCCGTCAGGCTTTAGCCCTGCACTGACACATTTGATATCAAAGAATTTCTCAGCTCCCAAGTCAGCGCCAAAACCGGCTTCCGTTACTACGATATCCGCCAGCTTCAAGGCTGTTTTCGTTGCTCTTACGCTGTTACAGCCATGGGCAATATTCGCAAAAGGACCGCCATGAACGATAGCGGGAGTATTCTCAAGAGTCTGTATCAAATTGGGTTTTATGGCATCCTTTAAAAGGGCTGCCATAGAGCCTACTGCTTTCAGGTCCTTTGCCGTAACCGGTTTTCCTTCATAAGTATAGGCAACTATTATTCTGGACAGTCTCGCCTTTAAGTCTTCCATATCATCCGCAAGACAGAGAATCGCCATTATTTCTGAGGCAACTGTTATAATAAAATGATCTTCTCTTACCACTCCGTCTATTTTTTTGCCAAGACCTACTACAATATTACGCAGCGCACGGTCATTCATGTCAAGGCATCTCTTCCAGACAATCTGATTGGTATCAATATTCAGCTGATTACCCTGGTGAATATGATTATCAAGCATGGCAGCAAGAAGATTATTTGCTGAGGTAATGGCATGAAAATCTCCGGTAAAGTGAAGGTTTAAATCCTCCATGGGAACTACCTGAGAAAATCCTCCGCCGGACGCTCCTCCTTTTACACCAAAACAAGGTCCAAGAGAAGGTTCTCTTAAAGCAATAACAGCTTTTTTCTCTCTTAAAGCCAGTGCCTGTCCCAATCCGACCGTAGTTGTCGTTTTTCCTTCACCGGCCGGAGTAGGGTTAATGGCCGTTACCAGTATTAACTTGCCATCCTTCTTATCCTTTACCTTATCCCACAATTCATCTGACAGCTTTGCTTTATATTTTCCGTAATAGTCCAGATCATCTTCCGCAATATCAAGCTTTTCCGCAACCTCCCTGATATGTTTCAATGATGCTTTTCTTGCAATCTCTATGTCCGTTAACATCCTATAAGTGCCTCCTGTTAGCTTTTGCCTCTATTATATACCAACCTCCCGTAAGAAAGATAGTACTTCATTCATTATAATTACAGATTCCTTTTATTAATAATTTTTATTTTGACCAAAACTATGATAAAGGGTTATAATAATTTCTAGTATCGAACTAAGGAGGAAAACAAATGAATGACACAATACTATTTGACCTGGACGGAACTCTGCTGAATACCTTAGAGGATATTGCAGACGGTGTAAACCATGCTTTAAGAAAGATGAACTTCCCGGAGAGATCCCAGGAAGAGGTCAGGCAGTTTGTCGGAAATGGAGTTGTTATGCTTATAAAGCGTGCTGTACCGGATGGTACCTCCGAGGAACTTATTAATACCTGTTTACAGTATAACAAAGAGTATTATTCCACCCACGTAAACGAAAAGACAAGACCCTATGATGGTATCATGGCTTTATTAAAAGAACTGAAAGCTAAGGGCTATAAAGTGGGGGTTGTTTCCAATAAATATGACAGTGCCGTTAAGGATTTATGCCATCTTTATTTTTCTGATTATGTAACCGCCTCTGTGGGTAACCGGACAGGTGTTCCCACAAAACCCGCTCCCGATTGCGTCTATTCAGCAATTCAGGAATTAGGTTCCTCTATCGACAATACCGTCTTTGTGGGTGATTCCGATGTGGATGTACATACCGCCCACAATGCAGGCTTACCTTGTATCGGTGTTTCCTGGGGATTTCGCGGCAGAGACTTTTTAGAAAGAGAAGGTGCCGATATTGTAATTGATGACCCTTCAGAGCTGCTTGCTATATTAGCTTCTGAAAATATTATCAGAAAGTAAAATTTTATATCCATCTAAAGCTCTCCAGAAACACTTAATTGAAGCTCATCTTAATCAGGTTTTTGAAAACTCCCAAGAGGCCTTTCAGTTTGCTCTGCCCCTTGGGAGTTTCAATATAGTTTAAGACTATAAATTTTAAATTATGACCTTAGTTAAACATCCTCTTTCTCTATTAGGGTACCAACCGATTCATATCTCTGGGGAAAAGTGCAGCTTCCCTGACATTATTCTTGCCTAACAGACTCATAGTGAATCTCTCAACTCCCATTCCAAGACCTCCATGAGGAGCAATACCGTATTTGTGAAGCATCAGGTAACTTTCAAAAGCCTCCGGATTCATTCCCCGCTCCTTCATTTTCTCTACCTGTGCATGATAATCATGAATGCGCTGCCCGCCTGTGGTAACCTCTATCCCTCGAAACAGCAAGTCAAAGCTCTTAGTCACTTCTCTGTCATTGTCTTCTTCCATGGCATAGAAAGGTCTCTTAGCCGTTGGATAATGAGTGACAAAAACAAACTCGCTGCCGGTCTTCTCTTTCACTAACTGGCATAGCAGTCTTTCCTCCTCCGGTTCAAAATCATGGAAGTCCACTATCTCCCTGTTAAACTCTTTCTGTATCCATTCTTTCGCCTCTTTAAAAGATATGGAGGGAATCTCTTCTATAACAGGAAGTGATACCAGGAGCAGCTCCAGTTCCTCCTTATAATTCTCTTTAAGATATGCCATTACAGACTGAAGCATTGCAGTTTCCAACTCCATTATCTCATAGAAACTGCTGATATAGCCCATTTCCAGGTCCAATCCCATATATTCATTGAGATGTCTTGCTGTATCATGCTTTTCCGCTCGGTAAACGGCACCGACTTCAAACACTCTGTCATAAACTCCTACCATCATCTGCTTAAAGGCCTGAGGACTTTGCGCAAGATAGGCTTCTTTTCCAAAGTACTCAAGGCTGAACATATTCGCCCCGCCTTCCACTCCTGCAAATACAATCTTAGGCGTGTGTATCTCCGTGAACTTCTGATTCCTTAGAAATTCTCTCGCACCATTTAAAAATCCTTCCTGTATTTTGAACACAGCCCTCTCTTTCTGGTTTCTAAGGGTAATGGGACGGTAATCCAGTCTGGTCTCAAGAGAAGCTTTTACTTCTTTATTATTGATAACTACCGGCGGCTCTGCTGCCGGCCGGGAAAGAATCTCTACCTCCAGAATATCAATCTCAAAGCCTGCATGGGCTCTTTCTTCTTTTCTTACCATTCCTTTTACCCGAACGCAGGCATTTTCACAAAGCTCTTCGTAAGAATTTTTACCGGTATCTAATATACATTGAATAAGATTCCTTGCCGTTCTTAGTATTACAAAAGAAAAACCGCTCATTTTTCTTATCTTATAAACCGAACCGGTAAATTCTGCAACACTGCCTGTCTTTTCTCTTAGTTCTTTTTCTTCTATCACTTCAATGGTTCTGCCAACAATATTATTCATAATAACTCCTTTCAACCTAATAATCATGCCCTTTCCAATGCGCCTCAGGATTGGGCCGAGGATTTTGCAGGCACTTGTGTGAATTATGCTTTCAATAATTTACACTATGCTCTTGATAATATTTTAAGATTTGTGTATTTCCCAACCAACTTTCTTTTCCCTAAATCTTTTCCAGCATAATCTGTATGCCGCATATTATCACCCCCTTAAACAAAAAGCCACCCGAATATTTAAAAAAATACCCAGGTGGCTTTTTGTTCTGATTATATAAGAATCCCGCCGCCATAGGTACAAGCCAAATAAGCGCTTATACCTATGGTACTTCCATAGCTATAAGCGCCGCCTATCATCGTCCCTATTCATGAAGGAAGGCTTAAAAGGATTCATTATTCTACCTCTTCTCAGTAATAATATTAATTTTTTATTTTTGTCATCTTAACACAAAGTGCTCTATTTGTCAAAGCAAACTTACCGGTTTTCAAATACGGCCTAGCTTTGATAAATAATTTCTTTCATATATCTGGCATAGGCCCCTGCTACATTAAAACCGGTAACACTTTCCATGCCGCCAAAAAAGGCATTGGAGTTCACCTCACATACAATCGGTTCATCGGATTCGCCAAACAATAAATCAATACCGCAGTAATCCAGTTTTAAAATAGTTGCTGCCTTTTCAGCTGCTTCCTTAAAAGACTGCGGTAAGTCAAACACTTCCGCCCTTCCTCCCAATTCAATATTGGAGCGGAAATCCGTGTCGGAAATTCGCTTCATACTGCAAACGACTTTTCCTCCGATAACAATTACTCTTGCATCTCTTCCTTCGCTGGATGTTATCATTTTTTGAAACAGATGCTCTTTGCATTTCACTTTTTCCATATATGATAATAATTCGTTCCTGTTATTTGCTCTGAATACTCCCGAACCGAGAGAACCGTAACACTCCTTTATAACACAGGGATAACCAAGTTTCTGTTCAATTAATTCTACTCTGGTTAACACATCCTGTAAGGATGCATCCTTATTATAGCAAAGCAGCCCCGGAATAGTATCCGGCATTTTGATTCCTTTATCAGAAAGTGCGATGTGCGTCATCATCTTATCGTCACAGGTAAGAATCGCTTCATGTGAATTAAACAGCCGCATTCCTGTCTTTTCAAGAAGGGCTGAAGTATATTTATCCTTATCCAAATAGATTATAAAATCATATTCTTTAAGAAAGGAACTGGTGCAGCCGGAAATTATCATAGCCGTGTCTACACTGCACGGTTTAATGTCACTTTCTATACCAAGCACTTTTAATTCTTCCTTTAAACGAATGGGTTGATTCATGGCAGACTTCAGTTTAGAAAATGCATTTATTAAAATCAGTCCCTTTTTCGAATTCATTCTCCGCTTCATCTCCAAGTCTCTTTAATAATATTCGTCCACATACTGCTCAAATTCTTCCAAAGACATCAATATCTTTCTTGGTTTCGTGCCTTCTTCCGGTCCCACCACGCCGGCCTCTGCCAGCTGGTCCATAATTCTTGCCGCTCTGTTAAAGCCGATTTTGTATACTCGCTGCAGCATTCCGATAGAGGCTTTATCCTTATCAATGATAAACTTACCGGCTTCTATAAAATAGTCATCCCGTTCACTGCCGCCGCCTGCTACCGCGCTGTTCTCTCCCGTCTGGGCATTTGCAATCTTACCGGCAACTTCCTCACTATATTCCGCACCGCTATTGGTCTCTGCCAGGAACCTGACAACTTCGCTTACTTCCTTATCTGAAATAAATGCTCCCTGTACACGTACAGGTTTGGGATAACCGGAAGGGAAGAACAGCATATCTCCCTTACCGAGAAGCTTTTCTGCACCGGAGCCGTCGATAATCGTTCTGGAGTCAATAGCCGAGGATACGGAAAATGCAATTCTGGAAGGAATATTTGCCTTAATCAGACCGGTAATAACATTAACAGACGGTCTTTGGGTTGCAATGATAAGGTGAAGTCCTGCCGCACGAGCCATCTGGGCCAGCCGGCAAATAGCATCCTCCACTTCTCCGGGTGCCACCATCATAAGGTCTGCAAGCTCGTCTACTATAATAACAATCTGAGGCAGCTTCTGATATCTTTCATCCTGATATTCTGCCACAGTAGCAACCTTATCGTTATATCCCTTCACATCTCTTACACCCAGATCCGCAAATTTCTTATAGCGTTCCGTCATCTCCATAACAGCCCAGTTAAGTGCCGCAGAAGCCTTCTTAGGGTCAGTAACTACCGGTATCAATAAGTGGGGAATCCCATTGTATACGCTTAACTCTACCACTTTGGGATCAACCATGATCATTTTTACATCAGAAGGGTTTGCTTTATATAAAATACTCATTATCAAAGTGTTTATACATACGGATTTTCCGGAACCCGTGGCCCCTGCTATAAGCAGATGGGGCATCTTTGCAATATCGGTAACAATGGTCTGTCCTCCGATATCCTTTCCCACAGCAAAGGCAATATCAGAAGGATGTCCTTTAAATTCATTGCTGTCTATAAGTTCGCGGAATAATACCATTGAATTATCTTTATTGGGAACTTCGATTCCAACCGCTGCTTTTCCGGGGATAGGAGCTTCAATACGAATATCTGCCGCTGCCAGATTGAGTTTGATATCATCGGCAAGTCCGGTTATTCTGCTTACCTTAACTCCTTGTTCCGGGAGGAGCTCATATCTGGTAACAGACGGCCCGCAGCTTACATTGGTAACCGCAACGCCTACGCCAAAGCTTTCCAGCGTCTTTTGGAGTTTAAGAGCCGTTTCCTTTAAATCTCTCTCAGAAATGCCCTTGGCATTACCCTTTGGTTTCGCCAAAAGGTCTAAAGGAGGGAATACATATTCCTTTACCGGAGCCTGCTGATTAAGATTCATCTCACTGGCTAATCCCGACAGCTCCTCCGCTGTTCCATTCTCTTTGCCTTTTTTCTCTGTCTGCTGTCGTTTTGCGGGAGTATCCTTTAAGTCTTCCGCCTGGAATGCCTCATATTCATCCGCAGTATCTTTATATTCTTCTGCTCTATCTATTTCTATCATGCTGCCTAAAGGGAATTCATTCTCTGTCTGCTGCTCCTCTTTCTCTTTTAATACATTATCGGCCTCCTGCTGCACCTTCAAATCAAAAGCGGAAAAGATATCCGCATTACTGTCTGCCGGTGACCCGTCAGCAAAGGGCATGATTGAGATATTATCTGATTTCATAAATTCAGGTTCTGAAGCTCTGGCCTCCGCATGCAGAACAAATCCCATGTCAGCCTCCTGAATCGGAAAATCTTCCGCCATACTTGGGGTTATTTCCTGCATTTCTACAGCCGCTTTACCCTCATCCTTTTTCTTTCTGGAAGCTTTTCCTTTTCTTCCTTCTATCACATCTTCTGTTTTCTCATTCTCTAAAACAGTATTTGCAAAAGCATCTCCACTTTTTTCGTTCTGTTCTTTATTCTTTTGGAAGGAGATGATTCTTGCCTTTCTTTTAGGCAGGTTTTCCTCTTCCCCGCCGGATTGTTCCAATATTTCTTCCTGCCGTAATCTCTTCATCTCTTTCATTTGAAGAAGGGCTGCTTCACTCTTTTGTCCAAGAGGTTTGAACAGGGACTTTCCTGTAAACAGGACAATAAATACCGCCATAATACCAAACAGCACCACATAGCTGCCTGCCAGACCAAATAATGGCTTAATCAAACTGAGCAATAACCCTCCAACCAGTCCGCCGCCATTTCTTTTGCCGGCAGATTCCAGATAGACGTCGATAAGCCTTGTTCCCTTGGGATATCCTGTCTGAATTAATTGTATGATGGCAGCCAGAACAATTCCGCTTAAAGCTGCTGTGGTAATCTTAACATATGCTGCCCGGTTCCCTCTGTTTGCAATACCAAATGCAACAGAAAAAAACAGAAAGAACGGAAGCAAATAGGCAAGGAAGCCCACCATACCAAATGTAAAACTATTAATCCACTTTCCGACTATTCCGCTTAAATTAAAATTACTAAGTATCAACAGAAGTGAAATAACGAGGCTTGTAACCAGAGTGACTTCATCCCTGAACATATTATCCTTTTTTGCAGCTTTTCTTTTTCCTTTATGTATATTCTTTCTGCCGCTTTGCCCTTTGGCAGTGCTTGTCCTTTTTCTGGCAGAACTATTATTTTTTCTTTTTTCGGCAGCCAAACCTAAACCCTCCCTAAACTTAAAAATAGACCCGGAACACCGCAGCTGCCTGCTGCTTTCCCGATCTTTTGACAGCCATTAAAAATGCCTTCACACTATTTCCTGAAAGAATATGAAGGAAAACCATCATCTCCCGTCTTATTCTTTCAGGGAATTACCATAATTTTATTATACCCTTAAACCCTATTTGTTGCAAGGAAAATTATTCCCCGGGGAATACTGGGGATTCAGATAATCCTGCATATCTGTAGACTGTATACCTTCAATGATATAGTTCTCACCCTCTCGTCTGGTATATATTCTGCCATGTTCTACACCAAATCCACTTCGTTCTACATTAGTCGGCTCTGTCTTGCTATCTTTCGACTTAATGAGCGCATCTGTTCTATCGGTGTAGATTCTTTCCAGAGGTACTACGGTGTAGAGCATTCCTTCTCACCTCTTCCTGTTAATTCATATAATTTACTTAAGGCTTCCTTAATCCCACCGACCTCGTCAATAATACCATTTTCTACTGTTTCAATACCTACCAGTATAGATCCAACATCTTTAGCCAGTTGACTGGTATTATGCATGAGATTTTTTAATTTTTCCTTTTCAATTTTTGAATGCGTCGATACAAAATTCAATATCCGATCCTGTATCTTTTCAAAATAATCATAAGTCTGTGAAACCCCTATCACTGTGCCATTCATTCGCACCGGATGGATAATCATAGTTGCAGTGGGAACGATGAAGCTATATTTTGCAGACACCGCCAGCGGAACTCCGATAGAATGACTTCCTCCTAATACCAATGAAACCGTAGGCTTGCTTAAAGATGCTATCATCTCTGCAATTGCAAGTCCCGCTTCCACATCTCCTCCAACCGTGTTTATTAAAATCAGCAGTCCGTCAATATCCGAACTGTCTTCTATTGCAGCAAGCTGCGGTAAAACGTGTTCATACTTTGTTGTCTTATTATGCTGGGGCAGGCATTCGTGACCTTCGATTTCTCCTATAATAGAGAGCAGATGTATCTTAGATTTTCTCTCTTCATTTACCAGAGTTGTTTGTCCGAATTCTCTAATCTTACCATCGTCTAACTCTACCTTTTCCTTTTCTTCCTTCTCTCTCTCAACCTTGGTTTCGTTTTTACTCATGGCATCTCCTCACATCTATATCATAATTTCTTTCGCTGCTCACATTTTTATATATTCTCATCGTGATAGTTTTTAATATTCCCAATTCTAATTTAAAATATCATAAAACCATAACATAAAAAAGATTAACCATTTTCAGGGTTAATCTTTTTTATTACAACTTTTATATTTATCGTTTGATTTCATTTAAATTTATTCTTAGATTACTTTTAATTTCATTTGGATTTATTTTTGATTTCATTCTAACTTTATGTCTCATTTTTCATTTTGAAAAGTTTTGAATGCCTGATCAGTTCTACTCTGTTCCGTACATAGGGCACCAGCCGCAAGGTTATCGGGGACCATATATCCGTTGACTTCATATCACTTTCTTTATTTTTGCAGCCGGCTGCTGTCATTAATTTTATTAGCTCTGCTTCAGAAGGTAATTTATCAAGAACGCCTGCAATAGAAGGCCGCTGGCTGCCTGATTTACTTTCTGCCAGCAGCTCAAAGGACTCTTCCTGAACTTCTGCAACAGAGATTTCATCATAACCGTTTTTCTTTCTGAAACCTTCCTCTATTATGTTATATGCAATACTGTCATAAGGTATTGCCTTATAGATTCCATTTTTTATAGAGGCTTTGATTTTATGATAGGTATGTACTGCCATCATTAATCCTAAAGAAAATTTTTCTCCATGATTAACATCCAGACTTGTATCGCCCGTCTCTATATCCTGAAAATCCGATATTTGAGATAACATACGCCCTTCAAATCTTGAACTGCCGACCATCTGCATGGTAACTCCTGACAATAACAAGGCATAGATTAATTTCTCATAGGCCTCTATGGTACCTGCTTCCTTCATATCTCCCTTTAAGTCATTGATACAAAGACATATATCCTTTAATGCCGCCATTTCCATCTCACAGACCCGGTTACAGATATATTCTCCTGTTACCATATGGGAAATCTCCCAATCTGTAATCGCCGTGTATTTCCCAAGCATGGCGGATATACCTGCGGCAGTAAGCCTGTAAGGCGCCTTTGCAAAAATCAATGTATCTGCAACAACTAAAACCGGCGAGACCCCCGGAGTCACTTTCTTAAATCCATTCCAATTTATCACGGAAACCGGAGAAGCATAACTGTCTCCACTGGCAGCCGTAGGAACCGATACAAAGGGAATACAAAATTCTTTCGCCAGATACCTGCTGATTTCGTGAATTGTACAGGAACCTGCCGCAATGATCAATTCTGTATTGCCGGAAGCTAACAGCCCTTTTTTAGCCAATGCCAGACCTGTATTATCTGCTCTGAGCTCACTGGCCGGAAGTATAACGAATTCTGATTCCGGCAGCAGTTTTTCAATTAGCTTTCCTGCTGTTTGATATGTATTGGTATCGCAGATAACTGCAATGCTGGAATTTGACCCTTTATGTATATTCTTTATTTTATCGGGAAGTTTCTTTAATGCATTTTCTTCAATTAGTATATCCTTTACAAATATCTCATGGGTTCTGCCGCAATTACAAGTTCCATGAAATCCGCTTAAGTCTATTTGCACGGTATACCCTCCCTTTTCTTTTACAGGAAAACGGAGCGTCAGCCTGCTGCTATACCCTCTCTTTACGCCTCAGGATAAGAGAACAATCATATATCTGATTCCTTCTTTACAACAGTAGCATAAGCCATACGCTCCGATTTAAAACGTTATATTTTATTATATTAATGAATCCATGTCCTGTTCCTTAAATTTCATGAATATTTTTAATCTTTCCATAATAGGAGTTGTTTTATTGCAAGAGCCCTTCCTTATCAACACCTTCCAAATTACCTACTAAGGATATACTAACATTTTCTTTCACTAAATATTTTGCTGCAAACTGCTTTATCTCTTCTCTGGTTACAGCATTCACCTTTTCGATAATTTCTTCCAAAGGTATGATGTATCCGCGAAAGAGCATTGCCTTTCCGTTACTGTTCATACGGTTCTTGGCAGTCTCATCCCCCAGGATAAGTTCTGTTTTAATCTGCTCTTTGCACATAGAGAGCTCTTCATCCGTAATACCATTCTCTTTAATATCATCAATAATCTGAAAGATATTATTTACTACCGGTCTTAGCTGGGAAGGGTTCATTGCACCGTATATATGAAAGAGCCCTGCCTTGGAATATGAACTTCCATAGGAATATATCGTATAGGTCAATCCCTGGTTTTCTCTGATTTCCTGAAATAATCTGGAATTTATACTTCCGCCGAATACTGAATTCAGAACAGTAAGGATATATTTTTCACTTGCGTCTGACTGAATAGATTCATAAGCCATATTCAGATGAAGCTGCTCCACGTCTTTGTCCTTTACATATATTGTTGGTTCATAGGAAGGGGCTGCGGTCATCTCTGCTTTTTCGCCGGAAGGTATCTTGCCGAAGTTCTCCTCCAACCGTTCCATAATTTCTTCTTCCTTATAATTTCCCGCTACGGATATCACCATATTCTGAGTGACATAGTGTTTTTTCATAAATTCAACTACTTCATCTCTGGTGATACTTTTTACCGTCCCTTTCGATCCGGAAATTTGATAACCTAAAGGATGCTTGTCCCACACTTTCATCTGAAGCATTTCATGAACCAGGTCCTCCGGTGAGTCATCATACATATCAATTTCTTCTATGATAACCCCCTTCTCCTTCTGAAATGACTTTTCTTCAAAAAGGGAATTGTTAAACATATCTCCTAATATATCAATCGCTATGGGAAGATGCTCGTCCAATGTCACCGCATAGAAGGAAGTACATTCTTTACTGGTATAAGCGTTAATATCTCCTCCGATTTTAGCCATCTCATCAGCAATCTGCTTCGCACTTCTGTTTTCTGTTCCTTTAAAGAGCATGTGCTCAATTATATGTGAAATTCCGTTATTTTTAGCATTCTCATTGGAAGAACCTACTTTGACCCATATCCCTAAAGCTGCACTTCTAAGATACGGCATTGCTTCCAGCACAACAGTTATTCCATTGGATAATTTCCTGGTATTTACCATTTATTTCAACCTTTCTGATAATCGATAAATTCAATTGTATCATCATTGCGGTTATTATACAACAGTGAAAAATCCAATGTGTTTATTTATTTACATTATTTGTATTATAATTCCTTTTTCTTATATCTTCTGGCTTTAATTTTGCATAAAGTCCTTGTCATAGCAGGTTTCTTCCACGCCATTAAATTCTGCCAGATGACGGGCTGCCCCTTCCACAGCTTCCAGATATCTATCCCAATTCTTACCTTCTTCCAGCCATATCCGTTTTACTTCCAAGGCTTTTTTCTTTCGGTTCAATATAAATTCACCTCTGCCGATAATCTCATCCCCAGATAGGATGGGAAGCACATAATGGCCATATTTCCTCTTATCCAAAGGTGTATAGATCTCCCATTTATAATCAAAATCAAAAAGACTTTGAATGAGCTTTCTATCCCACAGCATATTGTCAAGGGGTGCCAGTAATTCTGTTCTTTCTATGCAGGGTTCCTTCACATCACCGATATATTTTATATCTTCTTTCATACAATATAAGGGATCCTTTATATCTTCTACAATTAACTTCGCAATCTTGCCTTTTTCCAATAACTCACCAAAAATCTTCTCTCTGTCCCCCGCCTTAAGATTTCTGATACCTAACCAGGCATCGGAAGGCTTGTTCCAAAGGAGTCCCACACCGGATATTCTTCTTAATACTCTCCATTTGAAATGATCATAATCTTCCTTTAATGGGTCTTTGCGTCTATACTCTTTTCCCATATATTCTTTTGCCGGTGCATAGTATTTATTGGAGCCTTTTTTATGATGGATAATCAACTCTCCTGCAAAATAAAGATTCTCGAGAGCAATTCTTGATAAGCTGGTATTCATTCCCCAGTACCAATCAACGCTCTCCCCTGTCTTTATATCCTTAGAACTTATTGGCCCAACTTCTTTCATCTTCTTTAGAATATCCGGAGCAAGGTCACTTACTTCTTTTTGAAACCAGGCGTTTTCTGCCATACGTTTTCTGGTTCTTTCAAAGTAGCGAAAATCTTCTGATAAAAATATGGAAAGGTTTTTATCAAAATAATCTATCAGCACACGGTCCTGATATAACAGCTTATAAAGCATCTCTTTCTGAAAGCCTTTTATTCTGGACTGCAGCACCAGCTCGGGATTCTTACCGCATACATCAACAGGGTCAAACTGAATACAGCCTGCCTGCTTTATATAAGAAGTAATTCCTTCCTCCCCGTGAAAGCGGTGTTCCCCAAGGAGGCCTTGTTTTATCAATAAGAATCTTCTTGCTTCTTTTCTGGATAGATGATATTGCTTCATATACTCTCCCTTTCCATCTTTCATAATTCCTGTATCAGTTTTTATTTTTTTCGTCTAAAAGCTTGTCCCTTAAAATACATAGTTCTGCTCGTGCAGCAAGAACGTTTGTTCTTTCACAAATTATAATGCCTGCGGCAGCATTTTACAAGTCCTATTTTCCGAACAAAAAAGAACTGGTGTATTCTCTGGTTCTAAACAAAAAAGCAGCCTGCTAATTCCACACACGTTTTCGACCACGCGCCGTTAGAATCAGCAGACTGCTCTTCTATCCTTAAAGCAATTATAAAATTACTTCCTGTTTATTACTTAACATCTTTCATGCTAAAGCTGATTCTGCCCATCTTATCCTTGCCAAGGCATACAACTTTAACAACATCTCCAAGGGTAAGAACATCTTCTACCTTGTCAATTCTTTCCTTAGAAATCTTGGAGATATGAACCATACCTTCCTTGCCGGGAGCAAATTCAATAAATGCACCAAACTCTTTGATACTTACAACCTTACCTTCAAAAATCTGTCCTTCTTCAAAGTCAGCAACGATTGTCTGGATCAGCTTAATAGCCTTCTGGATACTCTCGGAATCAACACCGCATACGGATACCGCACCGTCATCGGTAATGTCAATCTTAACACCGGTCTGGTCGATAATTGCATTGATTGTCTTTCCTCTTTGTCCTACAACGTCACCAATCTTTGTAGGGTCAATCTTAATCTGTACAATCTTAGGTGAATAAGGTCCAACTTCAGCACGAGGACTGCTGATGCAAGGTGCCATAATATCGTCCAGGATATAAGTTCTTGCTTCTTTGGTACGTCTGATGGCTTTCTCAATAATCTCTCTGGTAAGACCATGAATCTTAATATCCATCTGTATAGCAGTAATACCTTTATGGGTTCCTGCCACCTTAAAGTCCATATCGCCGAAGAAATCTTCAAGACCCTGAATATCAGTAAGGATGATGTAGTCATCATCTGTTTCTCCGGTAACAAGTCCTACGGAAATACCGGCAACCATGCTCTTAATAGGAACACCTGCTGCCATAAGAGAAAGTGTGGAGGCGCAGATACTTCCCTGGGAAGTGGAGCCATTGGATTCTAATACTTCGGATACGGTACGGATTGCATAAGGGAATTCTTCCTCATTAGGAAGTACAGGTACTAAAGCTCTCTCAGCTAAAGCGCCGTGTCCAATCTCTCTTCTTCCGGGTCCTCTGGAAGGTTTGGTCTCTCCAACGGAGTAAGAAGGGAAATTATAGTGGTGCATATAACGCTTTGTCTTCTCATTTTCATCAATTCCGTCTAACTTCTGGATTTCTGCAAGTGCGCCTAAGGTGGTTATAGTAAGAACCTGAGTCTGTCCTCTGGTGAACATCGCAGAACCATGAGTTCTGGGAAGAATGTCAACTTCTGCTGCCAGATGTCTTATCTGTGTAATCTCACGGCCGTCAGGACGCTTGTGATCCTTTAAGATCATCTTACGTACAGTTTTCTTTTCAAATTTATAAATAGCTTCACCAAGTAAAGGAATCCATTCCGGATGTGTTTCCTGGTAACGCTCTGCAAGTCTGTCGGTAATCTCACGGATATTTCCTTCTCTTACCTGTTTCTCATCGGTAAATACAGCCTCTTCCATTGCCTCAGGAGTAATAAAAGCAACCATATCTGCATAGAGTTCTTCCGGTGTATCGCATTTTATATAAGCATGTTTTGGTTTTCCGCATTCGGCAACGATTGTTTCAATAAAAGCAATAACCTTCTGGTTTAATTCGTGTGCTGCAAAAATTGCCTCAATCATCTTATCTTCCGGTAATTCATATGCACCGGCTTCAATCATGATGACCTTTTCTTTGGTGGAAGCTACAGTTAAGCTTAAAGTAGACTTCTCTCTCTGTGCGCTGGTAGGATTGAAAACAAGCTCTTCGTCTACCATACCAACCATAGTAGAAGCTGTCGGTCCGTCAAAGGGAATATCGGATATTGCTGTCGCGATAGCGGAACCAAGCATAGCTGTAAGCTCAGGGCTGCAGTCCTGGTCCACACACATTACAAGATTATTAAGGGTTACGTCGTTTCTGTAATCCTTGGGGAAAAGAGGTCTCATGGGTCTGTCGATGACACGTGAGGTTAGAATTGCATTCTCAGAAGCTTTACCTTCTCTCTTGATAAAACCGCCGGGGATTTTGCCTACTGCATATAATTTTTCTTCATATTCAACACTTAACGGGAAAAAGTCTATTCCCTCTCTTGGTTTATCGGATGCTGTTGCTGTTGATAAAACAACTGTATCACCATAGTGCATAAATGCTGCACCATTTGCCTGAGCTGCCACTCTGCCTACATCAACGGTAAGTGTTCTTCCGGCAAGCTCCATGGAAAAACTTTTGTACATGAATTATACTCCTTTATTGATAAATTTGCCAAAGATTCCGAAACTACTGAAAAATCCACCGAATCAAGCCGATGCCCTTTTCAGAAGTCTCGGAGACGATCTCTGGCATGTTCGCATAAAAAACCTGCTTCTTTATATTATAGCACTTATCAGTTTAAATTACTACTAAATTTTTCATGTGCCGAAGGGCAGGTATATTATAGGAATCCGGGAAACTCCAAAATATTATTAATATTATTTCCCATGTTTGAAAAAATATTGTATAATAACAGCATAAATACATAATAAAGAATTCGGCACACCGATTCCCAAAGAAGTAAATGCCAAGGTATTGCAAACCAACCTATTCGCAATTAGCATGCGCTGGAAAGGACATGGTTATTTTATGAAAAAAGAGACAGAAAATAAAAAAGAGAATAAAACAAAAAATAAATATAAGCTCATTCAAATAATAAGATTTATTTCCCTGGGGGTTTTTCTGGTATCCGCTGTTTACTTAGGATATGAGCTGATACTTCGCCCTTATATTTCCCAAAAAGCAGTTACCGAAGCCAGGAACCTGTATGAAGCCTCAAAAGGCTCAGAAAATGAAGATATCGAGAAAGACCCTGCCGCCTCCGTTACTCCGGTGACCGACGATAATACGTCTGTTACAGAGGATAGTTCTGCCGCCTCATCTGCCGATGAGGACAGCCTTTATGACAGTCAGGGCCGTCTGAAGGAATTTTCCGCCCTATTGTCCGTTAACGAGGACGTGAAGGGATGGCTTACCATTGATGGCACAAATATTGATTACCCCGTCCTTCAATCCGGCAAAGATGACCCGGAGTATTATCTGCACAGAAACATCAACCGCCAGACAGACAAGGCGGGCAGTATCTTTCTGGATGTAAATTCTTCTGTAGAGAATAATACAAGGAATATGGTTCTATACGGTCATAACATGAAGTCCTCTGACAATATGTTTCATTACCTGATTAAATACAATGACATCGATTACTACAGGCAGCGTCCTGTTATTACCTTTGATACCCTCTATCAGAAGGGACAGTGGAAGATATTTTCTATCTTTAAAGCTGACGCTGATATAAACGATGATTTCTTTAATTTTACCAGAGCTGAATTTCAGGACGATGCTGATTTTCTGGAATTCCTGTACCAGCTTAGAGTCCGCTCTATCTATAACCTTCCCGTTGATGCAAATGAAAAGGATCAGATTATCACTCTCTCCACCTGTTCCTATGAGCTTGACAATTACAGGACCATAATTGTAGCGAGAAAAGTCAGAGAGAACGAGGACCTCCAGGTTCCGGTAGAAAATGCAGGGAAGAATCCTTCCATTCTCTATCCTGCCAGCTGGTATAAGAATTACGGTGGAACTGCCCCTAAGACTTCTTCTTTTAAAGAAGCATTAGAGGCAGGACAAATTGATTGGTATAGTAAACCTTAAGAAGCAGATGAATTATTGGCTTTTATAATCTCTATGCAAGCTGTCTTAATAAATCACAATACCAGAAGATAACTTCCGATACCCGGTAGAGTTCCGCTTCCTTGCCATATTCACGCCAGATAGCTTTATATTCATAAAACCAGTGTTCCAGCTGCTCTGCCAGTTTTACAGGCTGGGAAGCGGAAGTGATATCTTTTTTATAGTAATCTCTTTCTATCACCGCTAACAAATCCCCGAACAGGCCTATGCCCTTTGCCGCATTCAGGTAAGGCTTTACGGCCTTTCGTTTTGCCCTGTCCATAGACTTCATGACAGAATACAATTCCTGTGTCAATTCACTAAGACGCTTTCCGGCTTTGGGAATATCTGCTGCTGCAAGTTCAAAAATGCCTAAGCATTTTTCCTTATTACAGCCTTCTCTTTCCATATCTTCTTTCCATTCAACGGCATATCCCCAGGTGAATATATCCTGTTTCTCCATTTCGGCGACAATGTCCGTGATTCTGCCGGAAGCATCACCGAATTCCAGAAGTGATATCTGCTTGTTTATTACCGTAAAATCTTCCGGGTTTTTATTCCAAGAGAAAGCGGCTCCATAAATCATGGCAGGTGCCGAGAATTCCGGATGATTTACATGACCGTAATCCCCCCAATCCGTTATAAGAAGTCCTTTCGCCTCATATTTATGGATATAGCTGCACATTTGGCTGATATTTTCATAAGCCCAATCCAAGCGGTTCATAAACCGTAACCAGCCCTGAACTCCCGGGCATAAATACTGTTTTGCTCCGCTTTCCTTCAGCTTCTTAATATTTTCCTCATTTACCCTGGTATTATAATCCCAGTTCAGGCATATTGCCTCTTTCGGAAGTTCCTTAATGCTCTCCGGCTTCTCCAGAATAATATCTCCCCAAAACATCGGAATTCTGCCGTTATCTGTTATAATCCTGCAAAGTTTATTTAAGAAATCAACATATATCCTGTCTTTACCAAGGACATCTGCCTGTTCCTTACTTTTCCCGTGTCCCAAATCAAAGGTCTCATCGGCACAGATATTGAATTTATCCGTCTTAAATAAGACCATATATTCTTCCAGCAGTCCTTTCATCAGGACAATGCTCTTATCATTGGTAACATCCAGGGTATGATGCCTCATCCTGTCCCGGAAAGAGAATCTTTTACCATAGGAATCTTCAAGCTCACAAAGCTCTGCATAGGAAGCAGTTGTTAAAAGCTTATGGAGATGTCCGAAACTTGCCAGAGAAGGTATCAGCTCAATACCAAGATTACTGCAATATTCATCAAATTCCATAATCTCTTCTGCTGTTAAAGGGGTATCATCTCTCCATACCTCACTTAAACCGGTAAAGAGGTAACTATGTTCAATATAGAGCTGAAGCTGGTTCAGCTTATAATAACTCATCTTATCTGCCAATTTCTTCAATGATGAAAGTGTTGGTATTCTGCCTCTTGTAACATCAAAATAATACCCTCTTACCTTAACATCGGGGTAATCCTGAATCTTTAGGCAAGGAAGAACGGAACCCTGGGTAAACAGAAGCTGACTTAAAGTCTGGATACCATAGAGGAGTCCTTTGTCCGACCCACCTGCCAGTTCAATTCCTTCCGGTGTAATTTCCAGCTTGTATTCTTCTTCTCCCAGTTTATCGGAAAGTTCAAGAAATATAGAATTTTCCTGCTTTTGATATCCTTTTATTATGGACAGGGAAAATCCCAGCAGCTCTTCTATCTTTGCCTTTAACACTCCCCCATGATGAAAGGCTTTATTGTTTAGACCTTGATTTAATATAATGGCACTATCGTACTTAACAGCAAATTTCTTCTCAGAATCAATCACCATCTGCTGCGGCTTTGGTATAATAGTCATAACTCCTCCTGTTTACTCACTTTATTTTTCTACAAACAATACCCCCAGGGTCTTAGGGCCGCAATGACTGGAAATAACTGCTCCGGCCTGGGTTACATGGATGTTTTTAAATACTTTAAGCTTTTCTATTTCCTGATACAGGATTTCCACGATTTCATCATCACAACCGGAATGTGTTATGAACACCCGCTCTGAATCTGCCTTTAAAAGCTCCGGAACAAGATCCTTAAAATAGCTTAATAAGGCTTTATGATTCGTGCCCCTGTACTTTTTGTCAACACCCATTTTTCCATTCTTTACAGCAATCATAGGTTTTAACTGCAATACATTTCCAAAAAGGGCCGCTACCGAGGAGCATCTTCCGCCCATATGCAGATAAGTAAGAGTATCCACTACAAAGCTGGCTCTTACCTTCTCTCTCATAGTATCTGTGATATAAGTTTTAATCTCCTGAATGCTATAACCTTCAAGTACCATTTCTGCGGCTTTTAGTACCTGCAATCCGATTCCGGTGGAAAGATTCTTTGAATTTATGATATGTAAGTTCTTATAATTCAGATATTCTCCTGCCAGCCGCACCACATTGCAGGAGGAGGACATATCCTCTGATATGCCAAAGAACAGGATATCCATATTCTCCTTTACAAAGGGTGACAATATCTCCACCGCCCCTTCAAGGGTAGGTGCCGCTGTCTTTGGCAGGCTGTTCTCCCTTTCCGCCCAGGTAAATATCTCGTCTTTTTTTATGTTTACTCCGTCCAGATATGTATTCTCGCCCATAATAACGCATAAAGGCAATATTGTTATATCGTACTTTTCCAGAAGCTCTTTTGATAGATCACAGGTACTGTCAGCTATAATCTTAATCATAATGCCTATCCTTTCACTTTCCGTTTCTATCACTATACATCTTTGATTAAAATAAATAGATGCATTAGTAAAAACAGCATAAACCGGTAAGTTTCATGCTGCTTTCATTAATGCTTTATTTATCGTATAGTTTCTATATTATCACAAATACCCGGTCATTTACAAGCATAAAATCTGCACTGCAATCTCTATTGTATATGGAAATCAACCTTTAGATTAATTGTTATATCCTCTAAAAATTTCTCTGTGTCATCCTTATATTCCAGCCATAAGCTTTTATTCCGGTAGCCGGTCATACGATACAGGTTCATATAATCCAGCTTTTCATTAATGCAAATTTCTTTTATACTCTTTGCAATGTTTTCTTTTACGTAAGCATTGCATTCCTCTTCAATCTTCTCGATATCCGTATTTTTAGCCTCATCTTCCTTTTTTTCCAGCCCTTTTTGAATAGATGCATTAACTTCGACAATCATATTGAGATATGGTTTTCCGTCTTTCTTACTGAACGCCATGGTCCTGGTGATGCGGTTAATCTTGATTACATACTTGGGCAGGTCATTTTCTGCTGTTTCCGGCAGATAAAGGATTTTATTCTTGCCAAAGCCGGAGGCAAAATAGATGAAATCGCTCTCTTTCTCTGTGGTATGAAGACGTACCGTTCCTGCGGAATAGATGCCAATGCCTGACACCCTCATCTTTGTTTCCTCAGCACGTAACATAGGTATAACTACATTCATATTTCCTTCGTTTCTGGCAAGAATCAAGTCTCCCACATCAATTTCTTCTATTCCGTTATTCTTAAGGTTGATATGACTTAACTGGGCCAGATAATCTCCGATTCCCCCCTCAATATTGCTGTTCAGATCCATAACTTCCTTTGCCGTATTTTCTGCCAGAAATATGGGCGTATTTCTTCCCAGTTCATATTTATTCTCCACATAAGTCATAAAGGCATCCATCTTATCTTTATCTTTGGCAATGCCGTCCCCCAGTATAATGGCTTTTAACTGGCTGAAATCGAGTCTTTTATTATTCTCTAGCCCATAATCTTCTTCGATTTCCGAGAAGTCCTTATCTGCAAAGGACAGTGTTAATTTCTTCGGGTCTTCCGCCCCCTGTTTGGTCAAGGCCTGCAAATCGGGCAGAATATAGTAAACCTTAATCATATCCTTTCCTTCTGCATCAATCCCTACCGCCTGAATGAAATTCCGGTCTTCTATTTCTGTCATGTCACTGCAGCCTGTCAGAGTCAAGGCTCCCGCAGCTATTACAACCGCAAACATTGTATTGATAACTGCCTTTTTATTGATTAATTTCTTAAGTTTACCGGTAAATGCCACCAGGAACGGAAGAATAAGGGACTGAGGCATACCGATATACATCATATATTTTTTGAAAAAATAGTAGAACTGCTCCGTATCAATTGGTATTACCGCCACTCCAAAGACAAGCAGGATGAAGGGTACCAGAAGATAATTCCTGCTTGATAATTTTAATACATGACCTGAAATATAGGTCAGATAATAAAATAGAGCAGCTGTCAGTGTGAAGATACTAAGCAGCCATATAGAAAGAATAAAGGCATCCTGTCTTTGTACCAAGCCTCCCGGAATTTTGACCATCTGGAAGATATTAACGGCGGACCAGAGTTTATCCGCTGTTTCCTTTCTGCCTAACAGCCCCATCGTAACAATATACATTAAGATATCCAGAACACCGGTTATAATAATTGCTCTGACCGCATAGTTATACAGGCGCTTTCCCTTACTTAAATCAGACTTTCGGTAATGAATCATGGGCGCTGCAAAGAGCATCATTTCCAGAGCGCTAAAGGTCAGTAATACCAGATAACTTCCGGCTCCTATATCTTTCAGGTTCTCAGTAAATAAAGGGGTAATGTTGCCGGGGTCCACTTTGCGGATGCCCAATAGCAGGAACAGGACTATGGGAATAATTACAATAAAATAGATGATTTCTGTTATTCTTGCCCTTACCTCCATTCCCTTGGAAGCAGAATAAGCCGAAACCATTAGTAAAAACAGTATAATTATCCGATTATCCGTATCTGCAAGCAAGGTCTGGTTAATGACCTGTCCAAAGAGTTTAGCAGAAAATACGAGACAAAAAAACAGCTTTATAATATAGGGAACCGCTACAAAGAAAGTTACGAACCGTCCAAAATTCTCATCGCAAAAATTCAGATACCGCCCGCCTGTATGCTTGCATAAAGACAGTATGAGATATCCGTAAATAAAGGCATAAAGCGTTCCCAAACAGATGGCAAGCAAGCCGTCCCTGCCGGAAGAAGCGGCTGCAATATTCGGAATAATCAGGCCTGAAACACTGAACAGGTCGAATACCAAAAGCCTGGTGAATTGTCTTAAGGATATTCTGTCATTATCTGAAAACATTATGATTCATCTCCCTTCTCATCCTCATTTTCATCTGATTTTCCTCCCTCTTTCTTAACCAGCTTGGTCCTTTCATCCTTTTCTGCATATAAAGGTCTTCTTCTTAGTTTTCTAAAAGGAAATCTTACTAACCCATCCTTGGTATCGGTGCCGTGATTAATACCGGAGGCTGCAAAAGGAACCATATAGGGCATTCCAAAGCTTTTTAATCCGCCCAAATGAATCAGCATACAGGTAATTCCTATGATAAATCCGAACAATCCGAGAAAAGCAGATAAAGCCAGGATAAAATAACGTATAATGCGAAAAGCGGAAGCAAATGGTTCATTGGGTACCGTAAATGCCGAAATAGCCGTTAATGCAATTACAATCACCACAATAGGGCTTACAATATTGGCAGTCACTGCGGCATCTCCAATTATAAGACCTCCTACAATTCCCAGGGTTCCGCCCATAGGTCCCGGCATTCGGACTCCCGCTTCCAGTAGCATCTGAAAACTGATTTCCATAATAATTACTTCAACGAGTACCGAAAAGGGGACCCCTCCTCTTGCCGCTGAAAAGGAAAGTGCCATAGCAGGTGATAAAAGTTCCGCATTGAAATTCAATACCGCCACATAAAGCCCGGGCAGTGCTATCGTGATGAACGCACCTATATAGCGCAAAAGCCGAAGAAAAGTGGCTACTTCCCATCTGGTATAGGCATCGTCCGATGCCTGAAAAAAGGAATTAAGAGTAGTAGGAAGTATCGTTGCAACCGGTGAATTATCTACCAGAACCACAACTCTTCCGTCTAATAAAGCCGCGGCTGCTTTGTCCGGCCTTTCCGTGGATTGGAATTCCGGAAAAGGTGAATAAGTGTTGCGTTCCGTAAGCTGCTCCAGCATACCGCTGTCTAAAATTCCATCTATCTCATATTCGCTTAACCGCCTTTCAATCTCGGCTACCACTTCCGGTTTCGCCACCCCGTCCAGATAGCAGACAGCCACATCGGTAAGTGTTCTGGTTCCGATTTTGTATTGTTTCATCTTTAAATTGGTGTCTTTGATTCTTCTTCTTAGAAGTACCCTGTTTATAAAAAATGCTTCGCTGAAACTTTCTTTAGAACCTCTGACGGTAACCTCATTTTCACTGGTGGGCACCCCTCTGTTAGGTGCTTTACGCATGGATACTCTGAGCGCCTTATCATAGCCGTCAACCAGAATAACCGTGTCTCCGGAAAGTATCTGTCCTACAAGCTCCGGAATGGTGGTAACCTCTACTAAGTCCACCGTCTGAATCCCCTGGTTTTTAATATAGTCAAACTGTCCTGTTACGGGCATGTCCTTTAAATCTCGGAACAGCTGCAGCAGAGTATTCATTTCGAGGAGTTCTTTGTCAATCATATTGTCGATATATATAATAAAGATATCGACCTGATTGACACCGCCCACACTTAATTTTCTCTTTACAATATCAGCACAGTTCTCAAACAGTGCTGACAAGGTATCGATATTTTCATCCAGAACCTTTGAAAAAAGCGCTGTTATATGGTTTTTATCATCATGTAAAAGGGTCATGGAAGCCTCCTAAATCCGTTGATTTTCATATATCTGGTATTATATCCAAAGAAACATGGGTTTACTCATATCTGCCAAAAAGGAGTTACAAATAAAAAACAAAAAATAAACCTCCCCGTTTTCTGGCGGAGAGGCTGATTGAAGAAGTAAATAATTACTCTGTATGAAATTTTTACAGCATACTGTCGATTCCGCCTGCAAGAAGCAATAAAACAGAACTGACAGTAAATACTACACCGCCTAAGTTAAATTGCTTAAAATGCCGCCGCCATTCCTGTTCTCCTTCCAGGTGAACAGCTGTCTTTTTGGTTAACAGCATGGCGGAAAAAAGGAGCAGCCCAAGAGCTCCGGCTATACAAAGTGTACTTCTGACTGCCCAGAGACTTGTTCTTATCTCCCCACGGTTTACAAGAAGGGCTATCATGGCACTCACAGCAATGATAATTCCGCCTGCAATAAACCCGATAACAAGAGATTTCATTGTATCCTTAAGGTACTCTTTCCCTCTCATAGGATGTTTTCCTCCTTCACGCTGGCCAGACAGACCTGTTTATTTACCCTCATGATATAAATGACATGCAACATAATGGTCGTCTCCCGCATTTATAAGTTCCGGGGTACACTCTCCGCAGACAGCAGAGGCATATTTGCATCTGCTCTTAAAGCGGCAGCCTTCCGGCGGATTGATGGGACTTGGGACATCCCCCTCTAATTTGATGATAGACCGTTCACTCTCTATATCGGGGTCCGGTATGGGAATGGCAGAGAGCAGCGCCTGGGTGTAGGGATGCAGAGGATTGCTGTACAACTTTTCGGAAGTAGTAATTTCAACAATTCTGCCCAGGTACATCACTGCCACCCTGTCTGAAATATGCTTTACCATAGAAAGGTCATGGGCTACAAAAAGATAAGTCAGTTTCATTTCCCTTTGAAGTCTTATAAGTAAATTAACAATCTGCGCCTGTATGGATACGTCCAGAGCGGAGATAGGTTCATCCAATACCAAAAATTCCGGCTCTACGGCAAGAGCTCTTGCTATACCAATACGCTGCCTTTGTCCTCCGGAGAATTCATGGACAAAACGCCCTGCATGTTCTTTGTTTAAGCCCACCAGATTCAGATAATAATATATTTTTTCATCCCTGTCTCTTT
Source organism: Bacillota bacterium (assembly GCA_023450835.1). GTDB lineage: Bacteria > Bacillota > Clostridia > Lachnospirales > Lachnospiraceae > Anaerocolumna. The sequence goes on along the minus strand of JAEXGM010000052.1, from coordinate 37,442 downwards.
TATTTGCCGCAAGCTTATGAACATCAATGCCTTCCGCCACAATATCCGCAACAGTCATTCTGGGGTCCAGAGAAGCATAGGGATCCTGAAAAATCATCTGTACGTTTTTCTTTAGAGCTAAACTGCCTTTTCCCTTAATCTCATGGATATCCTGCCCTTTATAGGAAACCGTTCCGGCTGTTTTTTGATACAGTCCGATACAGGTTCGTCCGCAGGTCGTCTTTCCGCAGCCGGATTCTCCTACAAGGCCAAGGGTCTCTCCTTCATATATGGTAAAGGATACATGGTCTACCGCTTTCAATACGGTATCCTTGTCTAACTGAAAATATTTATCCAGATTATTTACATCCAATATTACATTATTCCCGCTCATTTTTACTTCCTCCCGTATGATACAAAGAAGTATCTTCTGCAAATGGATTGTCTTCTATTGGCGCCAGGGGGTGATGCAGCCAGCAGCCGGCAGCATGCCCTTCCGAGAATTCTGTCATTTCCGGCTCTTCTTCACAGCAGATTTCCATACAGTACCTGCACCTGGAGGCAAAGGGGCACCCCTTAGGAGGTGCTATCAAATCCGGCGGTACACCCGGAATGGAATCCAGCTCCTGTTTATTTCCCAGATCCAGCCTGGGCACAGCTTTTAAGAGAGCCAATGTATAAGGATGCTTCGCCCGGTAGAAAATATCTCTGCTGTACCCATACTCCACTATTTTGCCGGAGTACATTACCATGACCCTTCTTGCGGTATTGGCTACTACTCCAAGATCGTGGGTAATTAAGATAACGGAAGTATTGTTTTCCTTCTGCAGCTGCTTTATCAAATCCATAATCTGAGCCTGTATGGTGACATCCAAGGCCGTAGTCGGTTCATCTGCAATAAGCATTTTCGGATTGCATGCAAATGCAATGGCAATCATAACACGCTGGCGCATACCGCCGGAGAATTCATGGGGGTATTGCCCTATTCTCTTCTCAGGATTTGGAATGCCAACTAAACGAAGCATATTTTCTGCTTCCTTGATGGCATCTTTTTTACTTAACCTTCGGTGCATGACCAGATTCTCAGCAATCTGCCTGCCCACCGTCATGGTAGGATTCAGGGAAGTCAGTGCATCCTGAAAGATAATTGCACTTTCACCGCCCCTGTACACACTTAATTCTTTCTTATTAAATTTAAGTACATTCCTTCCCTGATATATAATTTTACTGCCGGGCTTGATTTCCATATTTCCGGCACTGTTAAGCCTGAGTATCGTGCGGGCCGTTACGGACTTACCGCAACCGGATTCCCCCACTATCGCCAGGGTTTCTCCCTCCTCAAGGTCAAAGGAGATATCTCTGACAGACTGTACTTCTCCGGCATAGGTATGATAAGATACCCGCAGATTTTCAACCTTTAATAATGTTCCCATGTAGATACCTCCTTTTACTTACGCATTTTCGGATCAAGAGCATCTCTTAAACCATCCCCAAACAGATTAAACGCAAGTACTATTACACATAATACAGCAGCCGGGAAGAACAGCTGATTGGGATGAAAATCCATGGCCGCCTGCCCCAAAGAAATAAGTGTGCCAAGGCTGGTATTCGGAGCTTGTAATCCCATTCCAAGAAAACTTAATCCGGCTTCCGTAAAGATATAATCCGGTATACTGGAAGCAAGATTCAGAATTAATATACCAAGGGTATTGGGCAGCAAATGCCTGGTAATAATGCGTAAGGGACTTGCTCCCAAGGTTATGGCAGCCATAATATATTCAGATTCCCGAAGCTGCATAACCTGCCCTCTTACCTGTCTTGCAGTACCGCACCAGGAAGTAAGGCACATGGCAACTAACAGGGCAAATAAACTGTTGCCAAGAACCATCATCACCAGCATCGTAATCAGCAGGGAAGGCAGGGATGTAATTACCTCAATAATGCGCATCATAACATTATCCGTGACCCCGCCGAAATAAGCCATAACACCGCCATAGGCACAGCCGATTACAATTTGTATCAACGTACATACAACAGCGACTATCAGGGAAGCCCTGGCACCCAGCCAGACTCTTGAAAACAAATCTCTGCCTAAATTATCCGTACCAAACCAATAAGAAGCCGAAGGGGGAAGATTTTTATTCTTTGCCACGATTGCCGTATAATCATATCCCCTAAGATTCGGCCCTATAATGACCATAACAGCAAACAGCAACAGTACCAGCAGAGAAGCTAACGCAATGGGGTTTTTCCGCAATCTTCTCCAGGCATCCTGCCAATATGTAATAGTAGGTCTTACCATAAGGTCACTGTCAAATCTGTCTTTCTCAACTCTTTTAAAACTATTTTGCGATATAACTGCCATTCTCGTTCCTCCTATCGCCTGCCGCCCTGAATGCGGATTCTTGGATCAATTACTGTGTAGAGTATGTCGGTGATATAGATTACGATAATATACATGGCAGCAAGTATTACCGTCTGTCCCATTACTACCGTTACATCCCTGCCGGAGACCGCATTGACATAATACAGCCCCAGACCGGGTATGGAGAATATTTTCTCTATAAAAAAAGAACCGGTAATGCACATGGCAATAGACATGGGAAGAAAAGTGATAACCGGTATAAAGGAATTTCTTAGTACATGGCGTCTGATAATCTGCCCTTTGCTTAACCCTTTGGATTCAGCCGTCACAATATAATCCTGACCTAAAACCTCCAGCATTGATGTTTTTAACAGTCTGGCATAAACCGCAATATACGCAAAACTGCCTGTTACAGTTGGAAGGATAGTATATTTCCAGCCGCCAAGCCACAAATCTTTGCCTTTCGGCCATCCGATTACCGGAAACCATCCAAGACTGCCGGCAAATATCTTCTGAAGCAATAGACCCAGTATCAAATGCGGGACTGAAATCAGCAGAATGGATAAAGTGACTACAATATAATCAATCCAGGTTCCTTTTTTAACGGCTGCTATAATCCCTAATATAAGTCCAATTCCCGCCCCTAATATTAACTCTCCGATTCCAAGTCTGGCGGAAGCCGGTAGTTTCGCTTTGATAATAGAAGGAACTGTCTCTCCGGGAAATATGACAGATTCTCCAAAATCTCCTACCACCAGGCCTTTCATAGTAATAACATACCTTTCCAGCAAGGGTTTATCCAGTCCGTATTTTTTATAAAGATTAACTTTTATGTGATCCGGCAGTCTTTCCGCTCTCTCCGTAAGTGCATCCCCCGGCATGGCTGCCAGCAGGAAAAACGTGGCGGTTGCAATAATAAACAATGTAAACAGCATCACAAAGAATCTTTTGATACTATATTTTAACAATTCACTCACCTTCCTGTTTCGTATTTCTGAAAATCCGGTAAATCGGGTAAAGAAAGAGGCTGCTGCATCTGTTATTCTGACAGAACACCGTATCAATTCTGTCAATTTAATCGTTTTGCAGCAGCCCTGTCAGATTAATCCAATCAGGCTATTTTCATCTTAGTTATTACGTCCTGAAATATAAGCTCTGCTGAACTCATAATTGGTACCAAATAAAGGTGTACTTAAATTCTTAACATATGACTGGATAAATATCTGCTTATTTGTATAGTAGAGAGGCAGTACACCTGCGTTGTCGGCAACCAGATTTTTTTCCAGTTCTCCATAGATTTCAATACGTTTATTGGAGTCACTTTCACTTGCAAGTGTCTGGAATATCTTATCATATTCTTCATTGTGATATCCGCCGAAATATTTGGCATAACCGCTGTCTGTTATCCATAAATCACTGAATGTCATGGGATCATTGTAATCTCCGTTCCAGCCATTGGACAGCAGGTCATAATTGTTTCCGTCACGTTCCGTTACGAAAGTGCTTCTGTCAGGTAATATATTGATATCAATCTTGATTCCCAGCTTTTCTTCCCATTTCTGTTTGTAATATTCCTGGGCAGCCTTTTCCTGAACCGTAGCATCCGTTGAGATAAAGGTCAAAGTAACTTTGCTTAAATCGGTACTCTTGCCTTCCTCTTCCAGACCTTCCTTAAACAGTGCCTGAAGTTTATCCGCATCGTTATTATATTCCTGTGCAAGAGCTTTTAACGGTTCATCCTTTACACTTCGGAATTCCGTATCCCCTACCTGAAGACCAAAGGGGAAAATACCGTAGGCCGGAATATTAATTCCGTTATAAATCAACTGGTTATATTCCTCTCTGTCAATTGCAAGAGACAGGGCAAGGCGTATTTTAGCATTATTCATTAAACCGGACTTTCCGCCTGTGTGCTGGTTAAATCCGATAAAGCTCACACTGGGATAGGTAGCTGATACATAAGTTAACTGTCCTGCATCCGCCAGTTGTTTCCACTTATCAACATATTCAGCGGAAGCCTCTGCCACGTCCAACTGCTTGGATTCCAGCAGCAGGGACTGGGTAGCGGGCTCTTCTGCGGAAGTAAACACTACTTTTTGCAATTTAACATTGTCAGCGTCCCAATAATCAGGGTTTTTTACAAGTACCATACTGTTCTCTTTTACCCATTCGCTTATAGTAAAGGGTCCGCTGTACACCTGTTCATCAATACTGGTAGCGTAAGTCTCACTTCCCTTGTCAATTATGTCAAGTCTGACCGGGTAAAAGCAAACATTGGTTAATTTTTTTATAAAATAAGGTGTAGGAGAAGCTAAGGTAATCTGAAGAGTTTTGTCATCCAGGGCTTTCACTCCTACCTGATCAGCTTTCACTTCGCCGTTGTAGAACTTTTCCGCATTCAGGATATCATATGCCATAAAGGAATAAGCGAATGCTTTCTGAGGGTCTAATAAGCGTAAGATGGAATCCACATACTGTCCGGCTGTAACCTGCACGCCGTCAGACCATTTATAATCACGAAGTTTAAAAGTATACACCAGACCATCTGTTGATACCTCATAGGACTCTGCTCCCGCATTGGAGATAACATCATTGCCGTTTTCATCTGTAAAGGTTCTAAAAAGACCTTCCTGAACCTGGGAGAGTATCTGGAATTCAGATGAATTGCGGACATCACTGACATCAAGTGTCAACGGTTCATCAAATTTTAAATACAGCGTCTGGTCTGCGTCTAAGGCGTCATCTGCCGATACGTCCCCTGTACTGGACTCCTTATCACTGTCAACATTTGTTTGCTGTCCGTTATTTCCCTCCGTTGCCGAGGCATTTCCACTGCTGTTTACAGCACTTTTATTACTGCAGCCACTCAAAGCTCCGGCAATTAAGGTTAAGGCAAGCAGTGCTGCTAAGAACTTCGACTTTCTCTTTAACATAGATTTTATCCTCCTCTGATATTCACATTAATTCATATGTATACACTATCTTATTCTTATTTCTTACTATTCATACATGATTAATATGATTTAAACATTGGATATTGTAGCACCCCAGTTTTCATTTGTCAATGCACAAAAAAACATTTGATGAAATGTATATATTAGCAAAAATCATATATAAAATAAATTATATACATGTTTTATACATGCTTTTCAGTAAAGTTCATGAAAAAACAATCCGTATATCCTCAATATTTTTACGTTATAAAACAAAAAAGCCTCCCTTTCGTGCTGTTATAAAAACAACACGAAAGGGAGGTTCATAGCGGAATAATAATGGAAATTAAAATGAATTTTACAGATTATCTTTAAATATCCAGTCTAAGCTGTACTTCTTCTTCTGCCTCCAGCTTAAAGTCTTCCACCTTATCAGAAGTTATAATGGGCAGGTCTTCCAGAGAATGAATTCCGAAACTTCGAAGGAACTCTTCCGTAGTGCCAAAAAGAATAGGTCTTCCCGGAGCATCCATTCTTCCCACCTCGCCAACCAGATTGTATTCAATCAATTTATTGACGGCATGATCCGACTTTACTCCACGAATAGCTTCAATCTCTATTCTGGTAATCGGCTGCTTATATGCAATAATGGATAAAGTCTCTAAAAGCACATCCGTAAGAATGTGTTTTTTGGGTATATGCGTAATTTTTATGAGGGATTCATACAGCTCTGTCTTGGTGCACATCTGATAAGAGTCTTCTAGTTCAATAATACGAACTCCTCTTTCTTCCCTGTCATAATCATCCATCATGGAATGTATTATTTTCTTTACGGTATCCTTATCATGTCCCAATGCAGCCGAAAGCCTTTCCAGTTCCACCGCTTCTCCCATAGTAAAGAGAATCGCTTCTATTGCTGCTTTAATCTGATTTATCTCCATATAAATAATCAAACCCTTTCCGATTGGTGCAAGTTATGCCTTACATACTTCCCATACTTTTTGTTTCCGTTCTATTGTTGCATCTATGATACAACTACTAAATCATTATACGTAATCATAATATCATCAAAGAGGTTGTCCTGTCTGATAATAATCTCCCCTGTTTTCATAAGTTCCAGAATGGCAAGGAAGGTAACAATGATATCCGTCTTATTACGCTGTCCCATTAAAAGCTGATAAAAAGAGAAGTTCTTATGAAGTCTTCCGTACCTGGCTACTTCTTCCATCTTTTCAGTAAGGTTTCCCTCTTCTTTTTCGATTTTTCCGAATTTACTTCGGATAGGATCGATCTTATCTACCTGCCTTTTCATTACGGTCTCAAAGATCCGATGGAGTTTGGCAAGCGTTAAATCAGAGAGAAGGGTGCTTACATCGACCTTTTCTTCATAGTCCTTTATTTCATCCGGAATACTGGGATTCTTAAAGAATGTTCTTCCTGCATCTATTTCTTTGTCTTTTAATTCAAGAGATATGTATTTAAACATTTTATATTCCAAGAGTCTCTCCACCAGTTCCTGCCTGGGGTCCTCTTCTGCAATATCGCGTTTTTCATCCTTTGGCAGCAGCATCTTTGATTTTATGTTAAGAAGTGTAGCCGCCATTACAAGGAACTCACTCATGATATTCAAGTCCTTGGTCTCCATGTGATTCACATAGTCCATATATTGCTCTGTTATCAATACAATGGGAATATCATGTATATTTACTTTGTTCTTATCAATCAGATGCAGCAGCAAATCCAGAGGTCCTTCGAACACCTCCAGTTTAAATGAAATATCCATTACCTAACCTCCAAATGCTAAATACTATAACCTGAGTTTTATTAAAAAGGTCAATATATAAGATGAAATATATGTTAAAAGCTGAAATATCACCGCAAAAATCAAAAGTATCTTAATCAGATAATCATTCTTTATGATTGAAAAATATCTGGAAGGAGACTTGGCGGCAATGCATAATCCCATATCAAAGGTTGACACCGGAAAGATATTAACCAGAAACATACTTAAGCTGATAAGTGCCGTATTCATCATGGTAAACTGTATAAATAACCGCAAAATACCATCATTGGGATTAACCTTAAGCGGGGTTGAGAAACTATGCTGCAGCTTAATGGTTGCCACACTGATTATGAATATTAGTAATAAGCTTGCAAAACCGCAGATTCCCAGCAGCAGATTACTTCTCCTGTTCTTTAAGCGGTACATATAGGGTTTTGAAAACCCAGCCTGATTGGTTGCACAGAACAGAATTCCGATGGGATCGATATATTGATGCAGCTTATAGATATTGTTTTTCTTTTTTGCATCCTGATTCTTATTTAAACTGTTATACAATAAAGCCTTCGGAAATTCATGGAGTATCATAACAATACAACCTGCCAGGAAGGCAGTAATAAGCCTTATTAATTCTATTCTCATAGATGTCTATACCTCCCACGTGTCTTTATACGCATTTAAATCATAAGCAAAATCTATTCTTTCATCTTTACAGTATTTTGTTCATTTTTTCTTTAATATTACTGTCATTAATTCCGGACGGTTTCCTATACGGAATTTCAGAGTGTGAAGCCCCAGTCCCCTTGATATTAACATAGTGCTTCCCTTTTCGGAGAAACGCCCTGCATCATATTTGGGAAAGAAACGATACTGAGGAGACAGCATCCCTCCCAGAAAAGGAAGCCTGATAATACCTCCATGAACATGTCCGGCCAGAATAAGGTCCGACCCGTATGCTGTATAATTCTCAAAATACAAAGGATTATGGGCAATCAATATATTATAACACTTACTATCACACTTTCCTATGAGATTCTCAATATAATCCTCCGGCATCTTTGGTATTTTGGATTTGCCGTAATAAGGTTTTTCAATGGACAAGCCGGATATCTTAAGTGTATTATTCTTTCGTTTTATTACTGTACTTTCATTATCCAGAAGAACAATTCCGTTCCTTACAAGCTTATCCATATAATCTTTATAAAGGGCCGCGTATTCTTCTTTTTCACAGGATAAACTCTGTTCGTGATTTCCCATTCCATAGTAGATGGGATATTTCCTTGACAATGCCTTTAAGAGCCCATAGGCAATTTCATATTTCTTTGGTGCTTTTCTTACCAGCATGTCCCCTGCTATTAAAACAATATCCGGTTTAATGGAATCTATTTGTTTTATTAACACTTCATTATCTTTGCCGTAACTATAATTATGAAGATCCGCTAAAATAACCATAGTCAGGCCGTCGAAGGCTTCACCCAGCCTCCCTGATTCCACTGTTATCCTGGTAATCTGTGGTTTTAAGTTTCTTATATATTCTATAAGAAGAAGGAGTAAAAGAAGTGCTCCTATTATCTTTAACATCTATAACCCTTTCTGATTATATACTCTTTATTTACCGTTTTATATCAGCTTACAATTCCCATAAAAAGGATAGACCGCCAAAAAGCCTGTTATCAATTATAACACAGACTTTCTCTGCGGTCTATAGTACCCTTTTTTAGAATTTGAATTTTTTAAGAGCTGACTTAAAATAGTCCATAAGTTTTGCTTTATTGACATTTTCAGCGGCTACAATATCAACTTTTCCTATGGTCTTACCACCCAGTTCGTAAGTTATTTCTCCAACTTTATCATTCTCTTTTACCGGTGCGGTAACACTTTCTTCCAGCGTTACCTTTTTGGTAATGTCAGCAGGGTTGGTGCCCTTTAGGCAGAGATAAGAGAACTTATCACTGACGCGGTAATTCAAGTTATCTGCCACACCTTTTTTAACCGGTATGGGGGTTACTGCCAGGTCTTTGTTATCATCCTGATAAATGCTGCAATTGGCAAAACCATAGTCTAAAAGCTTAGCAGCTTCCCTGAAACGAACTTTCGTCTCCGGTGCTGCCAACACAACTGCTATCATATCCATACCATTTCGTTTAGCTGTAGCCGATAAGCAGTACTTGGCAAGACTGGTGGAGCCGGTCTTAAGGCCGGTAATTCCATTATAGCTCTTGATTAATTTATTGGTATTGGTAAGCCCGAACTCACTCTGACCCTTCTTGGTAGTATGTGTAATGTTTTCCATCCAAACGGTAGAGTAATCGCTGATTTGAGGGTATTTCGTAATCAGTTCTCTGGACATAAGTGCAATGTCATAGGCTGTGGTATAGTGATTATCTACATCAAGCCCGCAGCAGTTCACAAAATGAGTATTGTTCATGCCCAGTCCCTTTGCTCTTTCGTTCATCATATTTACAAAAGATTCTTCGGAACCGGCTATGTATTCTGCCATTGCAACAGCAGCATCATTGGCACTGGCTATGCTAATGCACTTTATCATGGTATTTACATCCTGGCTTTCTCCCGGTTCCAGGTACACCTGAGAGCCGCCCATGGAAGCTGCATATTCACTGACCGTTACCGGGTCTGTCAGTTTAATCTTACCGCTTGCCAGTGCATCAAAAATCAGTAAAAGTGTCATAATCTTTGTGATGCTGGCAGGTTTTCTTTTCTCATCCTTGTTCTTTTCGTATATCACAGTGCCTGTTGAACCTTCGATGAGCACTGCCGATTCAGATGTGATATCAACCGCGGCACTATCCGCGGCAGTGGCACTATCCGCCGCAGCGGCACTTTCCGCTGCTGTGCCGCTTCCGCTATTCTGCCCCGTTACTTCCGTGCTATCTTTTGCGGTTGTATCCGACTTACTGCTCTTTGCGGTATCTGCCAGAGTGCTTACAGGCACATTATAGGAAAAGAGCAAGGAAATACATAACACAAGGCACAGGGCTCCAGCAAATTTCTTATACTTCATACTAACCTCACTAGTCCATATCTATTAGTATATAATTAGTACGAAGTATAGGATTTTAGACCAACTTTATTCACTTCTAAGAGCATCTATAGGATTTAATTTTGCAGCTTTGTTAGCCGGCATGAAACCGAAGCCGACACCGATACCTGCGGATACTCCAAAGGCTAACAGGATGGAACCCATGGACGGATAAGCATCCAGTCCAAAAGCATTTCCGATGGTTGTAGTTGCGACCCAGCCCAGGATAATTCCGATAGTTCCGCCAAGAATACTGATAGTTGCCGCTTCTATAACGAACTGCAGCAGGATATCCTTACGCTTTGCTCCAAGGGACTTTCTGATACCAATCTCCTTTGTTCTTTCAATAACGGAAACAAGCATGATGTTCATGATTCCGATACCTGCAACCAACAGAGATATACCTGCAATACCGCCTAATATGGAACCTAACATATTGGTCATCTTTGTGACAGTTTCAAGAAGTTCTGCCATAGTGGATATCTTATACAGATCCTCATCCTTCATGATACTGTATAAATAATTATCAAGAATTGTCTTGCAGGCATCAACTTTACTGTCACTGGCTGCTGAGAAGCTATAACTTGAGATGGTAGCGCCTGACATTCTTACTGCATTGGAGTATGGTATGTAAACACAGTCATCTGCTGAATTTTCTTCAGAATCTGCTGTCTCTTCCTTGATACCGATTACGGTATATACCTCTCCGTTGATACGAAGGGTATCACCTGTTCTGGCAACTCCGTCAAACAGTTCATCTACGATATAGGTTCCGATAACACATCCCTTATAACGGTTTTTAATATCTGCATAATCAATGAACCTGCCGCTTGAAAGCTTAAAATCTTTCAAATCAGCATAATCCTCCCCGACTCCCGTAACAGTAGTAGACTTGGAGGTGGTTCCGTATTTTAATGTATAATTGCTGGTAACCGTAGGAGAAACTCCCTCGAACAAAGTGTTATACTTTTTAACCAGGTCATATACATCGTCTACTTTTACAAATCGGGTATCCGTATTGGTCACTGAGACAGTTATGGTATTCGTTCCCATATCGGAAAAGGTAGATAATACATAGTTCGTAACACCGTTCATCAAACCGATTAGTGTAATTACGGAAGTAACACCGATTATCATACCCAACATTGTAAGGAAGGAGCGTAGTTTGTTGCCGATAATGCTTTTTATTGCCAATCTAAAGGTCTGAAATAAACTCATGCACGACTCCTCCTGTAATCCTCTACATCACCGTCAAAATCAATCTTGCCATCCTTTAAGGACACAACACGGTTTGCTTCTTCGGCAATGGAACGGTCATGGGTAATCAATACGATTGTATTGCCTTCCGCATTGAGCTGCTTTAGGAAGTCGAGCACTTCCCTGCTGGTCCTGGAGTCCAATGCTCCTGTAGGTTCATCGGCAAGAATCAGGGAAGGATTGCCGACTAAAGCTCTGGCAATGGACCCTCTTTGCTGCTGACCTCCGGATAACTGATTGGGATAGTTCTTCCATTTATCCTTAATTCCTACTCTATCCAAGGCTGCCATGGCCAGCTCTTTTCTTGCTTTTCTTGGAACTCCCGCATAAAGCAGCGGGAGCTCCACATTCTCAAGCAGATTTTGCCTGGCTAACAGATTATATTGCTGAAAGATAAAGCCGATGGTCTTATTTCTGATTTCTGCCAGTTCATCACCCTTTAAGGTCGATACATCTTCCCCATTCAGGATATACTGTCCCTCTGTCGGAACATCCAAAGCGCCGATAATATTCATTATTGTTGATTTTCCGCTTCCTGACTTTCCAACAATGGCTACAAATTCACCATGGTGAATTTTCAGACTTATGCCATCATTTGCACGTACCTCAGTGTTACCCATCTGGTATATTTTATAGATCTCAATCAGGTTGATCAGAGGCTCTCTTTCCTCATCCATCCTTTCATTCATAACGGTAACACCTCCTTATCTGCTGCCGCCGCCACCAAAGGAACCGCCGCCGCTGGGAGCACCGGAACCGCTAAAGGAGCCGCTTCTTCCGGTACTTCCACCGCCCTGCCAGTTACCTCTCTGACCGCCGCCTTCCATACCGCCGAACACACCAGGCATCATCTGCTGCGTAGTTCCTGAGCTGGTACGTTTCACATAGACTTCTTCGTCTGCGGTTAATCCGCTCTTGATTTCGATATAATCACCGTCTGTCAGACCTGTTTCTACCTGCACTTCTTTAAATCCTGCGGGAACATTGCCGTTTGCTTCTTTTACAGAAGCATCCTTTACATATACCACATCACCACGTACCAGTGCATCTGCAGGTATAGCAAGAACTCCTTCTGATTTGGCAACTACAATCTCACCGGTTACATTCATACCGGGAAGCAGATCGCCTACCTTATCAATACGTACGGTTACGGGATACTGGGTAACACCGCCACTTGTTGTACTCTCAAGACTGATATTTGTAACAACACCGCTTATCTCTGTGTTTTCCAGAGCATCAGCGGTTACTTTAACCTCCTGGCCAACTGCAACACTCTTAACATCCAATTCATCAACGTACATTTCAAAGGTTACGGCAGATAAGTCATAAATCGTACACAAGCTGCTTTGATTATTAATCGTATCTCCTTCCAAAGCATCTTTTCTGATAATCTTACCGGCACTGGGCGCTGTAATGCTATAATCTGTCTTGGTATCTACAACCTCATCCAATGAGGATTCAGCGTCTTCAATACTCTCCTTTGATGTTTCAATGGAATCTGAAGCATTCTCCATAGAATCCTTTGCATTCTCCACTGCTTTATTGTAAGAATCAAGCTGATCGCTGACAGAATCTTTATCTAAAACAGCTATGGAACCGCCTTCTGAAATTTTGTCACCCTCTTCTACGGAAAGTTTTGCAATTTCTCCGGCTTTTTCTGCTGTAACTACAGTATCGGTAAGTGCTGTAAAAGTACCTTCTTCGCTGGAGGACAGAGAACCGATGGAAGCGGTTGCTTTGCTGGTAGTTGTAATACCACCGGGATTCTTTACCTTAATAGTAACTTTCTTAACAATGCGGTTACCGCTTAAGGTTTCTTCAAGGCTGCTTACCTTAGTAACAGTTCCGGTTAAAGTATCGGCACTGTCAGATAATTCTACGGTTGCTGTCTTACCGATTAAAGAAGAGCTAACATCAGATGAGCTAAAATAAACATCTAAGAGCATATAGCTGTTATCATAAATCTTAGCAAGCTGGCTGCCTTTTTGAACATTATCGCCTTCTTTCACCATTACTTGAGTGATTACACCGGACACAGTTGAAGTTAAGTTCAAATCCTTATATTTTGCTGCAGCTTCGTTATAATCCTTTAAGGCATCATCATAGTTGTCTTTTGCCTTATCATAATTATCTACTGCTTTATCATAATTCTTCTCTGCTCTGGACACAGAAGTTTTAGCCTGATCTATCTTTTTATCAAGAGTGTCAGTAGTTACCTGATAAAGCACCTGGCCTTTGGTTACTTCATCTCCCTCTTCGAAATCAGCAGATATTACCTCACCTTCGACCAAGGTCTTCACATCATAGGTGTTAAGAGGCTGAATCGTACCGGAAGAGGTCAATGTATTTTCAATATCCCTGGTTTCTACCTTGGCAGTTGTTACGGTATTTTCCGAAGACACCTTCCTGGTTTTATCAAGTACCAGCTTTTTATAACCTAACCCTGCCAGTATTATAATAATTAACAGGATAATTACGATACGGATAACTTTTTTCTTTTTACTCTTTTTCCTGGATTTTTTGCCGATAACCGCTTCTGGCTTTGCAGTTCCTTTAGTTGTACTGTCTTTTTTCTTAAACAGACTCATGTTCTATCCTCCTTAACTGTTTAGTTCGCATTCTGTGCTATGATAACCCGTACACGGCCACCCAAAGCGGTAACTTTATCATAATAAGCTGTCAGTTTATATTTGGTTAAGTTGGTTACCTTACTTAACGTTGTCTGTGTATAATCCGTACCATCATAGAAATAGACCTGCACATTATCTGCTAACAGATACTTCGTGGAGGAATCCTGAATATAAGTGGTTCCTACTGCTTTCACTGCAACTGACTGAAGCTTCATAACAGAAGAGATATCTGTTCCGCTTACCATAAAGCCGGCCGGTCCGATGTCAGTAGAAAGAACTGAAGTGGATGCGGTGGTAGAGGTCTTACCGTTTAATATATATTGACTTGTAACACCGGAAGCTGTTGCACCCTTAATACCAAGGTAAATACCATATTGGTATAAATCACCGCTTAAATTATTAAGGATAAGTTTAGTAATTTCATTTCTGTCATTTAATTCGTAATAAACAACACTGCCTGAGCTTAAAAGGCTGCCTGCAAGGCGGCTTGCGTACAGAGATGCATAATTGCCGTCGTAATAGTCCAATATCTTCACATTACTGGCTAATTGATAGCTTCCCAAAGACATTCCATCTGCTGAAAAACTTAAGCTTGACGGTAATGAATTCGTAAAGGTATAGCTCTGGACGGTTGATGTACCATCTGTATAAGTGATACGTACCAACTGTCCTTTTGTGTAACTGATTGCAGTGCTGTCATAATCCTGCTCAAAAGTATTGCCGCTGGCATCCACTACCGTCATGTAAGCTGTACTTAAATAATCTCCGTTTGAATCGGTTACGGTATGCTGACCGGTGCTTAATACAAGACCGGTTAAGGTTACATTAAGTTCATCAACGCCTAATGCATAGACCACTGTGCCGTCCTTCCCAAGCAGCAGCGTCACCACATCTCCTGTTTCAAAAGTACCGCCTGCTGCAAATTGTTCCGCAGCCGTTGCTGTACTTAAGGTATACTGAGTGCCCGCAATCGTTACATGGTCCGGTGCAAGCGTATCATTTCCAATGGACTGGACAGTACCTGTCACTTTGTTATCGTAATCCCATACGGTTTTTAAAGAAGAAGAATAATACAAGACATCATACTGATCTATTTCTGTCAAAGTAGAAGCTTTTCCGTTCTTGTAATATTTAGCCTGAGCCAGAGCAAATGGAATCTTTTCTTTCCAGCTGTTCATTACTACAACAGGTCCTTTCAGAGTGGAATTCACCAGCGTAAGGTAGCTGATTTCACCATTTGCATCAACCGTATATCCTAATGTGCTTCCATAAACTTTCCCATCTTTTCCCGTTGCCGTCAGTACATTATAGAACAGATTAATGCAATTGCCTCTTGATAATTTCTGACTTGCAGTCTTTGTGATATTTTCGTTCAAATCCTTACTGGTGTATAACTTCATCATGCCAGTATAAACATTACCTGTAAAGTCTGTATCAGCGTAGCCTAAGAGCTTGACAACACCATATACGGCTTCTTTTAAGGTAATTGCGGAGGACGGTTTAAAGGAACCGTCTATGTAACCTGACATATAGCCTGCTTCTACTGCGGCCTGAATATATCCTGCAGCCCAATAGGTTTTCTTTACATCCTTAAATAAAGTTACATTAGAGGTGGCAGTTACATATCCTTTCTTAGCGGATAAATTAATCAGCATCTGCGCAAATTCTGCTCTGCTTACCGTTTTTGACAAAGCATTTGCGCTGCCCTTATCCGTATTCATAATTCCCAGTTCTTTGATAACTTTCAATGCATTGCTGCTGTCCGCTTTTGCTGAAACAGACGGATAAATTGTTGTAACAAGAACAGCTGCAATAAGTATTACCATTAGTAGTTTTCGTTGCATTTAATGTCTCCTTTTCAATCAAATTACTAATATCCACCAGTAAAATACATTTCTATTCTAAGGAAAAGTAGTGATTTTTCTGTGAAGAAATCGTGAAATTTTAAGTATAAATTAAGAAATTTGAAATTCAATTGTAATATTTTCGAAAGATTTTCATTAAAAAAGGATGCTTCCTGAAGAAACATCCTCTAAATTACGCTATATTTTCTTTGCAGCTATCCTGTTATCTTACAATAACCTGGCAGGTCAGCAGCTTTCCGTTAACTTTTGCATAGATTACTGCGGAGCCTTTTTTATGGGTCTTTACTTTACCAAACCTGCTGACTGTCGCTATCTTTTTGTTTCCACTGTACCATTTTACCCTGCCGTTTGGCCCCTTGATATAGAGCCGATAGCCTTCGCCTTTTGAAAGTGTAAGTTTCTTGTGGCTCATCTCAATTACCCTTACCCTGCATTTGCGTTCTTTGCCGTCAAAGCGGATACGAATAAAAGTGGTTCCCGGCCGATAAGCTGTAATCGTACCAAAAATACTGACATCGGCAACCTTTATATCCGTTGAAGAATAGCTCACCCTCTCGTTAAGTCTCAAGAGATAAATATGAAATTCTTCACCTTTTTTTAAAACGATATCTTCTGCATTTATCCTCTCTGAAAAGGGATCAAAGAGATTGGTTCTGTAATAAATAGAAGTATGCGGAATTACCAGATACCATAACAATCCTGCAAAAGCGATATAATAGAGGATTGATATAGGTCCCTGAAAACGGAATAAGCGAAAAATACTTTTTTTCATTTCCTATCCTTTTTCGCTTTTCTTACTATATTATTCCAAAAGTCCGAATTTATTCAACGGCCATATGCGAAGAATTACTTTCCCTCCGATATTTTCCTTTTTGACCGGACCTACTTCCTCATACCGGCTGTCAAAGCTAACTTCCCTGTGATCGCCCATTACAAAGTACTCATCATCCGCCAGTTTTATGGGATTGGCTGCAATACCTGCTTTGGTAATGGGTTCCTTGCCGTAATTCTCTGTCAGTTTCTTATCGTTAATGTAGATATCTTTCCCTTTAATCTGTACAGTTTCACCTGGCAGACCTATAACACGCTTCACATAATATTCTTTATCTTTCCTGCCGTAGGGATAAAATACAATGATATCAAATCGCTTCAAATCATCCAGACGATAACTGATTTTTTCTACCATCAGCTGATCACCGTTGTGAAGAGTATTCTCCATGGATGGTCCATCTACAATTGTTTTCTGAATTACAAAGGTAGGAAGGATATAAAGACATACGATAAAAATAATGGCATAGGTAATTAAATCTTTTATGATTGAGGCCTTCTTGGATACAGGCTTCTCTTCTTTCCCATCAGTATTACGTTGTTTTTCGTCGTTTGATTTATCTTCCTTTAATTTATCTTCCGTACTTTCCTCGGTTAAGATATCCTGTTTCAATCCATCCGTATCTTCCTTACCAGCAAATTCTTCTGTTAAGGAATCCGCCTTTTTTTCTGGCTCCTGTCCCATAACTTAAGTACCTTCCATTCTCTGAAATTACTGATGCTTCAACACTCCGAAACTACCAGCCGGCCATATTCTGACCCAGGCTCTGCCTAGAATGCTCTTTCCGTTTACTATACCAACCGCTGGATTTCTGCTGTCTTTGCTGTTATTGCGGTTATCTCCCAATACAAAATACTCATCGTCACCCAGCTGAATAGGTTCCCTTGCTATTCCGGCATCTTCTATTAAAGCATTCCCATAATCTTCGTTCAATATTTCACCGTTTATATAGATATCGCTTCCAATAATCTGCACTGTTTCCCCGGGAAGACCGATTACCCTCTTTATATAATAGGTCTTTTTATCATCGGCATAAGGTCTGAATACAATGATATCAAAACGCTTGGGTTCACCGGTTTCATAGGACACCTTTTCCAATATCAGATGGTCCTCGTTATGTAGAGTAGACTCCATGGAACTTCCGCTGACTTCAATCTGCTGTCCCACAAAATTATGAATTAACAGTACCGCAGCTATAATAATTGCAAAATAAATTAACATATCCCTGATATCTTTTCCTAAATCTGATTTTCCATTATCCGATTGGCTTGTCTGATTCGGACTTTCCTGCAAAGATTCTTGCGCATCAGGCGCTTTATTTCCAAATATTTCTTCATCTTCAATTATCTTTTTATCATCCATTGATAAGAACCTCCGTTTATAAAGTAAGGCATCCCCGCCATGCTTCCCACCTTTAAAGCTTGCTTTTCCAGGTCTTGGAGGATAAACGTGAATGCCTTACGCTATCTATTCGGATTTATTTTCCTTTCCCGCTTCTTCATCATTAAGTATCTTGACTTTCGATTGATACATCTCTTCTACTGCTATTGATAAAGGTTTGGATGTGGTAGCACGAACCATAGGGTCTGCACCGCTGATTAACTGTCTGGCTCTTTTAGCTGTAGCGAGCACTATGGAATAACGGCTGTTTACAACCGGCTGCTCGCCGGGCTCCACATCGCTGTTAACCACTTTCATTAAATCTGTATAGGATGGATGTAACATATTGAATTTCCTGCCTTTCGCTTTTTATACTCTATTCTGAAATTTCCTTCATATTAACACGGTTTGCGATAGTATCCGGCAACAGAGATGATAATACCAAATGTCCGCTGTCCATGACTAATACCGCCTTTGTCTTTCTTCCGCAGGTCGCATCAATTGCGTTTCCTGCATCTTTGGCATTTTGAACCAACCTTTTAATAGGTGCAGCCTCCGGGCTGATGATACCGACTATTTTATCAGCATTTACTACATTACCAAAACCAACATTAATTAATCGATTCATTCTAACTGCTGTGCCCTCCTGAGCCTTTCTCTCTGCCTTGGTTATTCAATGTTCTGGATCTGCTCTCTGATTTTTTCAATCTCAGTTTTAAGATCAATTGCCATATTGGTTATATCAATATTATTAGCCTTTGATAGTATGGTATTGGCTTCCCTGTTCATTTCCTGTGCAATGAAATCAAGTCTTCTTCCTACTTCTTCACTCTGGTTCAGACACAGGAGCATATTCTCGATATGACTTTTCAGTCTGACTGTTTCCTCATCCACACATATCTTATCTGCATAAACAGTAACCTCGGTAGCGATAATACTTTCCTCCACCTTTGTGTCTCCAAGAAGCTCTGCCACTTTATTCCTGAGCTTCTCACGGTATTCGGTTACAAGTTCAGGAGCATTTTCTTCTATAGTATGAACCACTTTCAGCATACTATTTAATTTATCGCAAAGATCCTTCTTAAGGTGTTCTCCTTCCAGACTCCTGGATTCCACCATTTGTACACAGGCACCATTAACGGCTTCTTCAATAAGATGCCATATCTCCTGTTCATCGGATTGTTCTTCCTCTAATGTGAAAACTTCAGGATAGGATGATAGTACAGATACCGTGATATCATCTTTTAATCCAAAGGTTTCAGACATCTTCTTCAGATTATCGTAATATTCCTTTGCAATGGCCTCGTTATATTTAACACATAGACTATTCTCATGATGCTCTTCGTAACTGATAAACACATCAACTTTACCACGGCTAAGGTATTTCTTCAAAACGCTTCGAATCCCAGCCTCATAAAAGCTTAGTTTCTTTGGTATCTTGATATTAATATCCAGGTACCGGTGGTTTACCGCTTTCATTTCTACGACAACCTTGCGCTCTGCATCTGCTTGTTCACAGCGCCCGAAGCCAGTCATACTTTTTAACATGATTTCACGTTCTTTCATTATTCATTTTTCTAAGCTGCCTTTTTTAAGGCATTTCATCTAATTATAATGGAAATACCTGTACAAGTCAAGATTTGAGTTAAAATATCTCGGTGGGTTAAAAGAACTTGGGAAACGGACGATGACCGGAAGCGGAGTTTTGAAGCTTGGTTACTCTGGAAGCTTATTCCACTAAAATACCAGGAGATATTACTGGCAGTCAAAACATTGCCAAACTCGCTGTTACTTTATGATATGGTTTTTGTTTCTTGAGCTCAAACATGGCACTGTTTTTCCTAGTAATATCTCCTGGTACTTAAGTGTCATTAAGCTCCCCTCGCAGACCAAGCTTCAAAACTCCGCTTCTGGTCATCTGTTCGTCTCAAATGGCTAAGTTAATAATTCATCTTATGAAACTTTTCTTACTGTGCTCTAATTCCCCTATCTTCGAAGCAGATGGAGAAATTAACTGGAGAGCATGTTACATTTGTCATATAAATTTATGACAGGATACACTTTAACAATAAGGTTGTACGAACTATAATACTAACTGTAAGAAAGAGGTTATAAAATTTCCTGCCGCATTACGATGACAGGGTTGTCTATCACACAAGAAAGTCTGGTGAATTAACCAGGCTTTTTTTGTAATTATATTCGTATCCCTCTGTTATGAAAGGCATTTCTTTAGAATAACAATTATTAAGGCATAAAATACCACAAAAGTTGGTTCTGCATCCTTGCATGACTAACCAGCAAATGGTATACTTTAAATATCTGTTGTTTCTTTGATTAAGCGGAAATCTGTGGAAAGTATTAAACTGATGAAGGAGATTAAAAATGGCTCTGGACGGATTTGTAGTAGCCAACGTCGTTTCGGAATTAAAGGATAAATTGGTTGAAGGAAGAATATCCAAGATATCTCAGCCCGAAAAGGATGAATTGGTATTAACCATAAAAAGAGGTAAAGATAGTTATAAGTTATATTTGTCAGCAAATGCAAGCCTGCCGTTGATTTATCTGACGGAGGAGTCCAAGCAAAATCCCATGGTAGCTCCCGGCTTTTGCATGCTTTTGCGCAAGCATTTAAACAGTGCCCGGATACTGGATATATTACAGCCGGGACTGGAACGTATTATTCGTATTAAAATCGAACATTTGAATGAGATGGGTGACTTATGTATTAAGTATCTCATCATTGAAATCATGGGTAAGCACAGCAATATTATCTTCTGTGATGAGAATGAGGTTATTGTAGACAGCATCAAGCGAATCTCCCATATGGTAAGTTCTATAAGAGAGGTACTTCCCGGAAGGACCTACCTTATCCCTCAGACCGGTGAAAAGGCTGACCCTCTTACAGTTACCCTAGAGGAATTCAGGTCGAATGTCCTCAGCAAGCCTATGCCCTTAGATAAAGCGATTTATTCTGCTCTTACCGGTTTTAGTCCTCTTATGGCCACAGAACTGATTCACCGGGCTTCTCTGGATAACTCTCCTGCTGCCAATGCCCTGTCCGATGAAGAAGGTTTGCATCTGTTCCGTAATTTTGAATATATGCGAGAAGATTTGATTCAAGCTAAATTCACACCGAATATCGTCTATAATGAGAAAGAACCGGTGGAATTCTCCTGTTTCACTCTAAGCTGTTATAAAAATCTTACAGTAAGTACGGAGGATTCCATTTCGAGAGTGCTGGAGATTTTTTATTCTTCCAAGAATACGGTCTCCCGTATACGCCAGAAGTCCACAGATCTTCGTAAAATTATAACCAATGCTATGGAACGTACGGTAAAGAAGTACGATCTGCAGCTAAAACAGCTAAAGGACACAGACAAAAGGGACAAATACAGGGTCTATGGTGAACTCATTAATACCTATGGCTATCAGGTGGAACCCGGCGCCAAGTCCTTTCAGGCGCTGAACTACTATACCAACGAGGAGATTACCATTCCGCTGGAGGACACTCTTACTCCTGCCGAAAACGCCAAGCGCTATTTTGAAAAATATAATAAATTAAAGAGAACTTACGAAGCTCTGACTAAGCTTTCCGAAGAAACAAAGGCTGATATTGAGCATCTGGATTCCATAAAGACCTCCCTGGATATTGCTCTGGCTGAGGAAGACCTTGCGGCTCTTAAGGAAGAGCTAATGGAGTTTGGCTATATGAAGCGCAAGTTCTCTAAGCTTCCCGGCAGCAAAGGCGGCGGCAAGGTGAAGACGGCTAAAAAAGTTAACAGCAAACCTTTTCATTATATTTCCTCCGATGGTTTTCATATGTATGTAGGCAAGAATAATTACCAGAATGACGAATTAACGTTTAAATTCGCTACCGGTGGAGACTGGTGGTTCCATACTAAAAAGATTCCCGGCTCCCATGTCATTGTAAAGACCGGAGGGGCCACTATTCCCGACCGTACCTTTGAAGAAGCTGCAAGTCTTGCTGCTTATTATTCCAAAGGCCGTGAGAATGATAAGGTGGAAATTGATTACACCGAGAAAAAGAATGTGAAAAAGCCAGGCGGAGCCAAACCCGGATTCGTAGTATATTATACGAATTATTCCATGGTAGCTGCTCCAACTATTGACGGATTAAAAATTGCAGATTAAGGAGGCAGACTGATGATTCGAGCAGATTATCATTTACATTCAGATTTTTCCAGCGACTCTACCGCTCCGATGGAGGATATGATAGAGAAGGCAATTGAGCTGGGCCTTGCAAGAATTTGTTTTACTGACCATATGGATTACGATTTTCCCGTGACTTCCGGATATACCTTCGTATTTGACCCGGAGGAATATTTTCTTAAACTTACCAAATTAAAAGAACAATACGAGGGAAAAATCAAGATACTTATGGGAATTGAACTAGGCTTGCAGCCCCATCTGGGAGAGCAGTTTCAGAAGCTGGCAGATAATTACCCCTTTGACTTTATGATTGGCTCCACTCACCTGGTGGACAGACTTGACCCTTATCTATCAGAATATTGGGAAAACCGATCAAAGGAGGAAGGCGTACGTGCCTACTTTGAGGAAATTATAAAGAATCTTAAAAGCAATCCTTGCTTTCTAATAAATGGTCATCTGGATTACATGATACGCTATGCCCCTAATACCAATAAGGATTTTGCATATAAGGATTATGCAGAAACTATTGACACAATGCTCCGTTCCATAATCGAAAGCGGCAAAGGTATTGAAATCAACACCTCCGGCTTTAAATACGGTCTATCCGTTCCTCATCCCCATACGGATATTTTAAAACGTTATAAGGAACTTGGCGGAGAACTGATAACAATAGGCTCCGACGCCCACAAACCGGAACACCTGGCCTTCGACTTTGACCGGGCAGAAAATCTCCTGATGGATTTAGGCTTCAATTATTATGCTGTATATGAAGAAAGAAAACCTATCCTCCTGCCCCTTGGAAAATAGGCCTTTAAACATTTTTCTTAGTAACTATACCAAACTAAACATCAGGACTTTGCAGACGACAGATATATTTACCCCATGCAAAGTCCTGATATATTTCTGCTATTTATCTTAGCTTTACTCTATCTTTTTTATCTACTTTTTATCTACTTTTTAATTTCCTTTATTTACTTGTTCTTTTTACTTACTATTTTTATCTTTTACTGTCTTCTTCTTATTAACTTCTTAATTATCTGCGATTGCATGTTTCTATTATTATTAAAAATTACCAAGCAACTCTGATATTTTATCAAATACATCCTTTTTCAGAACAGTATTATGTCCGGATAAACAAAAATCAAATTCCAGCTCTTTGTATTTCTTGATAGTATTCAAATATATTTCTCTGTTATATATATTGGGTATGATTTCTTCTTCATCGTCTCCGATATTGTCACTGGCGAACAGCACCTTATCTTCCTCATCCAGGACGCTAATGGAATCTATTGTATGTCCGGGTGTGTAAAATAATCTTATATGATCCTCCATAAAATACAACTCGTTGTCAAACAGCAGATTTGGAAGCCTTTTATGTACCTCTCCCATCTGATAACTGCCCTTTTTAAGAATCATATCCTCCCAATTAGCCTGAATCATGTCATAGCATAACTTATGAGCAACTATTGTTTCTTCTTGAAAAGCTCCATTTCCCCATATATGGTCCCAGTGGTAATGGGTGTTTATTACTATGGTCTTCTTATCTTTCAAATACTCTTTTATTGGGTCAGTACACAAAGACCCCAGACCTGTATCTATCAGATAGTTATAGTTTTTTCCCTGTATTAAATACAGATTTAATCCCCAACCCGGTTCATGAAAGGTAAACAAAATTCCTCTATTTTTAATCCTTTGAATATGCATTTTAACTCCTTTCGTGAATATCAAATCTTCAATTTGTTATTTTAAATATGCAACTGAAAAAACTGCCTTTTGTTTTTTTCAACCTAACGGACATTTTCCCGTTAGGCCACTCAATGCCGGATGTGAAATATTTTATCTGGTATCTGCGAGATTTCCTTATGTGTTAAAGTTTTCTAGCTGCAATCAATATAGCTAACCATAATATACCAATAAATAATAACACAATATACAAAGAGCCGAAACTGCTTTATGAATAATGCAATTTCGGCTCTATCTTTTTTAACACATCTATCTGTTCATACAGTATTCTTATACAGTATATCTTATCCTTAACTTCTGATAATGGTTCCTCCGCCCAGCACATAGTCTCCATCATAGAACACTACTGCCTGTCCGGGCGTTACAGCCCGCTGAGGTTCTTTAAATATACATTCTACCAAGTCATCGCTGACCTTTCGAATAAGTGCCTTTGTACCCTTGTGATTATACCTTATCTTAACATCCACTTCCATCTCACCCTGTAAATCTTCCACAGCCATGAAATTAAGATTATTAGCATAAAGTTTCTCTGAAAAGACTTCATCGCCGGTACCTATAACTACTTCATTGGTATCCGGACGGATGTCCACAACAAATACCGGGTAACCTAAAGCAAGGTTCAAGCCCTTTCTCTGTCCGATGGTATAATGTATAATGCCTTTGTGCTTACCGATAATCCTACCGTCGGTGGTTACAAAGTTGCCCGGCACTGCTGCCTCTCCGGTATACTCTTCTATAAATTTAGCATAATCCTTATCCGGTACAAAACAGATTTCCTGGCTGTCCGGCTTTGAGGCAATCCGAAGATTTATCTTCCCTGCAATTTCTCTTATCTCAGGTTTCTTATAATCGCCTACAGGCATCAGAGTATGTGATAACTGGTACTGGGTCAGGTTGTACAAGGCATAGGTCTGGTCCTTTTCCGTGGTTACGGATTTTTGAAGAGTGTATCTTCCATTCTCAAGCTGTACTACCTTGGCATAGTGTCCCGTAGCAATATAATCGGCCCCGATATCCAGAGAACGCTTAAGCAGGGATTCCCACTTTACATATCTGTTACAGGCAATACAAGGATTCGGTGTGCTTCCGTTTTGGTATTCCTTTACAAAGTAATCCATAACAGCACACTTAAATTCCTGTTTAAAATTCATTACATAGTAGGGAATCTCAAGAGCAAAAGCAACTCTTCTGGCATCATCCACAGCACTTAAACCGCAGCAGCCTCCGCTTTCTTCCTGTATGTCTCTGTCTTCATCCTGCCATATCTGCATAGTAACTCCGATAACTTCGTATCCGGCTTCCTTTAACAAATAAGCAGCTACGGAAGAATCAACACCTCCTGACATCCCAACTACTACTTTCTTCTTATCCAAACTGTTCCTCCTACCTAAAACAATGAATTAATACTCTTCGCTGATTTCTTCTTCGCCGATATCTGACTTAGGTTTTTCCAGACCCTCAATTACAATGCTGTGCTTTTCTGCATAATCCCAAAGGGCTGCATGAATTGCTTCTTCTGCCAGCAAGGAACAGTGAACTTTAACCGGAGGCAGACCATCCAGTGCATCCATAACTGCTTTATTGGTAATCTTTAGTGCTTCATTGATGTTCTTACCCTTAACAAGTTCCGTTGCCATACTGCTGGTAGCTACTGCCGCACCGCAGCCAAAGGTTTTGAATTTTACATCATTTATAATACCAGCTTCATCAATATCCAGATAGATACGCATAATATCACCGCATTTTGCATTTCCTACCGTACCTACGCCGCTTGCATTTTCAATTTCTCCTACGTTTCTGGGATTTGTGAAATGATCCATTACTTTCTCGCTGTACATCTTAATTCCTCCGCTATTTCCTGAACTCCTGTATTAATGGCATGATGCCATTTTCAGGAATCTTTCTATTAATATCTGTTCTTATTTGTTTTATATTTAACAAGTGTTTCACATTTTTATTAGTCAGTTTTCTGTGCTTATCAAGATATTTTTTATATCTTTACTGTCTGCTCATGGCTTTTACAAAATCCTCATATAAAGGAGACATAGAGCGCAGTTTCGCTACGATTTCTTTAATGGTATCCACTACATAATCCATTTCTTCTTTGGTATTATCTTCACAAAGTGTAAGTCGCAGGGATCCGTGTGCAATTTCGTGAGGCAATCCGATGGCTAAAAGCACATGGGAGGGATCCAAAGACCCCGAAGTACAGGCAGAACCACTGGAAGCACAGATATTTTGCATATCCAGCATGATTAAGAGAGATTCACCTTCAATGAACTGAAAAGCAAAATTTGCATTGTTAGGCAGTCTCTTTGTTCTGTGGCCATTCAGTCTTACATAGGGAACTTCTTTTGATACTCTCTCTATCAGATAGTCTCTTAATTCAATTTCTTTCTTCTGACGTTCTTCCAAGGTACTCATGGCAATTTCAACTGCTTTGCCAAAGCCTACGATTCCGGGTACATTTTCAGTTCCGGCTCTTCTTTGTCTCTCCTGAGCACCTCCGTGTACAAAAGATCTTAATTTCAGACCTTTTCTGATATATAAAAATCCAATTCCCTTAGGACCGTTAAGCTTATGCCCGCTGGCACTAAGCATATCTATATTCATATCTTTCACATCAAGATTTATCTGTCCAAAGGCCTGCACTGCATCCGTATGGAAAAGGACATTATTCGCTTTGGCAATTTCACCGATTTCTTTAATGGGCTGAATTGTTCCAATCTCATTATTTGCTGCCATTATGGAAATTAATATGGTAGTAGGTCTGATAGCTTTCTTTAATTCCTCCAGCTTTACTACGCCATATTCATCCACATCCACATAGGTAACTTCAAATCCCTTTTTCTCCAGATATTCACAAGTATGAAGAATAGCATGATGCTCAATCTTGGAAGTGATAATGTGGTTTCCTTTATCACTGTAGGCTTCTGCTGTGGCTTTTAAAGCCCAGTTGTCAGCCTCTGTTCCGCCGGCAGTAAAGTAAATCTCACTGCTTTCCGTATTTAAAGCCTTGGCTATGGTATTTCTTGCTTCATCCACTGCCTTTTTATTCTGTGTGGCAAGTTCATAAACGCTGGAGGGGTTTCCAAAAAACTCCGTAAAATAAGGTAACATAGCCTCCACTACAGCAGGACGTGTCTTGGTTGTAGCTGCATTGTCCAAATAAATCTTCTTTTCCATCTGATTTTTCTCCTAAACTGATATCTTATTGCCCGCATGAAGGCTTAATACGAGTCTCTCTGCTCTCGGACGTATTTTCATTCGTAATACGCCTGCCCTCCTTTAACAGTTCAGAGAGGAGCATAGTATCCACCGTATTGTTTATACTATCACTAATACGCATCCAGACATATTTTGTTACACATGAATTGGCCCCTACGCAGGTACTGCTGCTACCTTCAATCTCTGAGCAGTCTACTGGGTTTAAGTCTCCCTCAAGGGCTCTTAGAATATCTCCAACGGTTATCTCTTCCGGCTTTTTCGCCAGAATATAGCCGCCCTGGGCGCCTCGGATACTGTTGACTATTCCAGCCTTTTTCAGCTTAGCTATCAACTGTTCCAGATAACTGATTGAGATACCTTGTCTTTCAGCAACGGAGCTTAAAGCAACCGCATCTTCCTCGCTGTTTAAAGCAAGGTCAACAACAGCTCTTAAGCCATATCTTCCTTTCGTAGATAATTTCATTGTACCACCTCTCTAATGACTGCCAAAATCCTACTATTTTATTTCCTAGTAAAATAGTGTACATTACACACATAATAGCATTGCACAAGTTAAAAGTCAATATTCTTTCTCTTTGTTTTCCTGAATATATTAATATGAATCAAAGGATGTTCAAAGGTTAAATAATTTATGTCAAAAAGCAAAAGTAGTTTGATTAAAGGTACTCTCATCCTGACTCTGGCAGGTTTTTTAACCAGAATAGTAGGCTTCTTCTACCGTATCTTTTTATCCAATGCAATGGGCGCTGAAGCCCTTGGCGTCTATCAGCTTGTATTTCCTATATACGGTATATGTTTTACCATATTTGCATCCGGTATACAGACTGCTATATCAACTTTGGTAGCGAATGAACTGGGCAAGCAAAGATATACAGGAATCATAAAAGTACTTCGAAATGGAGGAATCATATCTTTTGTACTTGCAATGCTGCTTTCATTTTTTACCTACCGTTACTCCACTTTTCTTGCCGTACATATATTAAGGGAGCCGGCAACTGCCTCCTCCCTTAGAATTCTTGCTGTTTGTTTTCCCTTCTGCGGAATAACTTCCTGCATCAACGGATATTACTATGGTTTAAAAAAAGCCGGAATTCCCGCTGTTACCCAGCTCTTGGAGCAGCTTGTCCGGGTAATGGCGGTATACTTTATTGCAGCCTCTGCCGGAGGCGGTAATTTAGCGGTGACCTGTGACCTGGCTGTTCTTGGTCTTGTATTTGGAGAAATCGCATCCCAGTTATTTAATGTCGGCTCCATGTTCCTTCATAAGACTTCAAGAAACATCCGGCACTTGTCCACATCCTACTCGGCCCTTAACACCTCAGGACCCGGATCCATGAATACCAAGGGCGATGGCTTAACAAGAAGCCTGGTTAAAATGAGCATCCCGCTGACCGCTAACCGCCTGCTGATCAGTATCCTTCACAGCATTGAAGCCATCCTGATTCCTGCAATGTTAAAAAAATACGGTTTAAGCAGTGAGGAAGCCTTAAGCATATTCGGTGTATTGACCGGTATGTCCATGCCTTTTATTATGTTTCCTTCCGCCATTACCAATTCTCTTTCCGTACTCTTGCTGCCAACTATCTCCGAAGCCCAGTCTGCCGGCCAGGACAGTCTGATTAAAAAAACATCCGCTATTACGATAAAATACAGCCTGATTATCGGTATAATCAGTACGGGAATTTTTATAACCTTCGGCAGTGAGCTTGGAAAGCTTGTATACCACAACAGCCTTTCAGGGGATTTTCTGACTATATTAGCCTGGCTTTGTCCTTTTCTTTTTATAACTACGACTCTTAACAGTATTATCAACGGTCTGGGACTTGTACATCTTACCTTTGCAGGTTCTGTCTTAGGCCTTGTTCTGCGCATAATTATTATCGTCATGCTCGTTCCGCTGCAAGGTATTAACGGATATCTGTTAAGCCTCTTAGTCAGTCAGCTAATTATGACTTTGTTCGGTGCCTATCTGGTAGCCAAATATATTAATCCCGGTTTTCAGACCATGGTAGTTGTTGCTAAGCCCGGTATTATCGTTACCTTATGCTGCTTTCTCGTTCACCACTTTTATTTAGGGCTGCCTTTGGCCAGTCAAAGCCTGAAATCAGTATTGCTTTTATGCGTGTTAATACTCTGTTCCAGCATGCTGCTTATGTACCTGACTAAAGCCATAACCGCAGAAGACTTTAAGTAAAAAGCTTATAGCTGCCCTTGCCTTCATCTTTTACGGAATACAATGCTTTATCCGCGCAATTTATTAATTCCGTATAAGTAGTGCCATCTTCCGGATATACGGAAATTCCGATACTTCCGGATATGTATACCGCCTGTCCATCCACTTCATAGGCAGTACTGAGGGCTTCCCTAAGCAGATTAGCCTTGGCGATAATTCCGTCAAGGCTTTCCATATTTGCTAAGAATACGATGAATTCGTCTCCGCCGATACGTCCAATAATTTCTCCAAAGAAAATACTTTTGATTTTATCCATAATATATATCAGTATATCATCACCGATAAGATGCCCGTAATTATCATTGACATGCTTAAAATCATCAATATCTATCATCATTAAGACGTGTTTGGAATTCCGGTTATGCTTTAAATACTCATCAATAATCTCTTTTGTAGTGACCTTATTGTACACGCCCGTAAGCAGGTCCCTCTTAGCCTTATACTCCAGCTTTTGCAGTTCCTTCTTATGCAGATCAATATTCACTACTTTCCCGATGACGCTGATAGGTTCCTTGTTCTCATCGTAAATGGTCTTGCCCCTTATATGACACCAAACAAACTCATTGTTTGCATTTATTAAACGAAATTCTGCTTCCATCATTTCTTTTCCGCTTTTTAAAGTCCTTGCAAAAAGCTTAAGGTCCTGATAATCCTCCGGATGAACCATATCCTTATTGTAAAGGTCCACCACTGAGAAGTCCTTAATCACAGGTGTCCGCCCATAGACTTCCCTGTATTTATCCGCGAATTTCATAACATCTCTGTCAACCTTATATTCAAAAAGAATATCATTGGATATCTCGGCAGCAATCCGGTATCTTT
The DNA here is from genome assembly GCA_023450835.1 of Bacillota bacterium. Taxonomy (GTDB): domain Bacteria; phylum Bacillota; class Clostridia; order Lachnospirales; family Lachnospiraceae; genus Anaerocolumna. The sequence continues at coordinate 7,188 of JAEXGM010000052.1, read as the reverse complement.
CTTCTTCCAGGGTAAGCTTATTCTGCACCTCTTTAAAATTGGTTATATCCAATAAAACCGCAGAAAAGGCCTTTTCACCTTCGCGAGTTGAGGTAAAATTGCCATCAAGAAGAACACTGATAATATTTCCTTTACGGGTAATCATCTTTACTTCGATCTGCAGATAGGACCCGTTTACAAACTGCTCTTTCAGCCCTTTTATTTTTTCCTGATCTTCATCACATACAAACGATAAAAAACAGTTGTCATATTCCGTTTCAAACTCATGCCGCTTATAACCAAGAATCTCATAAAACTTCGGGTTAGCATAGGTAACCTGATATCCCGGTTCCAGCAAAATGTTAAGGAATCCTGCATGAACACTTTTTGTAATGTAGGACAATTCAGCAGTAGCTTTCTTTACCTGCCTGTTGCAGATAATACTGGTGACAAAGCTTACAGTCAAAAAAAGCAGCAGAACAAAAAACAGTAATAAGCCTCCTCCTGTTTTTACCGCCTCATAAAGTGATTCATCATTTTTAATTACCAGATTTAATAGTAATAAAACACCTGTCAGTGCCGCCAATCCAAGAGAGACTCCTATGGCATTATTTAGTCTGGGAATTCCTTTTTTCAGAATATAATCCGTTTTATTTTCTTGCATTTCTTCATCACCCTTCCAGATTTGCCTGATAAACTACTGCTTACCGATTTCTCCAAATCTGTTTCTTTCACAATACGAAAGGAAGGATATACACAAAAAAAGCTCGTTAATGAAATCGAGCTTAGACTGAAATATATCCTATTTCGTGCAACTGGCTGTCATATCTGCGTACAGATTTAGACCCTAAGCTTTGCGTCCTCATCTTTCAATGAGTTTGCCCATATAAACATAGGTCTATTGTACTATATTTCGTGCAATTTTGCAATTCAAATCATGTACCATAATATTACATATTTCACATATTTGCATGCTTTTGCTCCACTGTAACCTTAAGTACCTGATTAGTGCACCACACCTAATCCTAAAAGGGTTGAATGATCAAAAAAATGGAGGCTGATTTCAGCCTCCAATCTTATTGTTTTATTTATTTCCAATTCTGAAAAATTACAGTTGCTTCGGCAAGATAATCTTTGCTGATGGTAATAGAAGTATCATCGGTCGTCTTATATTCATCGGAAATAGGAACCGGATTACAGCCGCCTTTTACAACTTCAACCTGATCCATCGAAAAATGATTTCCGCAGTTCTGGCACACCAGCTCGTCTCCCTCCTGCTTATAATATCCTTTTCCGGAGGAATAGCAGACCTGACAGGTATTAAAAGCTGTCCTTATGGTACCATCCGGTGCCTTTACTGCCAACACTTCCAATTCTGTACCATTAATCTTAGCAGGAAAGAACTTTGCCGTCTCTGTAATATCCTTAACAGGTATTACAATATCACTGTCTGTTACCTCTGCTGCACTCAACTTACCAGCATCCGAACCGCTTCCGCTTGGTTTTCCAAAGTTTTTGAAGCTAAAGGCAACTGCAATAATTGCAAGAGCAGAAATAGCCAGAATTAAATATCTCGTGGTATTTGATTTTTTAATTGGTTTCTTAGCCATTATGTATTCCCCTTTTTATTATTTTTTACTTTTATTATTCCTTTAATTACTCCTTACTCAATACTTTAATAAGCTCTATTGCTTTTTAACACTTTTTCCTTTTGACAGGAAGGTTATCTCCCTCATCTTGCAGTGTCTTAATTATCTTAACAATAGAATGTGCAGATTGTATGGAGAGAAATCAAAAAAGAAACCATTTAGGAATTATTTGCTTTTTCAACCTAATCTTATTAGAGTGTCAACCCCTTAACCACAATAAGGAGCCGATTAAGATCAGCTCCTTATCTAAATATTTTTCCTCTTGCTTTTTCACTTTTACCGAATGGTTTTACGCAGAAATCATTTTCACTGACAATTTAAGATATCTTCAACCAATGAGGGTCCAGTTGGCCTCCATCCCAACAGCTTCTTTGTCATTTCATTCGAAATTGGATTATCACTTAAGGCAAAGGGTACAAACCATTCAAAATGTCTGCTTGCTTCCTCTTGGGGAATGCTCATAGCAGGCAGGTCATATCTTTTGCTTATTGCCTCCGCAATTTTCCGAAATAAGATTCCCTCTTCCCCTACACCATGTAAATACGAGCCGGCCGGTGCAGACTCAAGGGCAAGACGGTACAGTTTTGCTGCATCTTGCCTATGCACAGCCGTCCAATGGTTCATTCCCTCGCCAATATATGCGGAAGTTCCCTTATTCTTTGCAATATCAGCCAGTTGTGTGGCAAATCCCTGGCGGCTTTCATCATGTACACAAGGCGCCAGCCGCACTACACAGGAACGAACTCCATGTACAGCTAATGCATGTGCAGTTTCTTCTGATGCAATACGAGGAGTCCCCGGGGAACCCGGAAATGGTCTGTCATTTTCCCTGGCTAAAACACCCGGCTTATGTACAGTGACGACGGAAGTTACAACGAATGGACGATTAGATCCCTTTAGAACCTCTCCTATGGTTTCAATAGCACGGCAATCTTTTTCGCAGGCTCCTGCAAGATCTGAAAAATCATGGATGAAGCCTGTGTGAACTACACCATCACAAGCTTCCGCTCCTCTCCTTAAAGAATCCAGATCCTCAAGGGACCCCCGGTGAACCTCTGCACCAGCTGATACCAAGGCCTTTGCTGCCTTATCGGAACGTGCAAGTCCCACTGCCAGATGTCCTGCATCAATCAGCTCCCGAACAATAGCAGAGCCTATAAAGCCTGTAGCTCCTGTTACAAAAACACGCATTATATAATCCTCCTATTAAGAATTCAGAGTATCTCTTTTTTCATCCATTAAAAAAGTAAAATTACTCTTAGATTATAATAAATCAGATTATCGTAAAATTGTTGCCTGTTGCATTCAATTTATTGCCTGTTTCTCCTGTTTTGCAGGAGTCTCCTTATTCAGCTCCGTATATTTTCCGTCTTCAGACCGCCGATGCAATCGTTCCAGGTCTTTTCTTGGCGGATTTCCATAATAGCTTCGATAATCCCGACTGAATTGAGAGGCACTTGCATATCCTACCAGCTGGCTGGCAGTCAGGGCATCCATTTTTTTCGACAACATAAGATTCCTTGCTTCCTGTAGCCGCAATGCTTTCTGATATTGCAGCGGGCTCATGGACGTAACATCTTTAAAATGCTTATGAAACACCGATATACTCATATGGGTAAGCTCAGCAAGTTCAGAAACCTTCATCGGCTTGGTAAAATGGTTACGGAGCCAGTCAATTGCCATAGCAATCTGACGGACACTGGATTCTGAAAAACTCATTTCAGCAATGGGAACGCCAATTGGGCTGCGCAAAAGGCGCATTATAATCTCATCCATAATAATTGGAGCGATAAACTGTGTATCCCCGGAATCACGGGTACATTCCAGTAATCTGGTCATCGCCTGAATAATTCCGGTATCTGCTTTTGTAATATAACATCTGTTATGTTCCACTTCATCCGGCAGCCCTGTAGAGTAAACTTTTTGGGTAGGCTCTGCTATTTTTTCCGGTTCAAGCGTCAGTCCAATCCCCAAATACGGCTCCTCCGGGCTGGCTTTTATGACTTTCAGGGCAACCGGCAAAGCAACCGGAATCAAAAGCATGTCCCCACTTTCAATTTGAAACATATCTTTCCCGATTCTGACCGTTTTTTCTCCCTGCACAACGATTATAATTGAGGGAAGATAGAAGGCATTGTCCCAATCCTTACTCAAATAGGAAGAACGCCTAATATGCAATCCGGGTATTTTCTGGTCAAATAATCCGTCTTCCGGTACTTGATGGTTTATGACTTCTTTTAAATCATTGATGTCTGTTTGAGATATTGGGGGATTATTGGCTTTTGCATAATTCAAAGATTTTCTCTGCATGGTATCCTTCCTTCTCGTATTTTCTAACAGGGTGAACGGCTGTCAATTAGAACTACCTGTTAAAATGTACAAGAAGCATTCTATCCATTTAAGCGATAGAATGCTTCTTTTTGATTATTAATAACATTATAAAAACTATATGATTGGCTTAAATATAGCTATTCTTAAGGCCTGTAACGTCAGAGAGTCCATATGCCACCACTCTGATTACTATAAAATCCATCTTATAAATCGTAAGGCGTAACCTGATATACATAGTAGTTCAACCAATTCGTATACAAGGCATTAGCATGTGCTCTCCAGGTCAGTTCCGGCCTCACATAGGTAAGTCCATCCGGATAGTAATTCTCCGGCAGCTCAATTTCCAATCCCTTATCCACATCTCTTTTATATTCCTTATCCAGTGTAATCCTGTCATATTCAGGATGACCGGTGACGAATATCTGCTTACCGCCCCCTGCTATAACAATAAATACACCCGCTTCCTTGGATTCCGCAAGTATGGTAAGTTCCGGATTTTTCACAATTTCTTCCTTGGATACGGTGGTGTATCTGGAATGAGGAGCCAGGAACATATCGTCAAAACCTCTTACTAAAGGTATTTTACGGTTTAATACATGATGGGTATAGACACCAAATAATTTGTCCTGTAAGTTTATCTTTGGAATACCGAAATGGTAATAGAGCCCCGCCTGTGCTCCCCAGCATATATGAAAGGTTGAGGTTACATGGGTCTTGGACCATTCCATAATAGTCTTTAATTCATCCCAGTATGTGACCTCTTCAAATTCCATTTGTTCCACCGGTGCTCCGGTTATGATAAGACCGTCGAATTTCAAATGCTTTACTTCATCAAAAGTCAGATAAAACTGATCCAGATGGCTGGAGGCAGTATTCTTTCCGACATAGGAAGCGGTAGACAATAGGGTTACATCAACCTGAAGAGGCGTATTGGATAGGCTCCTGAGGATTTGCACTTCCGTATCTTCCTTTAATGGCATAAGATTAAGGATGGCTATGCGCAAAGGACGTATATCCTGATGAATAGCCCTGGTCTCATCCATAATAAATATATTCTCATCTTCCAGCACACGTTTAGCCGGAAGTTCACTTTGCACCTTTATTGGCATACTAACCCTCCCTGCGCCTACTGGCGCGCACTTAAATTAATAGCAGAAAGCTATTCCCCCTGTTTTACCATATCTAATAATATTTCTTCTGTAATTATCTCAATCCCAAGCTCTTTTGCCTTTTTGTTCTTCGTGGAAGAGGAAAGGTTATCATTATTTATCAGATAATCGGTCTTAGCCGTTACGGAACCGGTTACCTTTGCTCCTTTTTCTTCCAGATAATCTTTCAGAGCGTTTCGATTCTCAAAATGCTCCAGAGATCCTGTAATTACGAAAGTTTTTCCGGTAAGAACAGAAGGAGCGCTCTCGCTTTCTGTCACCTCAAAGACAAGTTCTGGCAGCAAGTCTTCTATCATTTCTTGATTACTCTCTTTGTTCATAAAGTCTACGAAAGCCTTTGCAATAACAGCTCCTACTCCGTTTATTTCAGTAAGACGCTCCGGTGCCGCTGACTTTATGTCATCAAAGTTATTCTGGTACTCTCTGCAAATTAATTTTGCCGTTGAAAGCCCAATTCCCGGTATTCCCAAACTGTATAAGAATCTGGCTACCGTAGTATTTCTTGCTTTATTAACAGATGCAATAAGATTCTTATAAGATTTCTCTCCAAGGCCTTCCATCTCTATGATGGTTTCCCTATGTCCTTCCAGGTGGAAAAGATCGGCTACCTCATGAATAATACCCATTCCAAGGAATTTTTCAATGGTAGCTTCTGAAAGTCCTTCTATATTCATTGCATCTCTGCTTACAAAATGAGTAAGGGATTTAATTTTCTTGGCAAGACATTCTTCGTTGGTACAGACAAGTACCTTAACATCATTTTCTTCCTTTAAGCTGGTCTTTCCGCCGCATACCGGACAGTTATCAGGAATTGTTACATTGCCGCTCTGAGTTACATTCTCTGCTACCTGGGGTATAATCATATTTGCTTTATATACACAAATGGTATCACCGATGCCAAGCTTTAGGCCCTCCATAATACTGATATTATGAAGGCTGGCACGACTGACGGTAGTACCCTCTAATTCCACCGGTTCAAATACAGCAATCGGATTGATAAGTCCGGTTCTGGAAGCGCTCCATTCAATTTCTTTTAATGTAGTATCTTTGATTTCATCTCTCCATTTAAAAGCAATAGAGTCCCTTGGAAATTTAGCCGTTGAGCCTAAAGAGATTCCGTAGGCAATATCATCAAAGGTAAGAACAAGTCCATCGGAAGGCACATCCATAGAAGGTATCCGCTCCGCAAACCAGGCAACTGTTTCTTCCAGGTTTTCTCTTGTTACCGCCTTACTTTCCACCGTTTCAAAGCCAAGGCTTTGAAGCCAGGATTGCTGTTCTTCTCTGGAATTTCCATAACCTTCTGAGCTTCCTGCCTTTACAAGGGTAAAAGCATAGTAACGTACATTTCGTTTTGCCGTTATTTCATTATTTAACTGCCTGACGCTTCCGCTGCAAAGATTTCTGGGATTTTTGTATTTCGCTTCTGTTTCCGGGATTTCCTGATTCATCTTTTCAAAATCAGAATAGCGGATTACCGCTTCTCCGCGCAATACAAGCTCACCGGTATAAGGAATTGAATGAGGCAGATTTTTAAATACCTTGGCATTATTGGTTACTACCTCTCCTATCTCACCGTTTCCTCTTGTGACTGCCTGATAAAGCTTTCCTTCCCTGTAAGTCAGTACGATGGTAAGTCCATCCATTTTCCAGGAGAGAAGGCCTTTCTGGTTACCCAGCCAATCTTTTAGTGTTTCTACTTCCTTGGTCTTATCAAGGGACAGCATTGGTGACTCATGCCTCATTTTGGGAAGTTCGCTTAGTACTTCGTATCCTACTTTTATCGTGGGGCTTCCGGTTAATACTGTCTTTGTTTCCTGCTCCAGCATAAGAAGTTCGTTATAAAGCTTATCATATTCGAAATTACTCATAATTTCGCGGTCTTCCTGCTCATATACCCTTCCTGCTTCACTTAACAGTTTAACCAGTTCTTTTTGTCTTTCCAGTTTCTCTTTCATATCCCTTTTATTGCCCTTTCAGATTAGTTCTTATTTTGAGCTTCTGCCCCGCATCTTTCCCTTAGCGGCAGTGTTTTCTTTATGATTGTATGTTTTCGTTCG
>JAEXGM010000041.1 GCA_023450835.1 Bacillota bacterium | reverse complement strand
TATGAAGAGGGGAATTATGCCAATGACCTCTCAGCCCGCACCGGAAACGATATTTAATATCTTTAAGAATTACGCTGCAAAGGGTCAGGAATTCATCTATCTTGCCTTTTCTTCCGCCATGTCCGGTACCTTTCAGCTGGCTGTCACTATATTGGAGGAAATAAAAGAAGAGTACCGTTCTCTGAATATGGAAGTAGTGGATTCTATGGGAGGTTCCACGGCTACCGGACTGATTGTAATGCAGACCATTGAATATATGAAAAAAGGCGAGGAAGAATTTAAGAAAGTCCTGGAATACATGAAGAACCTGACCGGCCACATCGAACATATCTTTACAATTTCGGATTTGAATTGGCTTATAAAAGGCGGACGGATTGGTAAGACTCAGGGAATGATAGGAAATATGCTTGGTATTAATCCGATACTAGACGTCAGTGACGGACGGATGGAAGTTATCCGCAAGACCAGAGGAAGAAAAAAAGCATTTGCCCTGGTGGTTGATTTACTGGAAGAAAGAGCAGGCAGGGGGAAAGACCAGATCATCGGAATCAGTCATGCTGATGATGAAGCAGCGGCTGGTGAATTAGTCTCTCTGATAAAAGAAAGACTTGGATTTACCCGGTTTATAATTAATAAAATAGGTGGAGTACTTGGAAGTCATCTGGGGATTGGCGGTGTTGGCGTGTTCTTCTTTCATCAGGAAGCGGCATCGCTGATTAGTGAGATAACCTGGAAAGAAAGTTAAAAATTTCTCAAAAAGACTTGAAAAACCTCTTCCGAAAGGCTAATATAGTTGCTATACAAAAAATGATTCAGGTGGCATAAGTGTTGTTGTATTACTTTTGTATTTGAATCAAAAATATGAAAAGGAAAGAGGTATGCATCATGCTAAATATCAGATATGAAAAAACATCAACTCCCAAGGAACTGCCGGCCCAGGATAATCCTCTAAAGTTCGGAACCATTTTTACGGACCATATGTTCGTGATGGATTATGAGAGCGGTAAAGGATGGCATGATGCGCGAATTATACCCTATCAACCTATTAGTCTGGACCCTTCCGCCATGGTATTCCACTATGGACAGGAAATGTTTGAAGGACTAAAAGCGTATAAAACAGATGATGGAAGAGTATTATTGTTCCGTCCTGAGAAAAATATTGAAAGAGCCAATAATACCAATCGGAGAATCTGCATACCGGAAATACCGGAGGAAGACTTTCTGCAGGCAATCAAGGAAGTCGTAAAAACAGATGAGGCATGGATTCCTACCAAGCCCGGAACTTCCCTTTATATCAGACCTTTTATCATTGCAACAGACCCATTCTTAGGAGTAAGACCCTCCGATACTTATAAATTCATTATCATACTAAGCCCTGTAGGTGCTTATTATCCGGAAGGCCTTAACCCTGTTAAGATCTGGATTGAAGATGAATTTGTCAGAGCGGTAAAGGGCGGAATCGGTGAAGCAAAGACCGGTGCCAATTATGTCGCTTCTTTAAGAGCCCAGGTGAAGGCTCACGAAGAAGGATATTCCCAGGTATTATGGCTGGACGGTGTTCATAGAAAATATATTGAAGAAGTTGGAGCCATGAATATTTTCTTTAAGATAGGCGGTAAAATTGTAACGCCTGCCCTTAACGGAAGCATCCTTCCTGGTGTTACAAGGGATTCCGTTATCAGCCTTTGCAAGGAATGGGGGCTTCCGGTAGAAGAGAGAAGAATTGAAATTGCTGAGATTAAGAAAGCCTTTGATGACGGGACCTTGGAAGAGGTCTTCGGAAGCGGCACAGCTGCCGTTATATCCCCTGTAGGACAGCTTAGGTGGGAAGAGAACACTATGCAGGTAAAGGATGGCGGAATCGGAGAATACAGCCAGAAAATCTATGATACCATTACCGGTATTCAGTTAGGTAAGCTAGAGGATACCCTGCACTGGACAGTGGAAGTTTAAGGAATTGAAATAGCATAGGGGTTGTTGTAAAAAAGCTTTAAGAAGGGCTTATTTTCAACAACCCTGTTTTTTATAATAGGAACTGAAAGAGATTTCTATAATAGGATTATGGCGGTAAAGCACCGCCGTTGTACGAATATTAACAAATATAAGGGAGGTTCCTATGAGTGATTTAGCAGTATCGCTGCAGGATATTAACACACTCTCCATTATCACAAGATTGACCCTTGCCATACTTTTTGGCGGTGTTATCGGTTATGAGAGAGGAAGAAAGAGGAGGCCGGCTGGTTTTAGAACCCATATCCTTGTGTGCATCGGTTCCGCCCTTGTTATGATAACCAGCCAGTATATGATGGAAGTCAGGCACTATAGCACAGACCCCAGCAGGCTTGGGGCGCAGGTCATCAGCGGAATAGGTTTTTTAGGTGCCGGAACCATATTAATTACATTAAAGCAGCAGGTAAAGGGACTTACGACAGCAGCAGGATTATGGGCTTCGGCCTGTATGGGTCTTGCTCTTGGAATTGGGTTTTATGAAGGAGCTATCATTGCCTGTGTCTTCATTTATATCTGTAATACCATATTGCACCGCTTTGACGTATACACCATGTCCAGAACAAAGCTGGTAGAAGTATATGTGCAGGTCACAACAGTGAATGCTATAAGTAAAGTGTTTGAGACCATTCGTCTAAATAACATGAATATATCCGATGTGGAAATCAGTAAGACCAGAAACGTCGAAGATACAGTAGGCTTATTCATCACGATAAAACAACAGGAAAAACACGACCATGAGAAGGTCCTGCTGCTGCTTAGCGGGCTGGAGGATGTTCTTACGGTTGATGAGATATAATTTTACAGAAAGGGAATGGTGAGAAAGATGGAAAAACTCTACAGGATTTTTGCTGCAATCGATTTTTCCCGGGAGGACAAAGAAGTACTTTATCAATTTGCAATGAAGGTGAAGGAAAATTCAATAAAAGGTAATTTCACTCATAGGGAAAACCTTCACCTGACCCTTGCGTTTATTGGAGAGACCAGAAAGTTAAAAGAAGCGGAAGATGCCTTAAAGAAAGGGGTAAAAAACAGCTGGGTGTCCCCTTTTGAGATAGAGACTAAAAAGCTTGGGCGCTTTCAGAATAAGGGAGGAGATATCCTTTGGGTGGGACTGGAGGAATCACCGGAATTATTAAGGCTCAATGAAGAAATCACAAAAAGTCTAAGAGCAGAAGGCTTCTTCATAGAAGAACAAAAGTTCAAAGCACATCTTACCATAGGAAGAGGCGTAGTATTAAAAAGAGAATTGCCGGCAGAAGAACTTTCCTCTTTTCTGCCTAAGCTAAGCTTGCCGGTAAATAGCGTTCACCTTATGAAGTCAGAGAGAATTGCCGGCAAGCTTAAGTATAGCAGTCTGTGCAAAGCAGACCTCTCTTAAGCGTTCTCGAACAGCTTCTTATAGCTGTATTCCAACAAACGGTGGTAATGCCCGTGTCCGTGTTCGAAATGGAAGCAGTAAAAATAAGGATCAAAGTCCTTATCTATAAAGGAAATAACATATTCAAATTCCGCATTATCCACTTCTTTCACTGTGTATTCTCTGCCGGAATCCGTGAAAACCGCAAGCACTTTCTCTAAGTCAAAAGCATGAGTACTTACAAGAGAAATCAAATCCTTTAAGAAGCCGGAAGAAGAGCAGCAGTCATTGATGTAAGACACACCTTCCGATGACACAAGAAAGCGGAACCGGCGGCCTTCATGGCTTATGGAAAGGGGAATGTGGTTTTCCTTCCCATAAGCCATGAAATTATGCAGTTCCTTCTCTGTTTCTTCCGGGCTTTCATAATCTTTTCCTAATAAATAATGAATCAAATCCTGCTCGTAATAGATTCCAAAGCTCTCTCCTTTTGTGAACCCAAGCTTTAAGATTCCTTCCGATACGGTAGAAGATACATTGTTTAACAAAGCTTTGTAATAATTATCTGAATTAATCATAGATGCCTCTTATTTTCTGTTTTTTCTTATTAATTACATGAACCTAAAATTACATGGCTCACTCCACAAAAGCCTTGTCCTCTAGACATGCACAGGCAATTTACCCAAAGCAGAAAGAACGAATGCGCCTTGGAACCAGCGCATAAGTCTTTCTGCTTTGGGTAAATTGCCGTCCGTCCTAAAAAGACTAACTTTTGACTCCATTACATGAGTTTAAAATCACGTAAGTATTCTATAATACACACTTTTAAATGTCAACGGTAAACAGAAGGACTGTATTCTGCTTTTTTAATATGGATCAGACGTATTTCGTGCGGAAGAAGCAAAGCGAACTGTGCCATGGAATTATTTGTTACTGTTACCTGCTCTTTTATAATTCTTGGCATGGAGCGGCCCTTTAGGGTAGCAAACTCTTCTTCGGTAGTAAGCGGAACTGCTCCCATGCGCACCCACTCATCAAAAGCACTTCCGCTCTCTCTGTTAACTACATGGTGCGTAACGGTATACTCTGCATTCTCCACATGGGTCAGAGTTAAATGTATGTCCAGGGAAGAAGGATTGACAAATGCATTATACCGTTCGGTAAAGGTAACGTTAAATAATACGCCCTGAGCATAAAGAGGTGATACATGATGGTAATTATAAAGAAGGATGGAATAATCCCCCTTACCGTTTGTCGTTATAAAATAACCTTCCCCTCTGTCAACCAGAATATCCATCAATTTATTTAAGAAAGTAAAAGCATGGTAAGCAGGCTTCTTTATTCCGTGACAGGTAAATAACCCAAGTTCTCCATGAAACTCGTCATTATCCATGGGCAATTCTTCTAAGATGTCCGTAAGGCACCAGTTTCCGAAGCTTTCTACCTCATCATAATTCTCCAGAATATTTTTTACAATATAGGCCGAACGGTAACAGGTATCATTCAACCAATCGCAATGGGAGGAAGTAGAGGCCCATTCTGTTATATATATAGGAAGCTTTGGATAGGCGGCAATGCGGTTCTTAAAGCCTTCTATGCTGTGAGCCATATAATCCGGGTCATCAGAGAGTATAATAGCGTCCTTATCACTGCTTTCCGTCTGGCTCTTGCCAAGTATGACAAAAGTTCCGATGGAGGAGGTCTTGACCGGGTAACAGTGAATGTTGTAAAAGTCGGGGTAGCAATCATGCTGTTTACAGTACTCTAAAAAATCATAAAACTCGGAATTGCTGAAGTCTAAGGACCCATAGGAGGGATTGCCAAAGGAAAGCAAAGGGTCGCACTCCTTTACACAATTTCTGGTTATCCGGTAAAGATCATAGGCAATTTCGTTACTTTCAAAGGAAAAGATATAAGATAAAAAAGGAACATTCCAAAAGGAAAACATCCAGGTTCTGACTTCCCCTGAACCGTAGCGCTTTAGCAGATGTTTGGTAAATTCGGTAATGAGGTAGACCCACTTCTTATAATCCTTAGGCTTACTCAATATCACCGGATTGTAAAAAAGCGTCCTATCCGTGTCATCTGCAAGAAGTTTTGGCATAAAGGAGAATTGTATCAAAGGCTTTATGCCGATAGACAGAAGAAAATCCAATACTTCATCCACATAAGTAAAAACCAGATAGGGGTTACCGTTTCGGTCTTCGTTATATAACATCATGCTGTCATCCAGTATTCCATGGAATTTAATGTACTGAAAGCCCACATCCTTTTGCAGCTCCTGCAGATTATCCCTGACATTCTTGTACATAAGCTCTTTTGCTCTTCCGACACTGGTATAGGTTTTAAAGGAGTGGTGGAGGAACTGCTTTTTTACGGTAGTGTTAATACTATGAACAATTAACCTTGTGGGATATTTTGCTGACGGGAGCTCTTTTTTAGATTCTTTATCGAGATATTCTCCCAGTTTGCTTAAAAAATCCTGTTGTTTTAGAAGCAGCATTGAGGTCTGCAGCGATTTTGACCCATTGTCGGAAACCGCGGGCTCCTTTTGTTCTTTTTTATATTGTTTGGGAAGGACCCCGTATTCTTTTTTAAAAAGACTCACGAAATAGCGGCTGTTGGAAAAGCCGTTGTTTGCCGCTATCTGCTCAATGGTCAAATCCGTATGGAGCAGGTCTGAAACCGCATGGCGCAGCCGGATGCCTGACAGGTAGTTGAATAAACTGATGCCCATATTCTTCTCAAAAAAATGAGAGAGATAGGAAGCGGAAAGATATTCTCTCTTGGCAATGGTCTCAAGGGTAATATTCTCCGTATAATTATCGTTTAAATATTGAATAATCCCTTTCAGCCTTTTCAGATTCTTTGAATTTTTTTCCGTCGTATTTGTCTTTAAACTTCTAAAATTATAGATCAGCTCATATAAGATATTATAGGACAAGGGTATGATAAGCAGACTTTTATGTTCTGTCACATTATAGCTTGCATGTACAAGTTTTGCGATCAGCTTCTTTAATTTAAGGTACTTATTCCGGTCGTGGTAAAGTACGGAATTGCATTCAAAATAAGTACTGTCATCGACCCAGCGTTCAAAAAAGCTTTGTTTTATCTGAAGAACGGCAGCAACCGTATTATTGCTCTTAATTTCGTGGAACTGATTGCTGTTAATCAGGATAATATCATCTTCTTTGAGCTTAAAAGTGCCTTCCTCAAACATAACCGTCAGACTGCCGCTTAATATCAGGTATATCTCCAGACTGCTGTGCCAGTGCCTGGACATATCCTCCATATTCTGAATACTGATTTTGATAGGCATTTCATTGCTATAATCGATTATTTCGTGTTTTGATACCATAACATACTCCTCTCAAAACTGTGATGATATTTGGAAAAAACGTTACAATTTTCCTTATACTAATTTGTACGGGCATACACATATTTGCAGCGTGTTGGCAATATGGTATTTAATGTAATATAAATGCATTGCTGATGCAAGATTAATACACAAAATATGTGTATGCAATGCAATAAGCGCATATAAAGATACATTGCTCTGCTTGTAGAATAAAATTTATATAATTCACACAAAAATATGCGTAATATTGCTTATTTAGGTAATAATATATAAATCTAAATTCCAAATAAAGCTAAATCATGTATAAAATATATACAAATAAATAGAAATTAGCATGGTTTTATTCTACAACATATATTATTATATGTAAATAGAAACGTTATTTTACATAAAAAAGCTCGTTTTTAACCAAAGTGGTTATTGCGATAAAAAAAACAGGAGGGAAGCATTATGAAAAAGAATGTAAAGAGATTTATGTCACTACTTCTTACCAGTGTTATGGTATTAAGTATGCTGACAGCTTGTAAATCCAAATCAGACGAAACAAGCACAAAAGATACACCGACACCGACTGCAACGGTAGAAGCAACAGCAACACCGGAAGCAACAGCAACACCTACTGAGGAAGTTAAACCCGGTGGTGAATTACCCAGAACTGAAACCTTATATTATGGTGGTCTGCAATGGGGTGCAGTTAACGGCTGGAATCCTCTTTCCGATGATATGAACAATGCAATGGCAATTACCCAGTCCGGAAGCGGCTCACGTACTCCTATGTTTGAAACTCTCTATATGTATAATATGCTTGATGATTCCATGACACCATTATTAGCTGACGGTGATTATAAGTGGAATGATGCCAAAACAGAAATAACTGTTAAGATTAAGAGCGCTGCAAAGTGGAGCGATGGTACACCTGTTACCGCTGATGACGTTGCTTATACTTTTGACACAGATGTTAAAATCAAGAACGGTCAGGGCGTTGGTCTTTCTCCTTACATTGAAAGTGTAACAGCAGTAGATCCTTCCACCGTATTAATCAAAGCTAAACTTGATGACAGCGGTAAAGCAGTTAATCCCCTTCTTGTAGTATCCTATCTGGGACAGACTTATGTTCTTCAGAAAGCATGGATTCAGAAGGTAGAAGCTCGCTGCAATAATGATGCTGCCGCTATTAAGAAGGATGCCGGCGAAGATGTTGTATATTCCGGTCCTTACCATAATTTCTATAATGATGACCAGAAAGTAGTTCTTGTCCGCGATGATAACTACTGGGGCCAGGATGCTTCCATGTGGGGAAAACTTCCTGCACCTAAATATTTATGCCATACTATTTATGCTGATAACCCTGCTACCGAAGTAGCACTTAAAGCAGGTGAAGTTGATGTTGACCAGCAGTTTATTCCCAATGTTCAGGATCTGTGGGAAAAAGACGGCCTTCCTATTTCTACATATCTTCAGGATGCACCTTACGGTATCTGTGTAAATATGCCTACCGCTTGGTATAACCTTGATAACCCTCTGCTTCAGAATGTTAACATCAGAAAAGCAATTGCTATGGCAGTTGACTATGATGCTATTAATGCAAACGCTATGACAGGACAGTCACCCAGCTTTAAGGATGTTCCTCGTTCCGTTATGAATCCTACTGATGGTGAACAGGCTAAATATGACCATGATGCAGTAAAAGATCTTCAGTGGACAGGAAATGACATTGAAGGCGCTAAGAAGTTACTGGATGCTGCCGGTATCGTAGATAAAGACGGTGACGGAATCCGTGAATTAGACGGAAAGAAACTTTCCTTCGTTGCAGCTTGCCCCGATGGATGGACCGACTGGCAGGCAGCTATTGAAATCGTAGCAGCAGCCGGTAAGAACATTGGTATTGATATTACAACACAGTATCCTCAGGCTGACGTATTCCAGTCAACTGTTACTTCCAAGAAACAGACAGATTATGATATCTTTATGATGTGGACCGATTCCGCAGGCCCTACACAGCCTTGGGGACGTTTGAGAAACTTAACAAGTTCCGAATTTAACGGCGTTGACAATAACTGGGCCGGTAACTGGGGACATTACAGCAACAAGCGTATGGATGAGCTGATTAAGTTAATCCCTAGCGCAGATCCCGATAAGCAGAAAGAATACTATACAGAAGCTGTTAAGATTTATCTGACAGATGTTCCTTCTTTCTCCTTAATGTACAGACCTGACCAGTTCCATATTGTAAATGAATCCATATGGACCGGTTATCCCGAAAAAGACGATGGCAATAACATACCTCCGTTAGTACTTTTAAATGGTTACAGTATTGCCGGTCTTTATAATTTAACTCTGGTTAAGTAGTACCTGAATACAAACGGTCAGCCATGTTTCGGGATAATCCGGAACATGGCTGATAGATTATGGAGGTAATCAATGAAAGGCTATCGTAAATATTTCGGCAAAAAGATTATATGGTTCCTCATTACGTTCGTTGCTGCTATCCTGCTTAACTTTATTCTTCCAAGACTGATGCCGGGAGATCCTGTTGCAGCCATCACGGCAAAATCGGCTCAGGGTATGACGGATGCATCTGCAGCACAGGAAATATATAACCATTACGCTGAGCAGTTTGGTACCAACAAGCCCATGTATGTTCAGTTTATCGCTTATTGTAAAAATGCGGTTAGAGGAGATTTTGGACTTTCCTTTAGCCAGTATCCTCGTAAAGTATCTGATATTATAGGTTCAGCACTTCCCTGGACTCTTGCGTTGCAATTTCCGGCAATTATTGTAGGCTGGGTTATCGGAAATGTTCTGGGAGCATTGGCGGCCTATATCCGTAAAGGATTTGACAGGGTCCTGATGCCTGTTACATTGTTTTTCAGCAGTCTTCCTGCTTTTGGACTTGCAGTAATTCTTATGATTGTATTTGCTATAACCTTAAAAGTTGCACCTATTTCCGGCGGATATGGATATGATCTGATACCCCAACTTAGCTGGAAATTCGTCAGATCTGTTATTGCCCATTACCAACTGCCTTTCTGGTCCATTGTACTTATTTCAATCGGCGGCCAGGCCATTGGTATGCGTTCTATGTCAATTTATGAATTAAATGCCGATTATGTGAAATACAGCCGTTTTCTTGGTATTAAGGACAGAAAGATTGTAGGATATGTATTCCGTAATGCCATGCTTCCTCAGATTACAGGACTTGCGCTCTCTATCGGTACTATGGTAGGCGGTGCCCTGGTTTCCGAAGTAATCTTTAGTTATCCGGGACTTGGCTCTACAATACTGAAAGCTGTATCAAATTCTGATTATCCGCTTTTATCAGCAACTACCCTGATTGTTACGATTATGGTATTGCTGGCAAGCTTTATAGTTGATATTGTTTATGGATTTATTGATCCCCGTGTAAAAGCGGCTCAATTTGATTAAGGGAGGTAGACAGGATGAAAAATACGATAAAACAGGTGTTCCACTCCCCGAAATTTGTAGTTGGGTTTGTAATCTTTGCATTTATGCTGCTGACAATAATCATATACCCCATCATCAGTCCGGGAGACCCCCTGCAGATGATAAGCAAAGGAAGCTTTTTAAAACCGGGTATTTATTTCTCCGTATACGATAGCATTAATACAAATTCTAAAACCATTGATTTACCCGATGCCAGTGCAAAACGTCTTACCAATAAACTAAGCGATACCGATAAGGTATCCATGGTACAGTGGCTCACAGCAGCAGGAGTTCCGGCAGAAGATATTGATATGCAGGATTCCAGCAGCTTGATAAAACTCTGGCAGGAAAAATATGACCCCGCGGCTAAACCGGAGGGGATGACCATGGCTCAGCGTAATTTCTATAAAAGGCTTGATAAGAGCCTTAGCAGCGCGTTAAATGAGCAGCCATTAGTGGTTTCAGTCCAAAACACAGAGACCCAGTCCCTGGAAGAAATAAAGCAGATATCAGATACGGACTATGTAAACTTAAGTGATGTTCCAAACGTAAAGGTGCTCCCTCTGGGAACGGATAACTTTGGTGATGATGTACTGAAAAAACTGGTGTCCGCAACAAGGACTTCATTGTTAATCGGACTGATAGCCGGTACCATAGCAACCTTGATTGGACTCACATTGGGGTTATTAGCCGGATATCTCGGCGGGTTAGTAGACGATTTTATCATGTTTATCACGAATCTTTTTACGGTAATTCCTTCCTTCGTACTTTTAATTCTGATATCCTACAGTATCGGGCAGGATAAGCGAGGAGCCGCCACGGTAGCTATTGTAATCGGAATAACCTCCTGGGTATGGACTACCAGGTCCGTAAGATCACAGGTTATCTCCCTGCGTAACAGAGACCACGTTAACTTAAGTAAGCTTTCAGGTCACAGTCTTTCAAGCATTATTATTAAAGATATTTTGCCTTATATAGCCTCTTATGTGGTAATGGCCTTCATATTACAGATATCAACAGCAATCCTGGCGGAAGCATCACTTTCCATGATAGGATTAGGACCTAAGACAGCAGATGTTTCCACCCTGGGACTTATGATGGACTGGGCAATGTCCTATTCCGCTCATCTTAGCGGTGCATGGTGGGCATATTTCCCTGTAATACTGGTTATAGCTTTAATATCATTTTCACTGAATTTGATGAATACTGGTCTCGATCAGGTGTTCAACCCCACTTTAAGAGATTAGGAGGTCCGCTATGGGAAAGACAATTCTGGAGGTCAGAGACCTCAAGACAAAATATATTACAAGATTCGGGGAAGATGTTTATGCTGTTGACGGGGTATCCTTAAAGATTGAAGAAGGAAAATCCCTTGGTATCGCGGGTGAATCAGGCTGTGGAAAGTCTACTTTGGCACTTAGTCTTATGGGATATTATTTTCCTCCTCTTCACTACATGAGCGGAGATATTATCGTAGACGGAAACAATATTTCCAAGATGAACCCCGATGATATACGAAAAAATATATTGGGAACAGAAATTGCTTATATACCTCAGGCAGCTATGAATGCATTAAATCCAACTCAGAAGATTATCCGCTTTATCGAAGATGTAATACATGTTCATGAGCCGAAGAAAACGAAAAAAGAAATCTATGAGATGGCAAAAGCCAGATTTGAAGAGCTGGGGCTTCCCGCCACTGTTCTTGAAAAACATGCGGTAGAGTTATCCGGCGGTATGAAGCAGAGAACGGTAATAGCCATATCCACCATTCTTTCTCCCAAGGTATTAATAGCTGATGAGCCTTCCAGTGCTCTTGACGTAACCAGTCAGAAGATGGTTATTAAGATGTTAAAGAACCTCATGGAGAAAGGATACATCAAATCCATGATATTTATAACCCATGAGCTGCCTTTATTATATAATGTAACAGATGATATTATGGTAATGTATGCCGGTCAGATAGTAGAAAAAGGCCTGGCAAAGGAAATGGTATTTGACCCTATTCATCCCTATTCCAAAGGACTTATGGGCTCCATTATTGTTCCGGAAGCGGGAAGCCGTGATGTGAAACTTACAGCTATTCCCGGAACTCCTCCCAACTTAAAGAGACCTCCTTCGGGCTGCCGTTTTGCCGAAAGATGTAAATATGCCACTGCTGAATGCCGTGCAACCGCCATTGATTCAAAAGATTTTGGAGAAGGACGCAGCTACCGTTGTATTTATGATGTTGAAAAGCTGAGGGAGGTGTATGGCAATGAGTGAAAAGGCAAAAGAGAACAGTAAGGTTCAAAAAAATTTATGCTTAAGCGGAAAAGGTGTCACCAAAATATTTGGTTACGGAAATAAAAAAACAGTTGCCGTGGACCATGTGGATTTTGAATTCCATGAGGGAGAATTAATCTCAATTGTTGGAGAATCCGGAAGCGGAAAGACTACTATTAGCAAGTTGCTTCTGGGACTCAGCAATGAAACGGAAGGTGAGATATTCTTTCAGGGAAAACCTCGTGATATCAGTAACCGGAAAAAGAAAAAGGAATATTGGAAGGATATCCAGGCAATCTTTCAGGACCCCTTTTCCTCCTATAACATCTTTTCCAAGATAGATACGGTTCTTATTGATTGTATCAATATGCGCGGCGGAAGAAGTTTTCCTATGGAGAAGAAAATAGAGATGATGACGGAAGCCTGCAGCTTTGTAAATCTGAAATTCGCAGAGCTTACCAATAAGTATCCCTTTGAGCTTTCAGGAGGTCAGATGCAGCGCCTTATGATTGCGCGTATCTTTTTATTGAAACCTAAGATTTTGCTTGCTGATGAGCCTACTTCCATGATTGATGCATGTTCACGTGCCACGATACTGGATATGCTATTGCATCTTAGAGATGAAACGGGTATGACAATTATATTCATTACCCATGACATCGGCCTTGCTTATTATATATCGGACAGCGTATATATTATGGAGCATGGTAAGTTTGTTGAAAGAGGTACTGCAGATGAAGTGATTCTTCATTCCAAGGCAGATTATACAAAGCGTCTTATTAGCGACGTGCCAAAGATATATGAAGAATGGGATTTGTCTACTGTATAAATATTAATGTTTTAAGATAAGAGGTTCCGGTGCAAGTGGGAAGAAGATTGTACCGGAACCTCTTATTGTATTTTTTCAGACCAAAATGGCAAATTAAAAAAATGCATTGTATTTTTCAAATTATTCCTGCATATATTTAATTAAATCTTTGGAATAAAAGTGTGAAAAATGGAAAGTTATAAGTATAATCAGATAAAAGTATATCCGGCACAGATGGGAACTCAAAATTTTGGAAAACTGCAGGTGGATGTAACAACAGAGCAGGGATTTCGCCCGGTACCGGGTGCCAAAGTCAGAATTACTTATACCGGTAATCCCGATTCCACCGTTGAAGAATTGACGACGGATAGTCAAGGCAGAACTTCTCAGGTTGACTTGCCGGCACCTTCTCTTGACTACAGCCTTGATGCCACTTCCGACGCACAGCCATACTCGGAATATAACATTACCGTTTCTGCAGAGGGCTTTGATAATGTAGATGTAGACGGCTCACAGATATTGCCGGATGTTACGGCTATTCAGCCCATTACTTTAAGAGCCCAGCCGGGAAATCAATTATATGTCATACCACCCCATACCCTTTACGGTGATTATCCGCCTAAAATAGCAGAATCAGAAATAAAACCTACCAGTGAGAGCGGCGAAATCGTTTTATCAAGAGTCGTAATTCCGGAATTCGTAATTGTTCATGACGGACCGCCTACCGATACCAGTACGGAAAATCACTATGTACGTTACAGGGATTATATTAAGAATGTGGCTTCCAGTGAAATATATGCTACATGGCCCGCATCTACCATCACAGCTAATATACTTGCTATTATGTCTTTTACCCTGAACCGCGTATACACAGAATGGTATAGAAACAGAGGATATAATTTTACGATAACGTCATCCACTGCATTCGACCATAAGTGGATGAACGGAAGGAATATATATGATACCATATCTCAGTCGGTAGACCAGGTATTCAATAATTATCTGTCCAGGCCAAATGTAGTTCAGCCTATCCTGACTCAATACTGCGACGGAAGGAATGTAACTTGTCCGGGCTGGATGACACAGTGGGGGTCAAAATCACTGGGAGACCAGGGCTTATCAGCTATTCAGATATTAAGGAATTTCTATGGTGCCAATATGTACATTAATTCTGCCACGGAAGTAGCAGGAGTTCCCAGTTCCTGGCCGGGTGCCAATCTTACCATAGGTTCCAGGGGAGACAGTGTCAGACAAATGCAGGATCAGTTAAATGCGATTGCGGGAGTGTACACTTCCATTCCGGTAATTGCAGTGGATGGTGCCTTCGGGCCCCAGACACAGGCTGCGGTTACGGCTTTTCAGCAGGCTTTCGGTCTTCCGGCTAATGGAATCGTTGACCTTCCTACCTGGTATAAAATATCGGGAATTTATGTTGCGGTAACTAGAATCGGAGAGTTGAATCAATAGTGGGATAAAGGACTGTCTTTCTCGAGGGGACGGCGATTTGCACAAAATAGAAAGACTTATGCACTGGTTCCAAGGCGCATAAGTCTTTCTATTTTGTGCGAATCGCCTGTATACGTATTGAGGCAGGACTTTTTGACACTTATTAGTATAGAATGATGTTTATGGGGCAGTATCATTTTAGTGTTAAAGCTAGTAGGGGACTGTCTCTTTTGTTGAACTCTATAAGAGGGAAATTTTAATTTTTAAATGCAGCTTGATTATTTATTTATAACAATGTATAATTATATAAAATTATGAATAAAAATAAATAACAGCTCCTTATAAATGAGCTATAAAATTCTAATAAAAAACTTCTTGTGTTTTGAAAAGAGATGTGATAGAATTTTAGCAATTTGGGTATCTGTAGGCTCAAGGGAGAGAGTTAGTAAATGATACATTTTTTAAACCTCCTGTCAGGCACTATTGCGGGAGTAGTATGGTAAAGAATTATCTACTCTTTTTTTTCGGGCAAAAACAGGTGTATGCCTGTTTTTGCAGGCACGGGAACTGTGAAATCTACGACTTTGAAAGGAACAGGTGGAAGTTATGCAGGCTTTCTTAATACTGGAAGACGGCAATGTATTTGCGGGAACAAGTATTGGTTCAACAAGGGATGCTATCAGTGAAATTGTATTTAATACATCTATGTCAGGCTATCTGGAGGTATTGACAGATCCTTCTTATGCAGGACAGGCTGTTGTTATGACATATCCTTTGATTGGAAATTATGGAGTATGCTATGAAGACATGGAATCTAAAAAGTCTTGGGTTGACGGGTATATTGTGAGAGAAATCGCAAGAAGACCCAGTAACTTCCGCAGTGAGGATACAATTGAACATTTCTTAAAACAGAATGATATCCCCGGTATTGCAGGGATTGACACCAGGGCTCTTACGAAGATATTAAGGGAAAAGGGCACTATGAACGGCATGATAACCTGCAGGGAAGAGCTGGATGTTCAGGAAGTAATAAAGGAATTAAAAGTGCATAAGGTAGCGGGTGTGGTTAATAAAGTAACTTGCCCGGAAAAGAAAAGCTACCTGGCAAAGGATTTTGTACCGGGAGATGCAGACCTTGCAAGAAGCGGCTTAAAGGTAAATCCCTACAAAACAGGTCATTATAAAGTAGCCTTGATGGATTATGGCTCTAAGGATAATATAAAGGACTGCCTGCTAAAAAGAGGCTGTGATGTGACAGTCTATCCGGCTCTTACGAAAGCAGAAGAGGTATTTGGAGATATGCCTGATGGAATTATGCTTTCAAACGGACCGGGAGACCCGAAGGAATGTGTGGAAGTAATTGAAGAAATAAAGAAAATGTATCAAAGTGACATTCCCATCTTTGCAATCTGCCTGGGACACCAGCTTATGGCATTAGCCTGCGGCGGAGATACCAGAAAGTTAAAGTACGGACACAGAGGTGCCAACCATCCGGTAAAGGATTTACAGACAGGCCGTGTATATATCTCTTCCCAGAATCACGGTTATGTAGTAGAAGATGGTACCCTGAAAGAAGAAATTGCTGAAAAATATTTTGTCAATGCCAATGACGGGACCAATGAAGGTTATCATTACCTGGGTAAAAATATTTTCACGGTTCAATTTCATCCCGAGGCCTGTGCCGGTCCTCAGGATTCCGAGTTTCTGTTTGATGAGTTTATTAAAATGATGGAGGTGCAGGGATGCCAAGAATAGAGAATATCAAAAAAGTTTTGGTTATTGGGTCCGGTCCTATTATAATCGGGCAGGCAGCAGAATTTGACTATGCCGGTACGCAGGCCTGCCGTTCTTTAAAAGAAGAAGGAGTTGAAGTAATATTAGTAAACTCAAATCCCGCAACCATTATGACAGATAAAGATATTGCGGATAAAGTATATATAGAGCCGCTGACACCGGATATGGTGAAGAAGATTCTTCTTCTTGAGATGCCCGATAGCGTACTTCCCACTCTTGGCGGTCAGGCAGCACTGAATATTGCCATGGAATTAGAGGAATCCGGCTTTTTAAAAGACAACGGAATCCGCTTGATAGGAACTACTTCGGAAACAATTAAGAAGGCTGAGGATCGTCAGGAATTCAAATCCACCATGGAGAAAATTGGCGAACCTTGTGCATCCAGCACCGTAGTGACCAAAGTGGAAGATGCATTGATCTTTGCAGAAACCATTGGCTATCCGGTAGTAGTAAGACCTGCTTATACCCTTGGGGGAAGCGGAGGCGGTATTGCCGCTGATGCGGAAATCTTAAAAGAAATCTGCTCCAATGGTCTTAGATTGAGCCGTGTGGGACAGTGCCTGATCGAAAGAAGTATTGCAGGCTGGAAAGAAATCGAATATGAGGTAATGAGGGATAAACAGGGAAATTGCATTACCGTTTGTAATATGGAAAATATCGACCCGGTCGGTGTTCATACCGGGGACAGTATCGTTGTGGCACCTTCCCAGACATTATCCGATAAAGAATACCAAATGCTTAGAACATCAGCTCTTAACATCATAACTGAGCTAAATATCACAGGTGGTTGTAATGTACAATATGCCTTAAATCCTGATTCTTTTGAATACTGTGTAATCGAAGTAAATCCAAGGGTAAGCCGTTCCTCTGCACTAGCCTCTAAGGCTACGGGATACCCCATTGCCAAAGTTGCAGCTAAAATCGCTTTAGGCTATAATCTGGATGAGATCCCCAATGCAATTACAGGCAAGACCTATGCCAGTTTCGAACCTGCCCTTGACTATGTGGTAGTAAAGATACCGAAGTGGCCTTTTGACAAATTCATTATGGCAAAGAGAACCTTGACCACTCAGATGAAAGCGACCGGTGAGGTTATGAGTATCTGTACCAACTTTGAAGGCGCCCTGATGAAGGCATTACGTTCGCTGGAACAGAATATTTACAGCTTAAACTATGGTAATTTCAGCAAGTATTCTATAGATGATATCAAAGAATTTCTGCACCGCATTGATGACCGCCGCTTATTCGTTATCGCAGAAGCCATCAGAAGAGGAATCTCCTATGATGAAATTTTTGCAATCACAAAGGTAGATAGATGGTTCTTGGATAAGATAGCTATTCTGGTTGAAATGGAAGAAGAACTTAAAAGCCAGCCACTTACAAAGGAACTGTTAGAAGAAGCTAAAAGACTGGAATACCCGGACCGCGTTATCGCTGAACTTACAGGTAAGAGTCTTGAAGAGATAAAGAAACTTCGTAAAGAAGAATATAAGATACTCCCGGCTTTCAAGATGGTAGATACCTGTGCCGCAGAATTTGAAGCCAGTACTCCTTATTACTATTCCTGCTATAAGAGCTTTAATGAAGTGGAGGAAACAAAAGGCAGAAAGAAAGTTATGGTGCTTGGTTCCGGTCCCATCCGTATCGGTCAGGGTATCGAATTCGACTATTGCTCCGTACACAGTGTTTGGGCCCTTTCCAAAGCAGGTTACGAAACGATTATTGTAAATAACAATCCGGAAACCGTAAGTACGGACTTTGATATAGCAGATAAACTCTATTTTGAACCTCTTACTCCGGAAGATGTGGAATCCATTGTAGACCTTGAGAAGCCGGACGGAGCGGTTGTTCAGTTTGGCGGCCAGACCGCTATCAAATTGACGGAAGCCTTGCTTAAAATGGGTGTGCCGATTCTTGGAACCAGTGCGGAAGATGTTGATGCCGCAGAGGACAGAGAGCTCTTTGACGCTATCTTAGAGGAATGCTCCATACCAAGACCCGCCGGAAAGACAGTATTTACAACGGAAGAAGCTATCAAAGCAGCCGGTGAACTTGGATATCCGGTACTGGTAAGACCTTCCTATGTATTAGGCGGACAGGGAATGCAGATTGCCATCAGCGATGACGATATCCGAGAATTCATGGATATCATCAACTTAAATGTACAGGAACACCCCATTCTGGTAGATAAATACCTTATGGGTAAGGAAGTGGAAGTGGATGCGGTATGTGATGGAGAAGATATCCTGATACCCGGTATTATGGAACATGTGGAACGTGCCGGTATTCACTCCGGTGACAGTATTTCCGTATACCCTGCCCAGAATGTCTCCCGGAAGATACAGGAAGTTCTTGTGGAATATACCAGAAGGCTGGCAAAGTCTCTTCATGTAATCGGTTTGATTAACATACAGTTTATCGTATATCACGATGAAGTATATGTAATAGAAGTAAATCCCCGTTCCAGCCGTACAGTGCCATATATCAGCAAAGTGACCGGAATTCCTATTGTTGAGCTTGCTTCTCAGGTAATACTGGGAGGAAAGTTAAAGGAACTGGGCTATGGAACAGGGCTTGCAGCAGAAGCCGGTTATATTGCAATTAAGATGCCGGTATTCTCCTTTGAAAAACTCTACGGAGCCGATATCAGCCTTGGACCGGAAATGAAATCCACCGGTGAGTGCTTAGGAATTGCAAAGACTTTTAATGAAGCACTTTATAAAGCTTTTCTTGGTGCCGGAATTAATCTGCCAAAGCATAAAAAGATGATAATTACCGTGAAAGATGCGGATAAGGCGGAAGCGGTAGAGATAGCCGGAAGATTCAGGAATCTGGGCTATGAGATTTATGCCACCAGAAGCACGGCAAAGTATTTAAATGACAATGGAGTAAAAGCAATACCTGTCAATAAGCTGGATAAAGAATCACCTACTATCATCGACCTTATTATGGGACATGAAATTGACCTGGTAATTGATACTCCTACCCAGGGAAGAGATAAAAGCAGAGACGGCTTCTTAATAAGAAGAACTTCTATTGAGAATGGTGTAACCTGCCTTACGTCACTGGATACGGCAGGCGCACTGGTGACAAGTCTTGAAAATGCCGATATTAAGAATATCTC
>JAEXGM010000026.1 GCA_023450835.1 Bacillota bacterium | reverse complement strand
TTCATCCCTACAAATCTAAATTTGTTAGCAAGCCCTGCTTGCTTCCTTTCCGTCCGCTCATTGTAACATCGCCTTTAATTCTATAAGTTCTCTTGCAATCTCATCATCTAATTGTAAGATTTTATCCAGTATTTCTTTGGGTTCAGGGTACTCCTCAGCCACATACTTAACTTGTTTATATTTATTAATCGATAAATCATAGGCGTTATCCAGAATCTCCTGTTTTGGAACAAAGAAGGATTTTTCTGTGCGGGGTCTTTCTATTTCCTTATCACGGCTATGAAATCTTTCAACCATATCCGGAATATCATTCTCGGCAACCGGTGTTCGTTTATCATCTAAGCTAAACCCATCTGCGGTCATATCATAGAACCACACATTGTCTGTCCCGCCATGTCCTGTCTTTGTAAAAATCAAGATCCCGGTTGATACACCTGCATATGGTTTAAATACCCCCGATGGCATTGAGATTACCGCTTCCAGCCTGTTGTTCTCAATCAGTTCCTTTCTAATATCCTTATGCGCGGTTGATGAACCAAATAATACACCATCCGGAACAATACAAGCGCAGCGTCCACTGATTTTCAACATTCTTAAAAATAGTGCCAGAAATAAAAGTTCCGTTTTCTTTGTCTTACATACCTTAAGTAAATCTCCGGATACTGAATCCGCATCCAGACTACCCTTGAAAGGTGGATTCGCAAGTATCAAAGAATGCATGTCTTTATCAGAATTCTGATCTGATAAGCTGTCACGATATTCAATAAATGGACTTTCTATTCCATGTGTCATCATGTTCATAGCTCCGATACGAAGCATGGTACGATCCATGTCGTACCCAAAAAACATATGATTCATGTAATGGTCTTTCTTCTGTTTATTAAAAAATATGTCTTCTCTGTGCTTTTCTTTCAGGTATGCCCCTGCTGTAACAAGGAAACCAGAAGTACCGCATGCCGGATCACAAATACTGTCATCCGGCTGTGGTCTCATTAATTCCACCATCATGCGAATGATATGTCTTGGTGTCCTAAACTGCCCATTTCTTCCGGACTGTGAAATTTTTGAGAGCAGGTATTCATATACATCTCCACGGATATCCACATCTTTTACTTCTGCCATCAGCCGATATATTTCATCCAACGAATCTACAATCTTAGATAACAGCAAAGGAGTCGGTAATTTAAAAATTGCATCATCCATGTATTTGGAATAGGCACTATTCTTGTCTCTATGCAACGTTTTTATAAATGGAAATACCCATTCTTGTATGACAGAATACATTTTTCCGGCCGGAAAATCATGAAATACAGACCATTTCAACTGACTTCCATCAATTTCTCTATCACCTATCACAATACCTTCCGCAAAAATGCTTTTATAAGGCAGCCCCAACATTGCACTTTCCTTGGCGCGCATATTATCTGAATCATCCAAATCATGAATAAACATAAGATACGTTATCTGTTCAATTACCTCAAGAGGATTTACCAATCCGCCCGTTGCAAATACATTCCAAAGACTATCAATTTTATTTTTTAATTCTCCTGTAATCATTTCATTCGTCCTCTCTGTTCCAAACGTAAGATGTATATCGTCCTCCGCTTATCTTAATAATTTCGCCCTTTTTTTGTAATTCATTTAGTGTCCTTTGCACTGTTATCTGACTAATATCAGGACACTTTTGCATAATTTCTGTCTTGGTTATTTTTCCCAACTTATCTTTGATAAGTTCACGGATGCGGTCTGGCTTAGTCATTCCTCCAGTTGTTAGCAGCTTTACCCTGGAAGAAAATTCACGATAAGCATTTACCACAATCCCAAGTGTATATTTCACAAAGGGCCCATAGTTATTTTCCTCCTCATGCCAACCAAGCGAACTTTCCTGCAATGCTTCATAATAGGTTTCTTTTGACTCTTCTATCAGCTTTTCAATACTAATATATTTACCGACAATATATCCTGACCTATATAAAAGCAATAATGTCATCAATCGGCTCATCCTGCCATTTCCATCGTTGAAAGGATGTATACATAAAAAATCCAATATAAACATGGGTATAATTAACAATGGGTCCGCTTTCTCTGTTCCTACTATATCCTCATATGCTTTACATAGCTTCTCGATGGATTCCGCTGTTTCCCATGCAGGTACCGGTTCAAAACGCAGCTTCTTATTTCCTTTGCTGTCAACCTCCGCAATTACATTATCTAAATTTTTATATTTCCCGCCTGTCTCCAGCCCTCCGAATTTATACAAATCTCTATGAAGCTGAAGTATGATGGATGGTTTTGGAGGAATATGATCGTGGCTATCATGAATCGTATTGAGCACATCTCTGTATCCGGCTATCTCCTGCTCGTCTCTTGTTTTAGGCATAGTTTTATCCTGTACAATTTTCTTCAACCGCTCATCCGAAGTATAAATGCCTTCAATCTTATTCGATGCCTCTGTACTCTGAATCTTGGCAATTGTGGTTAGCTCTGTCAGCGTATCTGTGTGTGCTTCTATAAATAAAGTCTGCTCACCCTTAAATTCATGAATTTTAGTAAGTAAGGCAACAATATCCGGCGTCAATAATGATATCCATTTTTCGTTATAATCGTATTCACGCATTACAATGCCCTCATTTCGATGATAATTCAGTATTTAAAATTTGTTATTTATTGTAATATAACATATAATTATATCATTTTCAATTCTAATATTATCATTATCTTAAAAATGATGAAATTAAATCTATATATGATTATATTAATTTAGAAAGTGAACTGTCCTATAATGTAACATCAGACTGATTTGAATTTATCCAATCTACCGGCTCTTATTACTTTTTCTTAACAATGTAGTTAATATATTTTTCAACCTTGCAACCATGCCCTTGTCATCTGAAAAAAAATTAAATAAGCAAGACTTTATCCTATTATCCACATAGTCAAAGTAGGTATATGAAACCACCAAGGTAACATATACCTACTTTGTTGATGCACTAATTTCAGGATTTGTATTTATCCTAGATAACATATAACAACAGCGTCATCAGCATAATCGCCCATGCCACTATTAAAAACCTAAAGTATGTCTTACTGACGTCCTCTGCCTTTACTTCCTTTTCAGTTACATTATTATAGT
>JAEXGM010000011.1 GCA_023450835.1 Bacillota bacterium | reverse complement strand
CAGCAGGAAATACTTTATGGCGAAGAGAGCAAAAAAGCAGCTTCAAACTTTGCCCTGGATTATAAGAAGACCAATCTTAAACTTATATATGCTATTGTAAATGTAAAAAAGGCAGCGGCAAAGACTTATGTTAAGTTAAAGGTTGGAGAGGAAGGCGTATATGAAGCAATTATAAAGGCTTGTGACAGTATACTTGCCGGAAGATATCAGGAGCAGTTTGTAGTTGATGCCCTTTCAGGAGGAGCAGGTACCTCAGCTAATATGAATGTCAATGAAGTGCTCGCACATCTGGCAGAAAAGATATGGCTGGATGAGAAGAATGAGAAAATAACCGTCCATCCTTTGGATGATGTAAACAGAGGACAGTCAACCAATGACGTGTATCCCACTGCTTTGCGAATTGCCTCCATTGAGCTGCTGCGGGAATTAAGCCAGACCTGTGCAAAATTGCAGCAGGCCCTTCAGTTAAAGGAAAGAGAATACGAAGGAATAAAGAAGCTTGGCAGAACAGAACTGATGGACGCTATCCCTATTACCTTGGGAGAAGAATTCGGAGCCTATGCCCAGGCGGTTGCAAGAGACCGCTGGAGGCTGTATAAGGTGGAAGAGAGGCTGCGTCAGGTCAACTTAGGAGGAACTGCAGTAGGCAATTCCAGCAATGCAGAGAGAAAGTACCGCTTCATGGTAATAGAGGAACTTAGGAGTCTCACAGACATGGGACTTGCGGCAGCCGAATACCCTATGGATATTACTCAGAATAATGATGTATTTGTAGAAGTGTCCGGATTATTAAAAGCCCTGGCAGTCAATCTCATGAAGATATCCGGTGATTTAAGACTTATGAATTCCGGCCCCTTTGGAGGAATCGGAGAGATTCGATTGAAAGCACTTCAGGCAGGCAGCACTATCATGCCGGGAAAAGTAAATCCTGTTATTCCGGAAATGGTAACACAGGTTGCAATGAAGGTAATGGCAAATGATTCTGCCATTACGATGGCAGCTTCCAGAGGGGAATTTGAGTTGAATGCTTTTCTGCCCCTTATAGCAGATTGTCTGTTAGAAAGTCTGTCGCTGCTTGAGAAGGCTGTCAGTCTGTTTCAAGACAAATGTATAGAGCTGATGGAGCCGGATAAGGAAAGATGTGAGGCACTGCTGGAAGGTTCCTATGCCTTTGCGACTTCCTATACCAAAATCCTGGGATATGACCGGGTAAGCGAAATAATAGAGCAGTATAAAGGCAATCCCGCTGCCATAAGAAAGGCCTTAGAGGCGGAAGCAGGCGGCTGATTTGAATTTAGAAGCAGGGGTCTAATAAGAACGTATCTATACTTTGAAGAATAAATTGCCGGTTATATATAATTTATAAAATATCAAAACATAGGAAAGGAGTAAAGAAATGAAGCTCTGTATTGGTGGCGCTCCATGCAAGGTCTGACAGGACGAAACTGCATGGAGGATAGATATTCGTCCCTAGGACTTTGCACTTAATTTTCTCATTATAAAATTAAAGGAGCAAAGTCGTGAAAGAAAACATAAAAAGTACAATAAAGGAATTACAGACATTTTTGATATTATGGATTACCCAGGCTTTTTCAGGGCTGGGCAGCTCGATGACAAGTTTTGCATTGATTGTATGGTCATACCAACAGAAGGGGTCGGCACTATCTACCTCCTTACTTTCGGTGTGTTCGTATATGCCCTATGTGCTGTTTAGTATTTTTGCAGGTGCAATCAGTGACAAATGGGATAAAAAGAAGATTTTGTTACTCAGTGACAGTTTTGCCGCATTGAGTACGGTTACAGTTCTGGTTCTCTTAAAGACAGGGCACCTTGAGGTCTGGCACTTATATCTGCTAAATGCTTTTACCGGTTTAATGAATACCATTCAGCAGCCGGCAGCCGATGTAACAATGAGCCTTCTGATACCCAAAAAACATTATCAGAAGACCAGTGGCATGCGCTCTCTTTCAAATTCCCTGGTTACTTTACTGGCACCGGTACTGGCTACAGCAATACTGACGTTAAGCAGTATGAATGTTATAATTATTTTTGATTTATTAACATTTTTTATTGCCTTTATCTCTTTGCTGTTGTTTATTAAAATTCCGAAGCTTACCTATAACCTTTCAGAGAAAGGGGAAAGTTTCAGCCAGGCAATAAGGTGTGGTTTAAGATATTTGAAAGACAATCGGGGAATATTTGATTTAATATTGTTTCTTGCGGCTATTAATTTCATTGCATCTATTTACAATGCGGCACTTCCGGCCATGCTGCTTTCGCGAAAGGGCGGAGGAGAACATGTTCTTGGCTTTGTCAATGCCTGCACGGGAATTGCTACGTTGGCAGGCAGTATGCTGATGACATTTTTGCCTGCACCAAAGAGCCGTGTCAGAATTATTGTTAATTCACTGCTTTTTTCAATGTGTACGGAAAACTTCATTTTAGCCTTTGGCAGGAATGGAATAACCTGGTGCTTGGGAGCAATAGCCGGGTGGATATTTATTCCGATAATGGGTGCTAATATGGATGTGATTTTTAGAATGAAAATTCCGGTAGAAATTCAGGGAAGAGTATATGCGACCCGAAATACGCTGCAGTTTTTTACGATTCC
>JAEXGM010000288.1 GCA_023450835.1 Bacillota bacterium | reverse complement strand
GGTAATATGGATAGTTTAAAACTACTTAGAAGATTGGAAAAGCCCGCAGGGAAAGTTGATGTGGTAATTGATACAGATACCTATAATGAAATAGATGATCAGTATGCGCTGTCTTTATTGATAAAATCGGAAAATAAATTAAATTTAAAAGCTATCTATGCGGCGCCCTTCTATAATGAAAAGTCTTCCGGCCCTGAGGATGGGATGGAGAAAAGTTATCAGGAAATCTTGAACATTATAAGGCTCTGTAAGCGGGAAGATTATGAAAAGATTACTTTTAAAGGCTCAAGAAGTTATTTGTCAAACGAAGAGCAGGCGCTAGATTCACCGGCTGCCAGAAATCTGATGGAGCTTGCCATGGGACGGGAAGAGGGCAGCCCCCTCTATGTAGTGGCAATTGGTGCCATAACCAACGTTGCTTCTGCTATTCTGCTGGAACCTGGGATAATCGAGAAGATAGTAGTTATATGGCTGGGAGGTAATGCCCGCGAATGGACGGACAACAGAGAATTCAATCTCCATCAGGATATTGCGGCGGCTCGTGTTGTCTTTGGCTGCGGAGTTCCTTTGGTACAACTTCCCTGCGCGGGAGTAGTTTCTTCCTTTTATACAACAGGGCCGGAGCTGACATACTGGTTAAAAGGCAAGAACAGCCTGTGTGATTATCTGCTTGAAACCACAGTCCGGGAAGGGGAAGCTATGGGAGGCAGCCTCTGCTGGAGCAGAGTTATATGGGATGTTACGGCAGTAGCCTGGCTTCTTGACGGAGACTATATGCAGGATAGACTGGAACATAGCCCTATTCCGGAATATGATGGGCACTATGCCTTTGATAAAAGGAGGCATTTTATAAGGTATGTATACGCCATTAACAGGGATAAACTCTTTGAGCAGTTGTTTAAGACATTGGCGGAATAATAAATTGAGCTGTAATTCCCAAAATAAAGCTGTAATAGCAGCGGTTAAAGCCGTTGCTATTATTTTGTCTTATTAAATTAAAGTTGAATTAGAAAGCAGGATAACTTGTTGTTTATATGGAAAAAACTTGATATAATTTGGATGCTGCTTGGAAAAAGCAACAAATAATAGGGAGGAAAACCAATGAAAAAAGCAATGAGAAAAATTTTAGTATGCATGGCAGTGCTTATGGCGATACTTTCGCTGCCACAGATTAGAGCGATGGCAGATCAGAGAGTGAGTGGGACAACGATCAGCATGAGCAAATGGTATAACTACGAGGCATTCAAATTTCATATGCCAAAGGATGGAAATGTCAAAGTAAATATAAGTTTTAGAGATGAAGATACTATACCAGGAATCCTGACTGTGTCTATTCAGAAAAACTATAAGGAAGGTTCACCGAAAATAAAGGAATTTACAGGTATTACAGCATCCACCCCGGTTACTGATTCACAGGTAGATCTAAGTGAGGGGGATTACTATATGTGTTATAAGCTAAGTAATGCCACAGGAGACCTCACAGATACAGGAATTTTCTTGAACTGTACCGTTGAAATGCTTCTGACAGTGGTTACCAATATACCGGAATTAAAGGTGAATGCTATCAACTCTCTTGATGGAATTACAGAAAAGGGATACAGCGAATTAAAGTTTGGTGATGCAGAAGCAGATAAAAGTATCGTTATACCATTTACCGCTAAAAACGGAGGCGGGCTTTATGTATCTTTGAAACCGGGAAAAGAATCCTTTGATGAAATAGATGGAACTATTTATAAGGATAAGGAATGCACTCAACCCCTTGGAAAAAGCTTCAGCGTGGAACGGATGGATGAGAATTCGGATTACTTAAGGAATTTGCCGGAGGGCGGCACCTATTATATAAAGTTTACACTGGAAAATGAAGAAGATTATGAGGCAGTGGGGGAAACAACATTTTTAGCAAAACTTTATGAGATAGATGGCGGAGACAGAATCATCACAAGCGGCAAATCAACCCTTTCTTATCAAGAGAAGGCAAGTGGGAAAATTAATTATAAAATAACAGTGAAAGCTACGAGCGTTTTAGAGGTAGACCTGAGTCCTGCTGATAATTCGATAAGTGGCGCAGCTTCTTTCAGCCTGTTGGATAAGAATAAAAAGGCAATTACAAAAAGAAGTACTGCGTATAATGATTTAAAAAGTGATGGTACGGGGTATGATTTTATGCAAAAATATTATACTGTACCAGCGGGGACGTATTATGTTCAAGTTACTGCTTCAGATAGTATTTATGAATTAGTCACCTATGTGAATAAGTACAAATCTGATGCAGGATTAAACAAGGCGAAGGCAAGAAGTTTAAAAGTGCAAGGGACAGGAGGAATAGGGCTTTTTACGACGAGGGACAGTGCATCAAAAACAGAATGGTATAAGTTCACTATTGGTTCAAGGCAATATGTACAAGTATTATTATCTTCATTTTTAGACGGCAAGTTTGATTGGGAAATAGTTGACTCAAAAGGCAAGGTGATTTATCACTTGAATGATGATAATAGTAGTAGTGAGGGGAGCTATAGTTATTGGACTTACGGTTATTTTGATAAGGGGACCTATTATATAAAAGTCAATAAAATAGGTGCTTCAAGCTCATTAGCATATTCAATTAACCTGTATAATTATGATTATAAGGGGACTCAAAAATAAGTACAATAGCGGAAGGACTCAAAAAGACTGTTACATAGTGAAAAGGGAAAAGTCAAAAGATATAAAATTTTCTTGCCAAGCTTC
The DNA here is from genome assembly GCA_023450835.1 of Bacillota bacterium. Classification (GTDB taxonomy): domain Bacteria; phylum Bacillota; class Clostridia; order Lachnospirales; family Lachnospiraceae; genus Anaerocolumna. The sequence goes on along the minus strand of JAEXGM010000288.1, from coordinate 5,802 downwards.
ACAATATATGATAAAATATATATTCGTGATATGTTATACATTATTTTCCTTGCTCTTTCCGTACAAAGGGATTATTCATAATCCGACTTTGTCAAATAGCCGCTGCGGCATTTGTGAGAAAGGGCCAGAGACCAGAAGGAGGTGCAGACAACTATGAACCAATATGAATTAGCCTTAGTTGTAAATGCAAAAATCGAAGACGAAGCTAGAAACGCAACAGTGGAAGCCGTAAAAGAACTTATTACAAGATTTGGCGGCAACATCACTAACATCGACGAATGGGGTAAGAAGAAATTAGCTTACGAAGTTCAGAAGATGAAAGAAGGCTTCTATTATTTTATCCAATTCGATGCTGATTCAACATGCCCTGGCGAAGTTGAAGATCGTATTCGCATTATGGAAAATGTAATCAGATTCTTGTGCATTAGACGGGACGCATAGTAAAAGGAGGTATTCCTTAATATGAATAAAGTCATTTTAATGGGTCGTCTTACAAGAGACCCGGAAGTAAGGTACTCTCAAGGAGAGAATTCCACAGCAGTTGCCAGATATAGTTTGGCAGTAGACCGTAGATTTAAAAGACCTGGTGAAGCAGATGCAGATTTTATCAATTGTGTAAGCTTTGGTAAAGCAGCCGAATTTGCTGAGAAGTATTTAAAACAGGGAACTAAGATTGCTGTTACGGGAAGAATCCAGACAGGCAGTTACACCAATAAGGATGGACAGAAAGTTTATACAACTGATGTTGTAGTTGAAGAACAGGAATTTGCAGAGAGCAAAGGTTCATCCAGTACCGAATCCGGCGGCTATCAGCAAACCCAGAGGCCAACCCCCAGCCAGGCAATTGGAGATGGATTTATGAACATTCCCGACGGACTGGACGAGGAGCTGCCATTTAGTTAAAGCATAAAGAATAAAGAAGATTAATCAGTTATTCATTGGATAAGGAGGTCAGGTCATGGCATATAATAAAAATGACAGAAACAGCAATAGAGATGATAAAGGCGATTCCCCTATGAAGAGAAGAAACACCCGCAGAAGGAAAAAGGTTTGTGTATTCTGTGCGGACAAGAATCATACAGGAATTGATTATAAGGATGTAAACAAGTTAAAGAGATACGTATCTGAAAGAGGTAAGATTCTTCCCAGAAGAATTACCGGCAACTGCGCTAAGCATCAGAGAGCTCTTACTGTAGCTATTAAGAGAGCAAGACATATCGCTTTAATGCCTTATACACTGGATTAATTCCAGTATAATCAGGGATTTCAGAGAGCGTGAAGGGTTCGTGGCACACGACCTGTATACGTTTTGAATAAGAAATGAAATAGCCGTTGCACGACTTGGGTTGTGCAGCGGCTTTTTTGGTTTAAAAGATTTGAGGGAAGGCTGAGCAGAGAATGGTTCATGGTGCTCCACCAATGTTAAAAATGTTCAAGCATATCACGGACTTGAGCATTACTTATTAATGCCCGGCAAAGAGCTGACGTTAAAATCCCGGCAACCAAGGCTTCAGGTATGCCATTGGTGAATATGATAGTAAGAACTGCCTTATAAACTGTTTCAACGGAGATTTCCAGTGCAGCTGCATAAGAATCCTTAAAAAGCAAATAGATACCATTCATAACAAGCAATGTATTTGTAACCGCTCCTGCGATACCAGCTATACCAAAGGAAAGCAAATTCATCTTACCTTTGAATAATGAATGAAGCAGGCGGAACATATAATAAGGTACTATTCCAACTAAAATTCTCGGGATAAAACATATAATAAGAGCAACTATGCTTCCGCTGTCTGTACCCGGAATGGATATCAATGGGGAAAAAGCAAAAGACATTATCCCGGGGCTAAAGGTGTTGCTTATAAAACTAGTGATACCAAACAAGAAGCCGAGAAACGCCCCTTTCTTAGAACCCAGTAATATGGAACCTACAATTACAGGAATATGTATAATTGTGGCCTTTATGAAACCCAGTTGTATATAACCGATGCCGGAAAATGCCAGCATAAAAATTATGCCAGCAAAAAGAGACAACAGAACAAGGTTTTGTATTTTACTTATTTTTTTCATAATATTTTACCCCTCTATAGCTTATATTTGGAATAGAGCAATATTAAACCTTCCAGCAGTAAATCAGGACAATAAATAGTATCTGCTTTCAGGAAGGGTATTACTCTTGGCGCATTTCCGCCAGTAATAATTACAGTAACTTTATTGCCTAATTCTTCGTTGATTTTATCTGTGTAGGAATCAATGAATCCTGCCGTCCCGTGTATGGCTCCGGATAACAGGCACTCATTAGTATTCTTTCCTATCAGTGGTATATAGGAGGAAGCTATAACCTTTGGAATTAATGCGGTATTTTTGGCTAATGCCCTAAGCCCGATATCTAAACCGGGAATTATGGCACCGCCTAGAAATAACCTGTTTTCATTTACAATATTGGCGGTGGTCGCTGTGCCAAGATCATAGACTATAAATGGAGTTTTAAATTTTTCATAAGAGGCCATACAGCAAAGCAGCCGATCTGTTCCAATCAGGGAACTGTCATATGAAGAGATATCTACACCGAAATCCATCCTTGGAGATACTAGTATTGGTTGAGTCTTTATCAATTTCCTGACTGCATCAGATACAAGGGGGCTTTTATCAGGGACTACCGATGAAATGATACAATCGGATATTTGTTGTAACAGAAAGCTTTGTTTGGTGATAAAGTTTTCTATTTCTTGTTCGATTTTCATTGAAGTGTTGCATTCTTTGGTTAAAATACGATAGGTCAATAGCTTAGTAGAAGTTTGCAGACCTAAGGTTATATTCGTATTTCCAATATTGATTACAAGCAGCATTAGTCTTCACCTGTAACGGAGATCACCGAATGGACGATATCATCAACAGCAGCTAATGCGCCTTTACCATATGTACCACATGCCAGACGCGCTTTGCGCGGTTCAATAATAATCCACCCACGTTTCTGCAATATTTTAAGATTATCCTGTACAGCTTCATTGTCATACATGATGTTATTCATGGCTGGAGCTATGAGTTTGGGGATTGATTTTGATGCCAGTACAAGGGTGCTTAACATATCATCTGCGATTCCGGCAGCAATTTTTCCTATGATGTTTGCGGTGGCAGGTGCAATAAGAATACAGTCAGCCGTTTGCGGCAGAGCAATATGCACGATTTCGGAAGGATTGCTTTCTTGGAGCGCATCTGTATATACAGGATTTTTTGAAAGAGCCTGCATTGTGAGTGGTGTGATAAAAGCGGTTCCGGCTTTTGTCATTACAACATTGACATTGAAGTTTTTATCAATCAGGCGGTTCGTAATATCTGCGGCCTTATATGCGGCTATGCTGCCGCTGATACCTAAAATTATATTTTTCATTTCTGCTTCCTCCATTTGCTTAGAATGTTTTTTACTATTGCATAAGCTATATCTTGTTTGGTAGATAACTTAATGCAGGACCCGTCTTTAGCAAGTAATAATGCTTCATGTTTATTTGGGGTTATATTATTGAGGTCATTCGCACATACGAAGTCGCAGTTGTTTTTATTCAGAAGCTTAACGGCAGCAGAGTATAATTCATCCTCCGTGACACCGACCAGAAGCTTGAATCCGACCAACAAAGCCTGTGGCTGTAAATCCTTGAATTCACTGATGACTTTTGGAGCCTTTTCTAATAATATCACAGGATTTGATATATCAGAATTAAGCTTGCCGGGTTTAGTGCTGATAGCAGGCCTTTCACTGTGTATTATAGCCTCCGACAATTCGTCATAGGGAATGATACCTTTGACAGTATAATCGCTGACAGCCATTGAATGGATAATGCAATCAAAGGAATAACGCTGTGACAGATTTCTTACAGTCTGAACCAGGTCGGTTACTCCTTCAATCGTGATTTTCTGCACTGGAGTTTGTGAGGGTTGTACCGAGTTTTTGCCGCATACATAGACGACGTCGGCGCCTTCAGAAATAAAAGTATCAGCAATGATACTGCCTAATTTTCCGCTTGCTGTGTTGGTAATGGAACGAACGCTGTCGATTGGCTCAGACGTGTTTCCGGCTGTAACTAAAACACATTTTGGCATAGCTTATTCCCCTTTCGTTTTAATCGTAAGCATATTTTTCATTAGTTGGATTTGAGTATCAATATAAGCTTCTGATATGTTGTAGAGCATTCCGAATACACTCATGCCCTCGATTAAGAACATATAAGTTTCAGCGATTTCATCAATGTTGTCATTTGCAATACTCTCCTGACGGACTCCAAGATTTAGAATATCAAGTATGGTTTTTTTTATACAAACAATTTGTGAATTTCTAAATTCTATATCTGACGGACTTTGATGGACAAAATAATATTCGTAGGTTGCTCTTAATATACTGTTTTCCATATGAAGAATACGATCTTTTTGCATATTAAAATACATATCAAACAGGCCGAAAAATTCTGCATTCATTTCAACCTGTTTTCGGACTGTTTGAAAACGCCTCATATTCCTGGTGGTTATAACTGCTTGAAACAATTCTTCGACGGATGAAAAGAAAAGGTACAGTCCGCCGCGGCTTATACCGCATGCATCAACAATGTCTTTCATAGTAACACTCAAATAACCTTTATGGCAAAACACCTCTCGGGCCTTTTCAATAATCATTTCTCTTTTATCATTGCGTTGTTTCTCATTTGGTTTTCTTGCCATGTAAGTACCATCCTTATAATTAATTGACACTGATGTCATTTAATGAAAGTGATTTTACTCTAATTTCAACTATTTGTCAAGGGTGATATAACTCTGCAGCTAATTTAAATAGAGCGCTCCGCAGTACAAAGCAAAATGACTAACTAGAAGCAGTGAACTATCTGCCAAAAGGAAATATAACAAGCAAACAGCACACTGCGTCTTTGCGGTGGGTTGCTGCTAAAAGGGGGGGATTATGCTAAACATGACAGTGCGATTAATGAGAATGAAATAGATTTTATTGCTTCCGGATTAAGTCTTGCAATCACAAATAGCATAGAAACATTTATGAACTTGATTTTAAGCATATTTATGCTATACTGAATCTAATTATAGACATTGATTTGGAAAGTTTAGGAGGAATCTATATGAAATCCATTAAATCTGTTGACCGCAAAAACAGCTCCGCGCAGAGACCACAAAAAAATTAGTCGGCGATGCTTTGCTCGGAGCTCTGATTCTTAAGTAGCTGGTGATAATAGTACACTTTACGGCCTTCAAGCTAAAAGGCTTATTTGTGTATGTTTTCACTGGCGGACATAAGTTTTAGAGATGGATTTTATATAAAATCTTTACTGCAGCATGGTTTGCCCTGCTGCAGTTTTTTTGGTCTTTGCTTCATCTTAATTAAAATATCAGAGGAGCAAAGAATATGAAATATATTAAGGCGCAGGATATATTGCCTGAGGAAATGATAAAATTATTACAGCAGTATGTTGACGGCGAATATTTATATATACCTCGTAAAGAGGGTGAGAAGAAAACCTGGGGAGAAATGAGCGGAGCCAGGATATTATTAAAGGAAAGAAACCAGGAGATTTATAAAAAATACCATGGAGGGCGGACAGCAGAAGAACTGGCTGTGGAATATTATTTGTCGGAGCAGAGTATCCGCCGTATCCTAAGTCAAGTGAAATGGGATTGTAGCAATGAAGACTATGAGGGAATTTTACACAGAAAGGAATGATTAGCATGGCATTAAAGCTCCATAGAGGTAAAACATTATGGAGTACGCCATCACATGGCAGAGGAACTTGTCCTTTATGCAAAACA
>JAEXGM010000269.1 GCA_023450835.1 Bacillota bacterium | reverse complement strand
GAAATTGATGAGTTTAACCGGAGTTTCCGCTCAACAGGAAATCATCCATTTTATACTTTATTGGAGTATAAAATAAAGTATGATAAGGTTATGCTGCCTGTTCTCCTGGAACGGATTAAAGGGATTCGCTTTGATATTTTGGTATTTGATTCTTATTTGGGAGCCGGAAGCTTTCTTCCGAAAGTACTTAATATACCCTCCGTCTGCTCAACAACTACCTTTGCTCTATCGAAACTTCCTCTTCCGGAGGAACAGCTCGTAAGGGGTTATGACTTTCAATTGGACGAATTCTACCGTATCCTGGATGAACAATGCTCTTTCTGGAAAGTGCCCATTCCCAATATTCCGGACTTTTTTTCTGTCAGAGGAGATGCTACTCTTCTCTATACCACCAGAGAATTTAATCCCGGCGGAATGGTTTTTGACAATACTTATTATTTTGTTGGTCCTTCCCTTTTCAATCGAGAGCCGGATATACAATTTCCCTGGAATAAGCTGAATCAAAATACACTCATTTATATATCTATGGGGACTATCAATACAGCCCTCCCGGATTTTTATAAAATGTGCTTTGCTGCATTTGGCGATACCGGATACCAGGTTGTTATGTCCGTAGGAGATAGAATGGATTTTCAGTCTCTTGGAGCAATACCGGATAATTTTATTCTGTGTCAGAGGGCTCCCCAATTGGAAATTCTTGAACGCGCCTCTCTTTTTATTACTCACGGCGGGCTTAACAGTATAAGCGAAACAATTTACTACGGCGTACCTTCCATCGTACTCCCCCTTGCTAATGACCAGTATATTACTGCAGCGCAGATTGCCAAAATGGAACTTGGAATTTCTCTTACCTTAAAGGATACTTCTGCATCGGCCTTGAAAACTTCGGCGGATAAGATACTGAATAATCCAGTTTTTACAGATAATACACAGAAATTAAAAACTTTATTTCGTAATGCCGGCGGTTATCAAAAAGCAGCCGATATAATTATACAGATAGGAGGCGGAGAACATGGCTATTAAAAATAAGACCCGTTATGCAATTCTTGGAATACTAAGTATTCACTCAGGCACCGGATACGATATAAAGAAATACTGCGATACCGTAATCTCTAACTTTTGGAATGAAAATTTCGGACATATTTATCCGGTACTCAACCAATTGTTGGAAGAAGGGTTGATTCAGGAAGAAGGCAGCCCTTCTCCGAGGAAAAAAATATATACTATTACAGAGCCGGGTCGGACAGAATTCCTGAGTTGGCTTTTAGAACCTGCAGAATATCAGCCCATGCGCTCAGAATTTCTTCTAAAGCTTACCTTTTCCAGTAATCTTCCGAAAGAAAATATAATTGCCATGTTAACAGATTATAAAGAAAAGCATCTGGAAAAACTGCGTAAATATCAGCAGCTTCAAAGCAGTATGGATTCTGGAATAGATGAAATTACCCCGGACAGACAATTATTTCTTTACGCCCCTCTGCGTCTTGGTATTTTAAACACTGAGGCTGTAGTTTCTTGGTGTGATGAAATTTTATCAGCTTTTCAGAGATAGTCTTTTCCCATTATAGAATATAACACTGTGAGTTTTATCATGATTTTTATAAGTTTCCATAAAATAATAGAATTTCCATACGGAACCTGCTAAAATACGTATCATAATAAAAGTATAGAAACTTAAGAGAAAGGGATTACCATGTTCGAAAAAACAATAAAATTATATGATAAAGACAGCTATCTCTCGGAATTTGAGGCGACGGTACTCTCCTGTAAAGAAATAGCATCAAAGCAGGGCGATAAAACATATGAAGTAATTCTGGATTCCACTGCCTTCTTCCCGGAAGGAGGCGGACAGGCCTGCGATATCGGTCTGCTAAATAACATAGAAGTTATTGATGTACAGGAGAAGGAGGAAATTATATTCCATACATTAAGTGCCCCTATTAATGAGGGTGCTGCGGTAAAGGGCATGATTAACAGTAACCGCCGGTTTGACTTTATGCAGCAGCATACCGGTGAACATATTCTCTCCGGTCTTGTCCACAGGCATTATGGATATGACAATGTGGGCTTTCATCTTGGGACAGATATCGTTACCATTGATTTTAACGGTGTACTAAAGGAAGAGGACTTAAAAGCAATGGAGGAAGCAGCGAATAGAGCGGTCTTTGCTAATATTCCGGTAATTGCTTATTATCCCGGTGAAGAAGCCCTAAAAGCCATGGACTATCGCAGTAAAAAAGAACTGCACACTGCTATACGTATTGTTACCATAGAGGGAATTGATACTTGTGCCTGCTGCGCTCCTCATGTGAAATTAACCGGCGAAGTCGGTCTGATAAAAATTGTATCCTCCCAGAATTATAAAGGCGGCACCCGTCTGGAAATCCTCTGCGGAGGCAGGGCCTTAAGAGACTATAATAATAAGGAAAAGAATATTCAGGATATTTCTGTCCTGCTTTCCGCTAAAATATATGAAACAGCAGATGCCGTAAAGCGTCTGAAAGATGAAAAATTAACCCTGGAAGGAAAGTTCTCTGCTCTTTCCGCAAAACTTCTCTCCTATAAAGCAGAATCTGTTCCTTCCGGCACAGAAACCTACCTGGTTTTTGACAACGAAATCGAAGACAGCCAGCTAAGAAATTATGCCAACTTACTAAAGGAACGCCGTGAAGGAATCATCGGAATATTTGTCCCAACCGCAAAAGCCATAAATCAGACCATGGAATCTCCCGTTAACCAGGAATACCGCTACATTCTTTCTTCTAAAAACGCTGATATAAGACCCCTTGGTTCAGAACTCAATAAAGCCTTTAACGGCAGAGGCGGCGGCAGCAAAGAAATGGTACAGGGCAGCCTTACCGGAGTAAAAGACGAAATTGAAAAGTTTCTAAATAACTTCTCTATATAGAACACAATTCCACAAGAATTTTAAAGAATTCCAATCTATCGAGAACCAACTTTAAACCTATTAGAGAGCAAGTCATGGCGACACTTTAAACTGTCCCTTAAAGTTAGACCTAAAAACCTAACTTTAAGAGTCACCTCCTATATTTACTGCCCACTTACTCTTTTCTTATCCTTCTTTACTCTATGATTTGAGCGGCAAAAGCCCTGTTCCAATACAGTCACAGGCAATTTGCACCAAACAGAAAGAACTCCTGCGCCTTGGAACCAGTGCATGAGTTCTTTCTGTTTGGTACAAATTGCCGTCCCCTTTCGAAAAACCGCCCTTTCGCCACCCAAATCATTCCATTTCTATTCCGTTAAATCCTCAAAACTCCCTTGCACATACTTCATAAGTGCAACAGGTTCTACCTCTATCTGTAAACCTCTGACGCCGGCACTGACGATTACCGTATCAAAAAGCTGTGCGGTCTCATCCATAAAAGTGGGATACTTTTTCTTCATTCCCACCGGTGAACAGCCGCCCCGGATGTAGCCGGTAAGCCCTAACAGCTCCTTTTGATGTACCATTTCAATCTTCTTTTCACCGGTAACGGAAGCCGCTTTTTTCAAATTAAGTTCTTCCTTTACCGGAATACAAAAGACATAGATATCCTCTTTTCCTCTTGCTACCAGTGTTTTGAATACCTTTTCCGCAGACATTCCTATCTGGGCGGCTACATGTTCACCCGATAAATTGTCCTCGTCCGGCTCATATTCATAAGTATTATAGGGGATTCCCGCCTGCTCCAAAAGCCTTCCGACATTGGTCTTATTCTTCGCTGATTTGTTCATAGAGTGGTTTTCGCACCTTCTTTCTTGTCACTTCCACCAGATTAAGGGCTGTCATATCCACTAATACGGTCTTCACAGGGTCTTTTCTTAGCTGCTCCTCAAAAAACCGCATCAGCTCCTCTCTGGCCCCTTTCTCTTCCATGTCTATAAAATCAACCACAATAATTCCGGAAAGATTTCTAAGCCTAATCTGTTTTGCAATTTCTTCTGCCGCCTCCAGATTGAGTTTAAGAAAAGTATCCTGAACCTTTCTCTTTCCATAGATGGCCTTGCCGGTATTAACGTCCACAACCGTAAGTGCTTCTGTGGGTTCAATAACAAGGTTTCCGCCGGATTTAAGCCATACCTTTTTCTTAAGAGCATTTTCCAGCTTTAAGCTGACGCCATATAGATTACTAAGTGTCAGCAGGTTATCTTCATAAAATTTCAGCTTAACAAGGTCTTCTTTTTGATATCTTCCAAGATAGGATGCAATCTCTTCATGTAATTCCTTATTATCAGTGATTATCTCCGTGATTGCTTCCGACAAACTGTCCCTGATATCACAAAGATATCCGGGTAACGTCTTAAATACACGGGTGAAAGGGGTCTTATACATTGCATGGCTTAAGGTGTCTTTATAAACGCTGATAAGCGCTTCTGCTTCTTCCTTTAGCACAGTATCCTCTACGGAGGCCGCATTGGTCCTGACGATGAATCCATATTCGGAATTCTTATAAACATCCATCAAAGCTTTCAGACGTTTTCGCTCCTCTTCTTCCCGGATCTTGCCGGATATGCCTATCAGGTTATTCCCATGGGTCAGCACCAAATATTTCCCGGTAAAATTAAGGGCCACAGTGGCAACAGGAGCTTTGGTCTTTACATCAGCTTTAGCAATCTGAACCAGTATTTCATCTCCCACCACCAGTTTATCATTTTTTTTGGGGTTTAAAAAAATGGGATTTTTAACTTCTTCCAGAGAAAGATAGCACATTTTATCCTTCTCATATTCTACGAAAGCTGCAGCAATATTGTTAACAATATTTTTGACCTTTCCCACATAGATATTTCCAAGGGGATTTTCTTCTCTTGCACCAAATACGTTAACCTGAAGCATTTCTTTTTCATCGAATACAGAGGATATAATCCTGTTCTCTTCTTTTGTGATAATCAGTTTATGCTTCATTGCCCACCTCTGATAAAGGGATGTAGCTTCCGCTCTCCGTCTGGGTATACAACTCGAAGCGGTGCATCTGGAAAGCAAATTCGTTAAAGGGTACTCCCGCATACTCACAGAAAGCCTCTGTTACAAGCTCAGGCTTCAGATTGTTAACACTGCCGGAGGAAAGTCTGAGATATAGCTGAACACCGTTATCATATTCTTCTGCAAGGCTTTTCTTGTCAACGCCAAAGAATTCTGTATCCGTAAAAGCATAGGAATATATAAATGACTTAATATCCGTTTCCTTCTCGCTCTTTTTGGATTTCTTTAAGATTGTAATATTCTCCTGAAGCATAAAAGCTGTGAATTTCTCCCGGAATTCACCGGCGGTAAAAAAATCATAGCCGTCCTTTAGTGATACCAGATAATCGGCCGCGGCTACACTTGCCATGGCATTTTTTGCCCCGTTATTTAATTCTACCATATCTGTTACCTGGATAAACTCATTCATGGCATCATTCAAAGTTTTTATTGCAATCGACTTTTCCGGAAGACTGTTAAAGGAAACATCCAGATATTCTCCCTCACTGGTCAGTCCGACTCCAAGGGGTGAGGCAAAGGACATGACCTGGTGTGGGTTAAAGCCCTGTGAGTACTCCACATCAAGTCCCGCTCTTCTTACTGCCTTCTGAAAAAAGCGCATAATGTCCAGATGACCGATGAATTTTACCGGCCCTGTCTTTATAAATTTCATTCGAACCATCATTATGCATTCACCTCCTCAGTTCTTGGCAGGAAGCAGATGCCTCCTCCAAACTCCATTGCACCGCAGTTAGTACAGGACATCTTGCAATTTGGAGTAACTTTTTCTTCTTTGGCATTTTTATATTCTCTTAATAAGAACTTTTTGGTGACACCTGCATCAATAAAATCCCAGGGGAGGATTTCCTCTGCTTCCCGTTCTCTGCTGGTGTAGAAATTTATATCAATATTGGTATCGGCAAAAGCCTTTACCCACTTTTTATTATCAAAGAACTCCGTCCAGGAATCAAAGAGCGCGCCTTCCTTGTAAGCTGCCAAAAGTGCCCTGGCAGTTCTTCTGTCGCCTCTGGCAAATACGCCTTCCAATACGCTGAGTTCCGCTTCATGCCAGTTGTATTTAATACTCTTCTTATTTAACTGTTCGTTGAATTTTGCTCTAAGGAAATGCTGTTTATTCAGGTATTCTTCCGAGGTATCCATTCTGGACCATTGAAAAGGTGTAAAAGGCTTGGGCACAAAGAAAGAAGTGCTGGCAGTAATGCCTACTTTACCGTTTCTCTGATCCTTTGGTATGGTATAATATTCTCTTGCTATTCTGTCAGACAATACTGCAATTCCTTCAATGTCATCTTCTGACTCTGTGGGAAGCCCCAGCATAAAATACAGTTTAACTCTATTCCAGCCTCCGTTAAAAGCCTGCATGGTACCGTTTAGAATACTCTCTTCCGTCAGTCCTTTATTGATAACATCACGAAGTCTCTGGGTCCCGGCTTCCGGTGCAAAGGTCAGGGAACTCTTTCTTACATCCTGCACTTTATTCATAACATCCAATGCAAAGGCGTCAATACGAAGGGAAGGAAGAGAAATATTCACCTTCTGCTTATTACATTCCTCTATGAGAAAATACACCAATTCCTGTAACCCTGAAAAATCACTGGAGCTTAAAGAGCTTAAGGAAATCTCTTCATGTCCGGTGGCTTTTAACATCTCTGTTGCATATTCCTTCAAAAAGTCCATGCTTCGTTCTCTTACAGGCCGGTATACCATTCCAGCCTGGCAGAAACGGCAGCCTCTGATACAGCCTCTTTGAATCTCCAGAACAACACGGTCCTGAGTTGCTCTGATATAGGGTACCAGCGGCTTCTTCGGATAATAGGTGTTTTCCAGCTTCATTTCAACCTGTTTTTTGATTTTTTCTTTCGCATGAGCGTTATTCTTCGTAAAACTTTCTATTGTTCCGTCTTCTTTGTAAAGGACATCATAAAAGGAAGGTACATAGATACCCTCTATCTCTGCTATTTTCTCCAGATATTCTTTTCTGGTACCGCCTTTTCTTTTATGCTCTTTATAGATATCCAATAACTGATCGTAAACCGTTTCTCCTTCTCCTATATAGAAGAAATCAAAGAAGTCGGCAAGGGGTTCCGGATTATAAACGCAGGGACCGCCTCCCAGTACAAAGGGATCATCTTCGGTTCTGTCTTTTGCCAGCAAAGGAATTCCGGATAAATCAAGAATCTGCAATACATTGGTATAACACATCTCATACTGCAGGGTGATTCCAAGGAAGTCAAAGTTCTTAATGGGTTCCTGAGACTCCAGTGCAAAGAGGGGAATATTCTTCTCCCTCATAATCTTGTCCAAATCAGGCCAGGGAGAGTATACTCTCTCGCAGTAAGTGTCCTCCCTGCGGTTGAACATATCGTAAAGAATCTGTATACCAAGATGGGACATACCAATCTCATAAACATCGGGAAAACACATGCAAAACCTGATATCTACAGCTTTTGTATCTTTTACGACCATATTTGTCTCGTTGCCGATATACCTGGCAGGCTTGTCTATGGTCATCAATATCTCATCGGATAAAGCAAGTTTATTCATTATTTCTTTTATTCTCCATTCTTTTGTTGTCTTAGAAAAACGCATTGGTTTACATAATAATATTATGTGAATCAAATAGGTTAAGCTTAAAAACTTATTGTTTATTATAGACTATGAAGGATGAAAAAACAATCTTAAACCCTGGATTTATATTTTACTCGTCGAAACTTGTTACTGTTCAAACCCCTGCCAAATGCAGCAGTGTTGTGAACAACAACACGTCGCACGTATGGCCAATGAACAGTAACCGAAACTTTGCTTTACCCTTGAAAGTTTCCCATAGCAATCAATATCTGGTTTCAAAGGTAATGATATTGGTTTAATTACAAAAAAAATGCTGGAAAAATATAAGAAATAAGTTTATAATAATGACTACTAATATTAATTTAAATAGTTAATACATAGTTGCTTAAAAGGTATATCAAATATTTATTATTCTTGAATTTAAAAGGAGGACGGATATGGAATTATTAGACTTAGCACTTTCAATGGAATATGATCTGGAGGCTTTTTACAGAAAGCAGGCCGAACTCAACGAAGGGAACAGCCTTCAGAAAGTATTTTTGATCTTAGCGGGTGAAGAAGAAAATCATGCGGCAATTCTGCAGAGTTATAAGAAAGATATTGTATTACCTTTAAAGGATAGCAATATTATAACCGATGTCAAATCGCTCTTTAAGGAATTGACGGATTCTAAAATGGAAATAAAGAATATTCCAAATCAGCTTGACGTATACAGAATGGCTCTTGAAAAGGAAGAAGAAAGCGTTAAATTCTATCAGGATTTACTGGATAAAGCTTCCGAGGAGCAATCGAAAAGAGTATTCGGTTATTTGATAAAGCAGGAGGATACCCATTGTATTATATTAGAGGAATTGGTTAAGATGACCAGCCGGCCGGAGGAATGGGTTGAATCTGCGGAGTTCGGACTTAGAGAAGAGTATTAGAATAGCAAATATACTAAGCAAAAGGAACACCTCTTACTTCCTTTTGCTTAGTTTTTTTGCGAACCCAATAAACAAACCCAAGGACTGCCTAATCACTTGAATTTATCCAACAGTGATACGAAAAAATCCTGTGCTTCTTTTACCCCCATACTAGCTGTTATTTGATTCTCGATTTTGCCGGCATTTACCTGCTTGATCTGAAAATCAAACTGATCCATCAGAAATACCATCAAAAATAACAGGCTTGCACAAATCAAACGTATCAGAAATATCTTCATTCCAGTGTTTTGATTTTCTCTTACCTGGGTATCCTCCAGTGTATAGCCGCCGTCTTCTGACATAATCATCTCTTTGTGGCGGTATGCACTTTTTGCCTTACCATTAACATTTCCTGACTGATTCCTGCTGCAGCTCTCTCTTGCAATTCTTATGTATTCTGCTCTGCTTGGCATCATGTATTCTTCCTGCTTCTCCATAACCTCATCCTTTCTATGCCTTTCTATAGAAACGCCATGTCCATTTTTCTTAATATGCTTTATAACATAATTCTAGCATATTATATTCCTGCTTAAGGCCTGGTTATGCCTGAAATTCAACATTTTACTCTAACATAAGAATGCTTTTAATTAACAACCGGTTTCTACATTGCACTGCGCAATTTAATGGGAATATAAATATCCAACTGGTCGTATCCAAGGCCTTTTCCGATATTATCAGTAACTATCATATGGCACATGGTACGATGACCGGTACGCTCATCCATTTCAAATCCGCTGGTTTCCAGCCACTTTTGTACTCCTTCAAAGACTCTTCCGTTAATATCATCGTCTCCGTCCACTGATATAGCTGCTGCGTAAAGCCCGCCTTCAAAGTCAATAATCTCATAGCCGCCAGTAGATTGTCTGTGGCTGTCCTCTAAATTAATATCTGCTGTCACTACAGAATCTTTATCACAAACTTCACCGCTCTGGCAGCCGCCCCATGTCCTCATAATAACGCAGTGTTCTGGCCGAAATGTCATACTTTAGTGAAACTTCTCTGATTTTAATACAGTTATCCATACAAAACCTCCATGTTTTCTCACCGTGCTTTTTGTTTGTACCAAGAAATATCCATGAACAAATACATGCATGTAAATCAGCTTTTCATTTACACCGGCTTTTCTATAAGAATACCTGCTTACCTAAGGGAAGAGTCAAGTCTTTTTTCAAAACAAACTGCTTCTTTTTTACCTATATATCTACCATAATTTTCTCGGATCAGATAACCGTTTCTTTCATAAAAATGGACAGCCCTTTCATTTATCCTTCGTGTTTCCAGCCAGAGCGCAGTATATCCTAATGCTTTTGCTTTCATCTCAAGAAAGGACAGAATCTCTGTGCCGACCCCCTTGCCTTTTATTCTTGTATACATCCTCTTCACTTCCGCGATTTCCCCGGTAAAAGGCCTAATAGCACCGCAGCCTACTGCTTTTCCCTCACAGTCTTTCGCTATAACAAATACAGAACGCGGCTCCTGCATATCTTCAAAGCAAAAGGAATCTTTTCCGCTGTTTCCTGTTATGGCTTTAAGCGAATCCGACAATTCCTCTAGCAGCTCAAAGGCTTCTTCGTTCTTTTTCAGATCAACTTCCAGAATGGTAAATTTTACAGTATTCTTTTCCGCCATCATAATCCTCCACAGGTCTCTTATTGTATTTATAGGAAGTATTACCAAAGTGTTAAATATTGAATTATCTCCCATTATGCAACAAATATGGAACAACTTCAACTTAAGTATATAAAACCACAAGACAAATACGGAAATAAATTATTTGTCATTTTACTATTGCCTGCTTTTATCATTTCTGTTATAGTAGCCTTAGTCAAAAACGAATATAGCAGAGTAGGATTTCGTGCGTTAAGTGTCACCGGAACGGGGAGTTGTCCGGTGAACGAAAAGGTAAAACTTGCGGTACGATTTTCGCATCCCGCTGCTACAAGGCAGGGCATACCTTCTAATTGTAGCGCTTGTTTTTGCGACAACAAAGAAAAGGAGGTAGCACTATGCATTTTTTTAAGACATTACAAAACTCTATGAAAGAGTTAAAAAATCTGAATAATCTGCTTGTTTCCGCCATGCTTTTGGCATTGTGTGTTGTGGTCGGTCTCTTTGGCACGATTATGATAGGCTCTATTATCCGTATCAGCTTTACGGATCTGCCTATTGCCCTTGGAAGCATGCTTTTTGGACCGGCAGTCGGCGGTATTATGGGTGCCTTGAGTGATATACTGAATTATATCCTCTCACCAAAAGGACCATATTTCCCGGGCTTTACCCTTAGCGGCATCCTGACAGGGTTGATTTACGGTTTTGCTTTTTACAAAAAGAAGGCAACGCTTCGCAGGATCATTATCACAAAGGTCATACTGGTGATACTCGTTGATATGCTGCTGAATACTTACTGGTTATCTATTCTTATGGGTAACGGCTTTATCCCTCTTTTTGCAGACAGATTGCTCAAGAACATTATTATGCTCCCCATTCATGTGGCAATGCTCTATGTAATACTTAACCGTTTGCCTGTTATCATAAACAGAGGCAAAAAATCCAATTAACAGACCTAAGCTCTATGTTTCCCAAGAACCACAGGAAACATAGAGCTTTCTTAATTTCTCTTATCTGTCTTATAGCAGTCATTTTACGATTGGCATTTCCGTCATCCTTAAATTGGTACATCCATAGGGAATAAGCTTTAGTTCTTCCATTTCACCGGGAATCACGGGAGAAGCCGGAACAGGAGCTGCTGAACCATCTACCAGCGGCCATTCAATCTGCCTTCCCTTTATCATAGCAATAACCGGAGCCCCTTCAGGGGAAAAAGGTAATTCTCCTATGGGCTGTTCTTCAAAATGGATGAAATCATCCGGTTTTTCTGTTTCTATGCACAGGCCATAATTCCATGGTGTCGTAGGATATATTTCGTAGTCACAATGCGGAAACTCATGCACCGGCATATCTTTATTTATCTGCACCCATTTTTCTCCGACAGGCAGTGAATAGATAAGCGGTCCTCTTTGAACTGCATAAAGGTTTTCCGGACGTGATATAATTTGAACAGGCATTGGCAAAGTGAGCGTGAATTTCGTATCACCTGACCATACGTATTTAAGTTCATAAAAATCTCCGGGCTTTGGCGTAATCCTCTCATCTCCAATCTGAAGAAAAGGCTCTTTCGTCCATTCGGGAATCCTTAAATTGATTACAAACTCTGCCTCTCGGTCAGTTTTGACCCTGAATTCTATTTTATCCCTGAAAGGATAACTGGTATCCATGGTTATCTCTACCCTGGCATCCCGGATTTCGGTTTTCAGGGAGCAGGGAGCATAGGTCACCGCTGCAATCCCATCATCCGTTCTGAACATAGTTGACAAAGCAAATTTGGGCCAGGGCTGGCTTAAATTTGCAGTACAGCAGCCAAAGTTCGGCTCCAGTCCAAAGGTATGGGAGTATCCTCCATTGGTGCTAAATACAGGATTCTCCTGATAGCTGCACTGTACCTGGTTTACCTGCTGGTCGTATTGGTGAGTCCACATATCAGGGCTGAAAGTTGCCGGCAAGGCATTGAAAGCGACCTTCTCCAACCTGTCTGCCCAGCAGCTATTTCCTGAAATGGACAATAAAATCTCCAGAGAATACATAAGCTCTGCCACCGAGCATAATTCTGTACCCTGCACCGGACTTGTTCCGTTCAAACATTCGTCGCCTGTAAATACGCCGGTAACCATGCCATGATATTCATCCAGAAGCCTGATCATACTTTCAGCACTGCTCAGGTCTTCTTCCCTGCCTGTCAGCCTCCAGAGCAGGGCGCCGGACTTTAGCATCATCGTATTATTGACTATATGGCTCATGAAGCTCCAACGGCCTTTCACATCAGGCTTCCTGTATGGCCAGTGTTTAAATAACGACTGCCAGTCAAAGCCCTGTGTGTGAAGCTTGGACGCCAAATCCAGAAGCCAGTCTTCTTCTGTTCTTTCATAAAGCCAGAATATCGGAATAAGCCCCTCGAACCATCTGCTGCCTGCCCAATTAAATAAAGTATTTCCATCGATGTGCAAGTCGAAAGCTTTCAGTGCTTTGTATACCACCTTTTCAATCCTCTCATCCCCTGAGGCATCCTGGTATACTACAAGTACTTTAAGGATTAGCAGCATAGCCCACATATCATAGGTATTACGGTGTTCCTTTTCTACCGGACAAAGCCAGCCATCTTCCTCCTGCTGGCTGATGATGCTGTCAATGTATCTGACTGCCCTGGCCTTCATATCTTCCTCTTCCAGGAGCCAGGCTAAGGGAATAAATCCATCCAGCCAATAAGGGACCCTCTCCCATCCGTCAGCCGTACCCCCTATCCACTTACTGTCCTTAATATCCGGCCAGAATTTATCCAGATTACCTGACAGCCCTGCCGCCTGTATTTTCAGCTGATTTAACAGCCACCCCTCAGGGTGTATCTCCCTTGTATTAAAAGGTGTAAATTTAAGCTTTTTTAGTCCTTCCACCATTGCCTTACCTCCAGTATATATTCAAATTCTGTATCAGTGTTTTTCATATGTACATGTACAGTTATGATTTTATCTGGTATAATCGTAATTATCAATTGCACCAGCATACTCCTATTATGCAAAAAACGAACAGAGGGTATTTTATGATTAATGAGCTGTTTATCTCTATTCCCCCATGGCCGGAATGTTCTTCAGGAAGCTATCGTTTTTTTGAAGACGGCGAAAAACATGTCACGCGTGTATGCGATTACTTCGTGTTAATCATCATGCTTGAAAATACACTTTACTTTACCGAAAATGACTGTGATGTCAGTGTCAGTGCCGGTGAATGGTATATTCAGTTCCCCGGATTAAAGCAGGAAGGCAAAACAGGAAGTCCCGCACCGGTTTATTATTATCTGCATTTTCATGCCTCCGGTGCTCTGTGGGAAAGACCTCCGGATAATATGATTCCTGCCTGGGATTCTCCGGGTTTTAAAATGCCTGTCCGCGGTAATTTTGACCTGCGTTACCTGAAACCTTTCATCGACCGGCTGGATACTCTTTTTAAGTCAAGGGCAAATGATATTCTGGGGAAACAAGCCCTGTTCCTTACTGTTATGAATCATCTTGCCACTGCCAATCCACAGCCCGAAGGTTTAAGAGGTCTCATTGACAAAGTAATGGAGCATCTTGCCCTTAATTACGATAAACCTTTTGTTTGCAGCGGCTTATCGGAGAAGTTCCACTTTACTCCGGATTATATAACCCGCAAAATGAAGCAATACACAGGAACGACCCCCTGGCAGTACGTACAGCAGGTCAGAATAGACCGGGCAAAGGAATTATTAATCAGCACAGATTATACCCTTGCCTATATTGCAAATATTGTGGGCTACAGCGATCTTTCACTTTTTTTTAAAGCCTTCAAAAAGTCCACAGGCATAGCTCCCGGAGAATGGAGAAAACAACAACGCCAAAAATATTGAAAAACTCTTTTTTTTCATATATAATGTTTCTAACTACTTAAAGGAG
Source organism: Bacillota bacterium (assembly GCA_023450835.1). Lineage (GTDB taxonomy): Bacteria > Bacillota > Clostridia > Lachnospirales > Lachnospiraceae > Anaerocolumna. Next base: position 85,825 of record JAEXGM010000269.1, on the reverse strand, counting down.
GACAATATAAAATGTCAGAGAATGTTTATGATATTTTATTGGAACGTGGATTTATTGAACAAACAACCCACGAACAAGAAATAAAAGAATTATTAGGGAAGGAAAAAGTAACCTTTTATATAGGCTTTGATGCTACGGCAGACAGTTTGACAGCAGGACACTTTTTAACAGTTATGGCTATGATGCATATGCAGCGTGCCGGACACAGACCTATTGCCCTGCTTGGCGGCGGTACGACCATGATTGGTGACCCTTCCGGAAAATCCGACATGAGAACCATTATGACCAAGGAAACCATCCAGCATAACGCGGATTGCTTCTACAAACAGCTCTCCCACTTTATTGACTTTGACAATGACAAAGCTATCATTGCAAATAATGCGGACTGGCTGCTGAATCTGAATTATGTAGAGTTCTTAAGAGAAGTCGGCGTACATTTTTCCGTTAATAAGATGCTTACTGCTGAGTGTTACAAGCAGCGAATGGAAAAAGGTCTTACCTTCTTCGAATTTAACTATATGATTATGCAGTCCTATGACTTCTTAAAGCTTAACCAGCTGTATGGCTGCTCCATGCAGCTTGGCGGAAATGACCAGTGGTCCAATATCCTTGGCGGTGTTGACTTAATCCGCAGAAAAGAACAAAAACCTGCCTACGGCCTTACCTTTAAGCTCTTAACCACCAGTGAAGGTATTAAGATGGGTAAATCCATGAAAGGTGCTGTATGGCTGGATCCTAACAAGACCACACCTTATGAATTCTACCAGTACTGGAGAAATATCGAAGATGTTAAAGTAGAAGAATGCCTTGGTCTGCTTACTTTCCTTCCTATGGATGAAGTAAGACGGCTTGGTGCTTTACAGGATGCGGAAATCAATTATGCAAAGGATGTTCTTGCCTTTGAGATTACAAAGCTTGTGCATGGTGAAGAAGAAGCTACCAAAGCCAGAGAAGCCTCCAAAGCATTATTCGGCGGCGGTATGAAGTCCGAAGATATTCCTACCACCTTTTACAAAGAAGAGCAGTTTACTCAGGGAATCGATCTGATTACCCTTATGGTAGACGGCGGTCTTGCCGCTTCCAGATCCGATGCCAGAAGAAATATCCAGCAGGGCGGTGTAACCGTAAATGAGGTCAAGGTTACAGAATTTGATAAAGTATTTACTGCTGCTGATATGGATTCAGATGGCATGCTTCTTATCCGCAAGGGCAAGAAAGCATATCATGCCTACAAAATCGAAGCATAATGTATCAAAAAGTCTTATAAAAAAAATTCTCTTTAGGAGGTAATGTCTATGCCCTGGTGTCCTGAATGTAAATCAGAATATGTAGACGGAGTCACCACCTGTGCTACCTGTGGTGTTCCCTTAGTTGACAGCCTGGAAAAGACGGAAGAACAAGTAAAATTTTTAGATACCAAGAAAGAAGCTTTTGCAAAGAAATTCGTAGAGTTCCTTGAATACTCCAATATTAAGAATGCTTCTTATTCTTTCAAGGAAGAAGATGAAACCTATGTTATCTTAATTGACAAAAAGGATCAAAAACAGGTAAAGAAGCTCTATGATGCTTTTTATGCCGTAGAATCCGAAAAGACCTTAAAAGCTGCCGCCGTAAAAGGCTCTCCTGATTCAGAATCTGAGGATTTTAGAAATGAATTATCCAAGGATGACGAAGCGCTGGAAGAAGTTTATGCGGATGCTGCTTATGAAGAGCCTACTTATGAAGGTGATAATTCTTCCTCAGAACGCAGTTACGAAGATGCAGACATCATCGATGAAAGTGATGACGATTATGACGAAGAGATTCCGGAAGAGCTTTTTGAGAAGGAAGAGATTCAGGGAATCTTTGAGAGTGCAAGACCTCCGGTAGTTGAATCCTCTACTTATGTTAAAAAGGAAGAACAATATAAAGATTTAAGCTCCTCTGCTTCCTCTTTTATTATTGTTTCCATTGCAGGCCTGGTATTACTCTTATTGAATGCTTTCGGTGTCATCAGTATTTTCTCCGGTGCTCTTTCTTATATCGTTATGGGTGCCGTATTGATTGCCTTTCTTGTTATCGGAATTACCACTTACCAGAGAAGCAAGCAGGTGGAAAAGGAAATCAGCGATGAAAACTCCATCACCGATGCCATTCAAGAGTACTTAGATGCCAATCTTACAAAAGAAAAGATGGAAAGCTTTGCTGATGCTTCTGCTGCAGAAGAAGTGAAATTCCTCCAGCAGATGGAAAAAATGAAGGCTATGGTTGTTGCAAAATTCGGAGAAATGGATGATAAGTACTTAGATCGTCTAATGGAGGAATATTATAACGACCATTTCGAGGAACAGGAATCAGAAGAACCCTGATATTTAAATACTTTATAAATAAAGGCCATGGATTTCAGTATGATTAATCTGAAATCCATGGCCTTGTTCTTGCCTGTACGTTTCTGTTATTATCTCCATTATCTCCGGTATGTAATTTCCAGCTCTTTAGTTTTACTGCATCTTTTAAGTTATTACTGCTAATCTCAAGATATCCTGACGCATTATATAGAATCAGCTCTTTTTCTTGATAGTACCTGATATCAAATTACCTCCCAGTACCACTGCTCCAAGTACCAAAAGTCCGGCCAGAATCAGAATTCCAGGAATTAACCCTTGATTATCACTGGTAAAACCTACGGTTAGGGCCTGCCAAAAACTATCGGCTGCCTTGGGGCCAATGGTAATCTCCTGTCTTGTAATTTCATTCCCCTGATAAAGAACGACAATATGATGAGTTCCTTCTGCCAAATCCTTCGGGATATCTACCTGTGTCTCAAAGGAACCATCTTGAGCGGACTCGACCACCCCCAATTGTCTGGGCTCTGATTGTATTACAATCTCCAGATTCTTTAAATCCCTGTAAAAGCCGGAGCCGGATATAATTATCGAACTTCCTGCATGTATAATGCTTCCTGCTGCTTCTGTGATATCCAGAGAACCTTTTGTATTAATAGCTTCCTCTATCTCTTCTGCTGCCGTATCAGGGCTTTCTGTGCTGCTGTCAGCAGTCACCTGAGGCTGTTCCGCCGCACTTTGAGACACTGCTTCCTGACTACTATTTTCATCCGATACGGAATTCTCTGTTTTACTGCTGTCAGCATCATCTACACCTGTATTACTATTAGAATCCTTTGTCTTATCCGCTGTCTCTGAGCTCTTATCCTGCTCTTCTTTTTTAGTACTGCCTGGAGTGGAACTGCTTATCTTGTCGGTATCCGACTTAAGAGAAACACTTCCGATTGACTTTTCCGTTGCCTTAGCAGTATTTTTACCGGAACCGGCAGATGCAGTACTATTTGGCTTTGAACCGGAAGTACTTGCTTTACCGGAATCATTTTTTGAACTTTGGGATTTACCGCTATTATCAGACTTTGTACTGTCCGTGCTTTTAGAATCCCCGCTGCCGGTCTTTCCCGATGTTCCGCCGGCAGAGTTACTGTCCTTTGTATCACTCGTTGCTGCCGCAGGGGTTGGAGTTACTGCGGGGGTAGTAGTCACTGCCGGGGTTTTGCTTCCTGCCGGTCCCTCCGGTGTATCCCCTTTGGTTTCATCATAGCCGGGCCAGGGAACAGGAACTCCTGTGGCATCATCATACCCATCTAAATCACAGTCCTCCAAAGGAGCTGCCAAGACCTTATAAAAACCACCCGGTACTACAAACACCAATCCCAATATGAGCAAAGCAGAAAAAACAATTTTATATATTTTATTCTTATCCAATCTTCTAACCTTGAAGTCATTCGCCATTTGATTTCGTTCTCCTTTCATTCTCCAGAATTAATAAGCCGCATTTTGCTTTCATTGTTCTAACAAGACTTATAAGCCAGAATTCTACGCTTATTATTCTGCCAAGACCTATGACCAGAATTCTACGCTTGTTATTCTGCCAAGTCTTATGACCAGAATTCCACGCTTATATTCTGCCAAGTCTTATGACCAGAATTCTGCTCTTATCCTTCTGCCAAGACTTATAAGCGGCATCCAGCTCCCACGGGTACATCCTCGAAAGAATCCTGAACAATATCTGTCTCCCCGGAATCCTTCATCTCAATATCATTGAAGATTTGATCATTTAGACTGCTTTCTTTCCGTCCCACAATTGCGGTAGCTACCATTGCTCCGGTAATATTAGTTGCCGTACGGCCGGTATCGGCAATTGCTGAAATCGGGATACTAAGAACTATAAGCTCCAGAGGCAGCCCCATAGCGGTAAGTACACTGGCTGTAGTAATGGTGGCCGTACCGGGTACCCCTGCAGTTCCAAGGGAAACGAATAAACTGACAACAGCTAACAAAACATAATCTTTTATTCCATAATGAATTCCCAGACCGTTAATTCCATAGATTGCAATGAGTACAGGCCATATTCCGGCACATCCGGGCATTCCGATAGTCGTTCCCAGGGGAGCCGTAAAATTCGCAACCTTTGGTGCTACTCCGATCTTATCGACAAGTATTTCGGTGGAGATGGGTAATGTTCCCGCACTGGATTGGGTTGAGAATCCAACTATCTGTGCCGGTAATATCTTGCGGAAAAACCTGATAGGACTGATTTTTGCAAATACCTTTATTAAGACGGCATTGATCACCCACATATCCAATGCAAAAGCTATAAAAGATACAATGAGCAATACCAGAAGAGACCACATAATACCTGCGCGGCTGATACCATTACCCGTTGCAGTAGCAATCAGTGTCAGAACCGCATACGGTGTAAGGCTGATAATAAAATCTACTGCTTTAAATATTATTTCCTTTACTGCTTCAATAAACTTTTTAAAGATTTCCACCTTTTCACGATTTTCATTAGCCGCCAGTATATAGGAAACTGCAATTAATACAGCAAAGAGAATCATTGGAATCGTATTTTCATCGGCAATATCACTGATAACATTGCGAGGAAAAAATCCGATAAGGACTTGTGAAAAAGGCACGACCTTGCTCTGGAAATTCTGTGCATCAATGCCCTCCAGTGAAAGATAAGAATTTCTTCCGACACCAAAGGTCAGCCCCAATCCCATAGACAACAATATGGCAAGCAAAGTGGTCAGAAGCAGCCATAGGATGGAGCGCACACCTATCCCTTTTAGCTGCTTCATAGAACCTAAGGAGGTTATACTGCTGAGAATAGATACTATAATTAAGGGACTGACAATTGCATTTAATGTACTGACATAGATTTTTCCAATGGGCATAACCCATGATGTGTGTCCTGAAAAGATAATTCCAATCACAACACCGGCCGCTAAGGACCCTAAGATGATTCCCGTAAAATTCACTTGTTTTTTCTGCAATTTATAAATAATAAAAAAGAATACCAATACAATTGCCAATGCCGCCGCTGATAACCAATCTATATTCATCTTAATGATTCCTTTCCCTGTCTTAACAAACTGTCAAGCCTCAGGCCAAATACAACAAATATCAGGAAACGCAAGATGCATTTCCTGATATTATGGAACGCCCTATCCGGCGTGGTCTTATATTCTTCAGGCTTGTGCTGTTGTTTCTTTAAACAGTTTTCAGATTCCTGCTATTTTTTTACCGTAAAGCTTACAGTGAAAGATGCGGATATCTTATTACTTCCGGTGACCTTTACTGTTGCCTTATAAGTTCCTGCCTTGAGACCGGCTGCAGGTTTAACGGTAAAGGAATCACTTCCGTTCAATGCTATGCTATTGATAGTTGTTTTTGAAAGTTTAAAATACTTGCTTCCGGAACCTGATAAAGTTACTTTTAGCTTTCCGGTAGGTCCGCCTGCATTGGTTACCTTTACGTTGTAGGCATTTTGTTTTTTATATCCGACCTTTGCAGACTTGAAAGTGTATTTTCCGGTTTTAGAAAGTGTTACTCCGTATTTATCGGGTTTTAACACGTTATTAAGAGCTGCTACTGCTTCCTGAGCAAAATCTACTTTGCTAAGTCCATCGATACTGCCTTCTGCCGCTACAGCATTGGGTGCTTTTAAAACCCAGGCAAGTTCAAGCATATATTCGGTATAAGTTCCGTCATTAGCAGTATTTTTATGAAGCCACTGCTTTGTAACCGGTTCGGCTTTATCCTTATTATAGCTGATTAAGAATGGCAGCTGCAGACGAACAGCATTTTTGTTATCTCCGTCAGCCCAGGGAGCTGTTGAAGTTAAAGTACCGGTCAAGTCACCATTGGGGAAATAGCTGATGCTGTTATTCTGCTTGGAGTTATTTTCTGTTGTAAAGTTCCCAAAATACTTTGCAAGTTCTCCGTAGAGATAGCTTATATTTCCATTTCCGTTTTCAGTGTTTACACTGTTGCGGGAATTGAAGGCGCTTGAGGATGCCGTTACTTTACTGCTATCCTCACCGGTGCCAAAGGTCAACTGATTTCCAAGTGTTGTATCATATACATAGATTTTATCATAACCGTATTCTTTTGCTTTTCTTGCAACGCTTCCAATAATGGCCTGTGTATTATGGCACCAGGAAGCACCAAAGAAAATGAGATGATCCCCGGGTGAATTCAGCAAATCAATTAGTTCTGCAAAATTTACCTGATGCAGAGCAAAACCGCTTTTATCCGCATCTGTGAATATTTCTGTGGTTGCTGCTCCTGTTCTATTACCCAGAGGATCCGCAGTTCCGTTATTATAATTAAAATAAGTTGCAGAGGCATTAAATACTCTTTTAAAGAAATCAAAGTCTGTTCTTGTACTGGAAGGTACTACGGCGCCGGAAGCACTGCCGCCTCTGAAAACCTGTGCGATACTGTCTGCAGAAGCTTTTTCATTGTACACATCCGAATCCTTAAAGCTGTAATATGCATTAATCTTGGCGGCACTCTCACTGTTATAGGAAAACAGCAGCGTATCCGCTGAGCTGTAGCTCTTTACCGGTTCTTCTGACGGCAAAAGGGCAGTTATCCTGGTCCATAATTCATTTACGGAAGTTCCGTTCGCTGTCTTAAACACAGTATCGCTTTTGGTAATGTCAAGCTGATAACCATCGAGAAAAGGATCAAAATGATATATCTTTGTTATACCGTCCTTTTTAGCCTGTTTATTAATGGCACTAAGTATTGTCTGGCTGGTCTTCAGCTTTGGACTGCCAAAAACAATATAATAGTTTCCTTTGCTGCTTAAAATATCCAATAAACGTTCTTGTGTTACTGACTCAAAAACATGCCCTGAAGATATATTGTCATAGGAATCGGCAATATAGTCTCCGGTAGTTCCTCCGGCAACCTTACTCCATGGATAGGCTCCATTTGCTTTTGCAGCTGCCACAGAGCTAAACACAGTGGTAAGAACAAGTGCCAGTGTCAGAATTCCTACTGTTGCTTTTTTGAATAATGCTTTCATAAATTTCCTCCCTTAATATGTTTTCCTTTTGAACCTGATACTATTAATACTTTTCTCATTAGATTCATCAGGTAGCTCAATATTAATTCATACTATTCTTATATGAATTGTATGTTTTATTATGTTTTGTATAGTAGCATACCACTTTATAAAAGTCAACCGATAAATTAAATAATTTTGGAAAATTAAATAATATATGGAAACAGACAAGCAAAAAAAGCCCTATTACTTTTCCTTTCACACTATTTAGGCATGTACGGCTAATTTGTATTTAAAACTGCAAATCAGTACAAGTCTTTTATATAGCATGCTTTAGGAAAGCAATAGAGCTTCTTTCAAGGCATTATTTAGATATCTTCTAGCTAAAGATATCTTCCAATTCTTCTTTTGTCAGCGAATTAATGAAGACCTCCTGGGATTGTATTACGGAATCCGACAGGTTCTTCTTTTTAAGCTGTAATTTATATATCTTTTCTTCAATGGTCCCTTTTGTGATAAGTTTTATTACGTGAACGGAATTTTTCTGTCCGATACGGTATGCTCTGTCCGTCGCCTGGTCTTCCACCGCAGGATTCCACCAGGGATCATAATGAATGACCGTATCCGCACCGGTCAGGTTAAGTCCGGTTCCCCCGGCCTTTAAGGAAATTAAGAACACCTCTCCTTCTCCCTGATTAAAGCGTTTAACATATTCATTACGTTCCTTTACCTTCGTGGAGCCCTCCAGATAGAAACTGGTAATCCGGCTCTTCTCCAGTTCCGTTTCAATGAGAGAGAGCATGGAAGTAAACTGAGAGAACACGAGTATTCTGTGCCCATTCGCCAGACAGTCCGTAATAATCTCCATCAGCAGCTCAAGCTTTCCGCTTCCGCCGCCATAGTTCTCAAGAAAAGTACCCGGATGACAGCATATCTGCCTTAACCTTGTCAGGGCTGCTAAAATCTTTAACTTGCTCTTTTGCAGACCCTTCTCCTGAATTTCCATATTGATTTCATTCTTGGCATTCTCCACATAGGCCATATAAATCTTACGCTGCTCATCCAGCATATCCGTAAGCATCTTTGTCTCAACCTTATCCGGTAATTCCAGGAGTACATCTTTCTTCATTCTTCGAAGAATAAAGGGAAGGATTCGTTTATTCAAATCTTCCAGCACTCCCTGTTCTTCTCTCATAATAGGTTTTTCGTATTGGTTTACAAACCTGGCATGGTTAAAAAGATAGTCCGGCATGATAAAGTCAAAAATGGACCAAAGCTCGGACAGGGAATTCTCAATTGGTGTACCTGTCAGGGCAAAACGGTGTTTTGCCTCTAATAACTTCACAGACTTTGCATTCAGGGAATCTGCATTTTTAATATACTGTGCCTCATCGATAAACACCGTATGAAAGAGATGTTTCTGATAAAAACTGATATCTCTCCGGATTAAGGGATAAGAAGTAATTAATACATCTACCCCCTCGGTATTTTCAATCAGTTCCTGTCTCTCCTTCGGGTTACCGGTAACGACCGCCGTATGAAGCATGGGAGCAAAGTTCTCAATCTCATCCTGCCAGTTATAGGTCAGGGAAGACGGGCACACTATCAGGAACTTTTCACTGGGATTGGCTTCTTTTACGGCAGCAATATAAACAATGGTCTGAAGGGTCTTACCAAGCCCCATATCGTCGGCCAGTATCCCCCCCAGCTGGTTGGTGGATAAGGTCATAAGCCACTTAAAACCGATTACCTGATAACCTCTTAATTCAGCCTGAATTCCCTTCGGTATTTCATACTCGATGCTGCTTGGATTAACAATAGCCTCCACCAGGCGGTTAAAGCTCTCATCTTTTAACACCTGAAACTTGCTGGTGTCCATAATATTATTCAGATAAACTGCCGCATTCTTTGGAATATTTACGGAATCTCCGTTCATATCACCTGCGACACCCAGATTATTCAGTACATCCCAAACTCCGGAAATATTGTCATCTTCCAGATTGATAAAGCTTCCATCCTTTAAACGATAATATTTCTTTTTCATGCGGAAAGAGCGGAACATTTCCTTTAATTCTTCCCCCGGTATTCCTTCGTAATCCAAATCCATCTCCAGAAGATTAAGCCCGTTTCCAACCCTTAAGCCCGCCTTCACATTACCGGGTGCTTTGATACTGATCTTCTTAAAGGCCTCTGAATAATAAAGTTCGCAAAATGCCGCCAGTTCTTTAATCGAATTCGTTAAGAATTGATAGATTTCATCGTCATTACGCATGAAAAAGCCATGCTGTTTTGGTTGAAATCCAAGCTTCTCCAGAAACTCAATACAGTGCTCTTCCTTCTCCGGCTGTCTGACAATAATAAAATTGTCCATGGGCGCATTTTCAAAAGCATTGAATTCATAAGACCCATAGCGAAATTTAAGTTCCGCATGGACGTTATTCTTACTTCTGTCCAGATACACTACCGGTTCCAGGTCCGCAACAATAAAGCGGTCCTTGATTTCCTTGGGAACATTGAGTTTTAATGTCTCTGTAATTCTTGGAAGCACCGACTCCAGGAATTTGCTCTTATTTTGTCCCCTGAATATCAGGGCTTCTTTGTCCACCCCAAGGTTATTATAAAAGGGGAGATAATTGTTTAGGAATCGCTTGGTCGGCTTATAGAGGCAGTCCTTAAAAAACAACAGCTCGCCGGACTGCATAACAGGAATTACTCCGCTGTTTTCCGCATAATCCATGGTAATTGCGTCTTCTTGCAAAGATAAATCATAGTTCAAAACAGGATTGTCCTGTCTGAATATTATATCATCATAGGTCTTACCATAGAGTTCAAGGGTAAATTCCATCCCTTCCAGCAGGGAAAGAATCCGAAGAAGCATATTCTTTGTAAGGATTACATTGGTCTTAGAGAACAATCTGGAATAGAATAGCTTATCTATTCCTTCCTGAATCTCGTATATCTCCATGATATAGTCCAGTACCTTCTGAGAGTGCTTATCGAATTTACTCTCTCCCGGAACGAACTTAAATTCCTTGCCAATTACAATGGCCTCTTTATTGTTCATGTCCGAAAGAAATTTCTTGACTGTCTGAACTTTATAATAGTGGTGATTTCCAACCCTCAGGGATAAAAGTGCCGCCCCTACGTCGCCGCGGATAATGCTCGGAATAGACAGGGTCGGTTTTATATGAAAGGTCTCGCCTTTTGTTATGACTTCTTCCTGATTCGTAAAGTACCCAAGAATCTGGTATACCTGCTTTTCCTCCGGATTTTCCGGTTCTTCCATCATGGAGCGCTCCACATAGTTCAGCACGAAAAAGAGAGCTGCTACCACATGGCGGCAGGCTCCGTTGTCCTTCACGTGCTCCGGACAATTACATTTATAATCAAAAGATCCATCTTCAAACACAGGAATAACTACCTGATATTCAAAGGTGTCCTTCACAGTAATACGATAAAAATTCTTATGACCTGACCAGGTTGCATTTACAATACAATTTTGCTTATAATCCTGCAAGCCTCTTGCATAGGCGGTTTCACTGGATGCCAAATTTCTGATTCCCATTCTGGATAACCGTATCATTATCAGTCTCCTTTTTCTTGTCCATACTTTGCATCCTTATATTATATCATATAATAAAATGCTTTGTTAAGCAAAATCCGCAAGAAATACAAAGAAATAGTGGCAATTCAACTTTGTATGGAATGCAAGGTCATGGAAACGGACGATGGTTTCTGATTTCATTCATTCATTTTCTGGTTCAGGGTATCCAATTCCACTAAAATGACAACAGTTATTCCTGGAATGCTAAATTACGCCAAACTCACCTCCAGTTTATTGGTTATGTAACGCTGTGAGTTCAAACATGGTGTAATTTAACATAGTCATAACTGCTGTCATTTAAGTGTCATAAGGAACCCTTCAACAGAAAATGCCTGAATGAAATCAGAAACCATCTGTGTCTTGTCATTGAATTTACATACATAGTTGTAGGACTGAATTGGAACAAAGAAATTAAAATAGAAAAGAACTGACTTATGGTCTATATACAATACTCCTTTGCAGAAAGTACCTGCTCCTTCCCGTCCTGGGATTTTCGCCTGCTCTTGGCATATTTACGTCTGTCTTTTAACATAAGGAGAATTCCTGATACCAGGCAGAGAAGGAGACCAAGAAAAGGCACAAGCAGCCTGCTTACTCTTTCACCGCCGTTTAAGATATAATAAATTTCCCAAATGGAAAAAAGCAGGGACAGAGCAGCATAAAGAAAACCAATTTTTAGAATGTGGTATTTACATTTATTTTTTAGAATACACTGCTTTTTCATAAGAATTCCCCCTTTTGACCGTTCTCAAATATTGCACTTAACTATTAGACGATTCAAAAGGGAGAAAAGTTTCAGAAAAATGTTAGAAAAAAGAAATAAATTTGTCAGAATTATAAAATAGTATGTATTGATAACTTTTATTCCATGTGCTGCCATATTCCCAGGATTTTTTGGAAGCAATATTTAAAGTCTATCTTCTCAACAGAGGTTTTCGTAAGAATTGGAACCTCACCTATCAAGGTATCCCCAATATAGTATTTGGCGGTTCCTACCTCCGTATCGCACACAACCGGAGCTTTAATCCAGGAGGGAACGGTATATTCAACCCGGACCTTTTCACCTTTTCTCATTAAAAGGGAAATATCTCCCTCATAATAAAGGGAGGTATATTTTTCCTTCCCTTTTAATACTGCAATGGGATCGAACTTCTTGTCAGCATAGAAGACCTGCCGCATCTCATAATTCTTCACTCCATAATCCATAAGAGCTTTGGTATCCGTCCATTTGTAGGTCTTATGAGGGGGCCACCCGGAACCGAGCACTGTAGATATAAAGGTCTTCCCGTCTTTTTGTACGGCGCCTACGAAACAATAGCCGGCCTTCCCGGTAAAGCCTGTTTTAATACCGATAGCTCCATCATAGAGAGATAAGAATCTGTCTTTATTATTCACCGTAAAGCTTCTTCCCTTGTTTATCTCTGTAAATTGCCAGGAAGGAGTATTAATAATTTTTAAAAACTCCTGATTCTTAATTGCGTAGCTGGCGATTCGGGATAGCTCCACTGCTGTGGTGTAATGCCCATCTGCATCCAGGCCGTTCGGCGTCACAAAGTTTGTATGCTCACAGCCTAACTCCTTCGCCTTTGCATTCATCATCATGGCAAAGCACTCCACAGAGCCGCCCACATGTTCCGCAATGGCAACTGCCGTATCGTTATGGGACTCCAGCATAAGGGAGTAAAGTAAATCTTTCAGATAGAATTTCTCGCCGGCTACGATATTTAACTGTACATCCGGCATGGAAGCTGCATATTTTGAGATAGTTACCACATCATCCAGATTCGCATTCTCCAAAGCCACTATACAGGTCATGATCTTCGTGGTGCTGGCCATAGGAAGTTCCTCATTGCCGTTCTTTTCATAGAGGACTCTTCCATTGCTGGCATCTACCAGAGCGGCGGATTTTGCAGATAAACTCATTTTTTTGATTTCTTCCGTGTCTGTATCAGCTTTGGACTTTGCTTCATCTCCATTATTCTGCCCACTGTCTTGTTCGTCTTCTGTCTCTGTTTTCTTCTGCTCTTCTGTATCTTTTTGCGTTGAAGCTATGATGTCCTTTGCTGCCAATCTGTCATATGTAAGCTGCTTTAATACTGCATCATACTGGGCTGCTCCGAATACGGCAAGCACAATAAGAGAGATAATGATGGAGAATATTCGATTTTTCATACACGAGCATCCTAAAGATATCTTTAACATTATTTTATTGCATGTTTCTTTCGGATATCCCTTATTTTGAAAGAATCTGATATTATTGCTTTACCGCCAGTTCTCCGCAGAGATTTGTCTGCAGAAGTGTCACCAGCTCTTCGTAGGAATCCGTACTTCCCAGCCCCCACATAAGCTTAGTATAAACCGCTTCTGTAGTCATGTCATAGGCAGAAAGAATTCCATTCTTCTTTGCCGTCATACCCACTTCATAGGTATCCAGATTGACTCCGTCATAAACGCACTGGGTAGCCATAATGACCGGTATCTTTTTACCGGCCAGCATATCTATTTTCGCCATTAATTCTTTGTTATCTACGGGCATACCGCCAAGGCCATACCCCTCTATGATAACCCCCTGATAGCCTTCTTTTATAATATAGTCAATGAGAGAAGCCTCAATTCCGGGTACCATTTTAAGCACAAATATCTTAGGTATCTTTTTATACTTTAATTGCGGGATAGAAACCGCAGTTTCCAGTTCTTTCTCCTGCATAAAGCTATACTCCTGTGTAATAAATAACCTATAGTCCTTTATCACACCAACATAAGGGTAATTACAGCTTATATAGGCATCCTTATTAATAGAGCTTCGCTTATAAGCTCTGGTACCGTTAATTACCTTATCGTGGAATACAACAAATACACCTTTCAGCCTGGCATCCGCGGCAGCAATTACCGCATCCCGCAGATTCTTACCGCCGTCACTGTCTTTACTGGAAAGAGGTATCTGTGAACCAGTAAGGATAATTGCCTTATTCACCCCTGCAAATAAAAAGGACAGCATAGCCGCACTATAAGACATGGTATCTGTGCCGTGAAGGATTACGATACCGTCATATTTATCTATGCTTTTTTGTATGGAATCCTTTACAATATACCAGTCCTCGGGGACAATATTACTGCTGTCCTTATAAAACACCGCTTCGATATCTATCTCGTATTCTCCTGAAAGCTTTACTAATTTTTCATTTAAAAGCTCGGTAACATCATTATTGCCGGGTTTTAGCCCGTCCGCTGTCTGAAAGCTCAATATGGTCCCGCCGGTTGTTAAAACAAGTACCCTTTTCAAGGTCACTCCTCCGCTTCTATTTATTCTCTAATCAGTTATGTATACCTCTATTGCAAGATAATTTCTGCAGAAAACCTATGTAACCAATTTCTGTTCAAGGTGTATTATATGCCATGGATGGAGGATTTGCAATTAAATTGCTCCAGAATTATTTTCATATTTTTAATTACAATTTCATCTGCAATTGGGGAAATATTCTCCGTATTATGAGAATATGCTGCCCCAACAGATACCGTGTTCATCTTGTGAAACAGACTCTCTGCCGTATCAATTGCTTTACTCATGGATCCGTCTCCGCCTCCCACCAGGATAATTCCTCCCTTCTTTTTCTTGGCAACCGGTATTTCTTTTCTGAAAAACCTGGCGCACCAATAAGTCTGAAGCCTGCTCATAACCGCTAACAACTTTTTTAATTTGGTCTGAAATCATAACTCCCTGCCCTTGTATATCGCGTTTGCCGTAAATGCTGAAACAGTCAAAAGCACACCCCCTATGCTGAATCCCAACAGCAAAAGTAAGCTCTGACGTTTTGAGAAAAATTGCAGAAAGTCGTTGAGCATCCCTATCCTATCCGCCTTGCGGGCAAAAACCACCACTCCTACAGCAAGTATCGCCATCGGAAGTATGGTAAAAATATATGCCTTTGAAAAGCTAAAGCGGATATACATGGGGAAGTTGACACTCAAGGCAAAGCAGTAATACACAAATGCCAGAGCGATGTACAGAAAGAACATTTCCGTCTCAACGGGAACATCGTCAATTTTTGAGATGATTATAAAAGTCAAAGACGCCACCGCGATGTTGCACAGGCCGACAATCAGCGCGTACAGATAACGCCCCGCTACCATCTCGCCCTTTCGGAGCGGCAGTACGCCATACAGCTTGTTGAGGTTGTTCTTTTCATAAATGGAGAATAATTGCGTTCCCAAAAACGTGGCAAACAGCATGGTCAACATCAGTGTCATAACCGGGTATTCTGAGAATGTGCCGACAGCAACAGCGATTACAAAAGTCAGCCCCGACAGATACAAATTGCCCTTTGCCGTGTAGAAATCCAGCTTTATGGCAGTCAATATTCTATTCATAATGCTTTCCCCCCTTTGCTGATATAGACAAGAATTTCGTCAATGTTCGGTGTTTCCGTTATGAGCTTATCGGTCAATATGCCCGACTTTGATGCCGGAAGCAAGCCCTCAAAGCCCGCGCGGGTCTGTGAAAGACCGATAAGCTGTGCTTTTACCTCTTTTGTCAGATTGGCAACATCACCTTTCACTACGAGGAAATGCTTCAGCAGGTCGTCTTTCGCACCGGTATAGAAAATCCTGCCGTTTGCAATCAGCGTGACATAATCCGCGATTTTATCCAAATCAGATGTAATGTGAGTGGAGAAGAACACGCTTTTTTCTCCATCAGAAATATACTCCCGCAAAAAATCAAGCAGTTCATCGCGTGCCACCGGATCAATCCCGCTTGTCGGTTCGTCCAATATCAGTAACTTCGCGCCATGAGACATTGCCATGGCAAGCATCAGCTTCATTTTCATACCCCGCGATAAATCTTTTACTTTTTTGTCGGGCTGTAACTTGAATTTAGATAGGTATCCGGCAAATTGTCTGCTGTCCCATCCGCTGTAAAATCCTCGAATGGCGTTTTCTACTTCGCGGATGCGCCACACATCCACAAAAAAGATGTCATCAAAGACAGCGGCGATATTCTGCTTTACGGCAACCTCGTCTTGGATGTTGTCCAGCCCGAAAATTTTAATCTCGCCGCTCTCCCGATGAGCCATATTTAAAATAAGCCTGAGTGTAGTGGTTTTACCTGCACCGTTCTGCCCGACAAAGCCCATAATACAGCCTGCCGGCAAAGTAAATGTGACGGAATTTAATGAGAAATCATTATAAGTTTTGCAGAGGTTTTTAACCTCCAATGCGTTATTCATTGATGCTCCTCCTTTTGGGTTTATAAACCCATTATACGAAGGTGAAGGTAAAACAAAGGTAAAGAAACAAGAGCCTCCAAGTTTTTTTGAAGTCTCCTGTTTCGGGTTTTTGCATCTAAATAGAAAAAGTATTTGGCAGACGAACGGTAAATGTTGTAAAATTCCCCGGTTCGCTCTGAACTTCAATCGTCCCGTTATGTTTTTCTATGATTGATTTAACTATTGCAAGTCCTAAACCGCTGCCGCCAAGCTCTCGCGAACGGGATTTATCCACACAGTAAAATGAATCGAAGATCTTATCAAGCTGTTCTTCCCCGATTCCGATGCCGGTGTCAGACACGGTGATGACGCTCATATTGTCTGTCATCGCACCACCAACAGTTATACTTCCTCCGGGTTTATTATATTTCACAGCATTTTGCAGCAAATTAAAAAATGCACGATAAAGTAATGAGCGGTTACCGGTTAACATCATACTGCTGAGTTCATTATAAAATCGTATCCCTCCCGCAACCGGTGCCAATTCCTTGATAATCTGCTCTGTCAATTCGCGCATGTCAACTGCTTCATATAAAACCACATTGTTAGCCGCGTTCATCATCAACAGATCATTGACCAGCGTTTTCAAACGTTCCGCATTTTGCAGCAATTCATCGAGCGTATCTCTGTATTCCTGCAATGCAGGACTCTCATTTAGCTGACACACCTCAATATTTGCAATCATGGCGGTCAGCGGCGTCCTTAATTCATGGGCGGCGTTTGCAGAAAAATTTTTCTGCGCTTCAAACGCCCTTTCCAGCTTGTCAATCATTTTATTATAGGCTATGGCCAATGCGGCAATCTCATCTTTTGAGTTTGGTACTGCAAGCCTGATATTCAAATTGTTTCCGCTTATGCGACTGACTTCTTTGCTCATAGCTGTTACCGGCCTTATCACCCTCACAGCCATAAATATTGATTCACTTAATGCAAACCAGACGAGCAAAAAAGCGACCGCTGTGTTATTAAACGGTCTATGGAGGAACAGTATACAGGCTATAGTCAACATTACGGTTAAGTATATCGCTAATTGTATCCACAGGCTGAATCTTCTGCTTCTGATAATTTTATCCACAATCGCTTTCTTCATTGGCGCTACCCCCTCAGGTAATATCCCACTCCGCGTGTGTTTTGTATGTTTTCCGCTTCGCTCACATACGGCGACAGCTTTTTCTTTAAGGTGTTGATGTGAACCTTGCAGGAATCAGAGAATAAATCAGTTTCGCTGTCCCAAACATGCTCAATCAATTCCTCCGTGCTGACAGGCTGATTCTTGCGTAGCAGAAGATATTCCAGAACACCGTATTCCTTTTTTGTCAGCTCAATTTTATCTTCACCGGCAAAAACGCTTTTTCGCGTGGTATCCATCCGTAATTTCCCATGGGCCAGAATTGTGTCGGCTTGGATAAATTTTCGACGGGTCAGCGCACGGAGCCGCGCTTCTAATTCCCTGAAATGAAATGGCTTTGCCATGTAGTCATTCGCACCCGTATCAAGTCCAAGAACTTTATCCTCTACCTCACTCCTTGCCGAAAGTATCAATACACCCAACTCCTGATTAACCTCACGGATTTTGCGAAGAACTTCAATTCCGTCTACTTTGGGCAGATTGAGATCAAGCACAACCGCATCATAGGCATTTATCTCAAACAGGTCAAGGGCTTCCTCGCCGTCGGAGGCGGCATCCACAGCGTAGCGGAATGTGATAAGTCCGCTACGAATGGCCTTTTGCGTAGATTTGTCATCTTCAACAACTAATATTTTCAAATCGAACACCTCCGTTCAACAATAGTTTACTCTTTCAAAGGTAAAATGACGGTTAAGATTTTTTGCTCGTCACTAATTATTATTGTTATCAGTTTTCAGCTGCGCGTCTTTCGGTTTCTCTGCGTCCTTTGGAATAGCCTACACCTGACTAAAACGTACAACACAGTCAATACGATCTTCTTTACCTTTTTTATTATATGTGTTATAGAAAATAATATCAAATGAAAGCAGCACTGTTCATAAAGAGTTTGCAAAAAAACGCTGTCATCCGGAATGAACCGATTGACAGCGGGACTCTCATATGGGGTGTGCATCATTAACACGATATCTTCAGACTTCTTAATCCCTCCTTCCATTTTCATAAGATTATCTTAAGGATTCATAATAGCACCTTAAAACACAGATGAGCTTCTGTCTGCTATAATAAAACGTAGAGAGGAATTTGGAGCTTGCTCCGAAATTCCGACCGGAGTGAAAGATCATGAACACGTCTTATGTTCATGATAAGGTTGTAATGGTAGTATTCCTTTGGAATAGAAATGAGGTATTCATTATGAAGAAAATTAAGCTAGAGAATAGTAATATACATAAGGGGAATCTGATTCTTGTAAACGGAGAGCATCCCATTGAAGAAAAATATGCGGCTAACGATACCGCCCTTGTAAACATAGACTTTTGGAATCAGGATATCCTGTTGGATTATCTGGCGGCAAAGGAATTGTCCCACCTGATGAATGAACTGGAATGCGGGAATGAAATTATTCCTGTAAAGGGGTATGAAAAACCAAT
Organism: Bacillota bacterium; assembly: GCA_023450835.1. Lineage (GTDB taxonomy): Bacteria > Bacillota > Clostridia > Lachnospirales > Lachnospiraceae > Anaerocolumna. Next base: position 67,057 of record JAEXGM010000269.1, on the reverse strand, counting down.
GCCTCCTGTTTCTTCTGAAAAGGATGAGGAACATTTTACCGGCCTTGCCGTAGATCTTAGTGCCAACATAATACATAAGGCTTTTCTGTCAAAGGGGTTCCCTAAGAAAGGAATCTGCAAGGAATTTCGAAAACTGGCGTCCAAATACGGATTTATTGAACGGTATCCAAAGGCCAAAGAGAATATTACAGGTGTAGAATACCAGCCGGGACATTTTCGTTATGTAGGCTACCCCCATTCTGTTATCATGGAGGCACTGGATATTACTATGGAGGAATATCTTAAAACCATCGAAGAATATTCCTCCAAGGAAAAAGCTCTTCGCTTCCGGGATAAGGACAATCTCTACGAAATCTTCTCGGTTAAGGCAAAAGAAGATAATTCTACAACCGTAGAAATAGCTGATGGCGTCCCTTTTACAGTCAGCGGAAACAATATTGACGGTTTTGTCATGACTCTGTCTTTAAAGCTACAGAGAGCATTAACTTAACACGATTAATCTGATTCACCTGAGAGATACCCGGATCATAATCAATTGGCATAATGTTAGCCATCGGGTATCTTTCTTTAATGGCTTTAAACATTCCTCTGCCTGTTATATGATTGGGCAGGCAGGCCAGCGGCTGTACACATAGAATATTGGGAATGCCGTTTTCCAGGTTGTGTATCATCTCTGCCGTTATAAGCCAGCCTTCTCCGGTCTGATTCCCCAGGGACAGCACTTCCTTTGCTTTCTCCGCCAAGGTCTCAATGGAGGAAGGTGACTGGAAGTGTTTACTTTTATTCAGCTCTTTTATTATGGTCTTCCGGTAATAGGAAAGATAGTGAATCCCCATACTGCAAAAATCCATGGTGGACTTCTTTCCTCCAAGATACTGATATTTAAACCTGGCATTATAAAGGGAATAGAAGAAGAAATCCAGGAAATCAGGAAGGATTACTTCCGCTCCGCCTTCCTCCAGAGTTTTAATAATATCACCATTTGCCATGGGATGATACTTGGCAAGTATCTCTCCCACAATGGCCACCTTTGGTTTCTTAATTCCCATAACTTCTATATTGTCAAAATCCCGTATAAGCTCAGTAACATTCTTATCGAACTGTCTCTTGCCGGTGGTTCTGATATTTTCTTTTACAGCCTCTTTCCAATGGTCATATATTTCCACAGAAGTTCCTTTTTCCACTTCATAAGGCCTGGTTCCATACAGAAGCCGCATAAATAAATCCCCATAGATAATTGCCATCATAAGTCTTTTTACAAACATAGGTGACAACTTAAATCCCGGCTGTGCTCCGAGTCCTGCCACATTTAACGAGATAATGGGAATATCTCCAAACCCTGCCTGCTTAAGACCTAGTTTTAAAAAGGACATATAATTGGTTGCCCGACAGCCGCCGCCGGTTTGGCTTAAGATTACAGAGGTATTGTTTATATCATACTTGCCGGATTTTAAGGCATGGACTATCTGTCCGATTAGAAGAATGGCCGGATAACAAGCGTCGTTATTAACATACTTCAATCCCTCTTCAATGGCACCGTCATCTGTATCGGGAAGTATCTCAAGCTGATATCCGCTCGTCCTGGCAGCTTCCTTTACAAGTTCAAAATGAATTGGTGCCATCTGAGGAGCAAGTATTGTATGCTTTTTACGGTTTTCCTTTGTAAACTGCCTGTATTGATAACCATAGTCCAGAAAGCTTTCCACTTCTGTCTTTGCCTTTCTCTGTTCCGTAGCTGCTATCAGAGAACGGATTCTGATTCTTGCCGCTCCCAGGTTCATCCCTTCATCAATTTTGATTAAAGTATACTGCCGGTTAAAGGAATGAAGTATCTCTACTAACTGGTCGGAAGTGACGGAATCCAATCCGCATCCAAAGGAGTTCAACTGGATAAATTCCAGACACTTTTCCCTTCCGGACACTTCCGCCGCACGGTACAGCCTGGAATTATAGGCCCATTGATCCACTACCCGAAGCCTGGAACTTAAGCCCGCAAGATGTGAGATGCTATCTTCTGTCAATACTGCTATGCCATAGCTTTGAATCATCTCCGGAATGCCGTGATGTATCTCAGGGTCAACATGGTAGGGCTTACCGCACAGAACAATCCCTTGTTTCCCTTCCTTTTTAAGATACTCGATTGTTTCTTCACCTTTTCTCCTTAATCCCTCTTTGAATGCTTCAAACTCTTTTCTGGCCTTCTTTACTGCTTCTCTGGCTTCTTTTGCTGTTACCTTATAAGAATCAAAGGCTTTTGCAATATTCTGTGCCAGAAGGATATCATTGTTCATGTTAAGAAAAGGAGATATAAAGGTAGTTCCTTTTGCTGCTTCAATGTTATTACGGAGGACTTCTCCATAAGAAATTACGATAGGGCAGTTAAAGCAATTATCTGCCTCTTCATATTCCTTTTTTTCATACACTACGGAAGGGTAAAAGATGGTATCAATCCCTTTTTCGATTAGGTCCACTATATGCCCATGGCTAAGTTTTGCCGGGTAGCAGACAGAATCCGCGGGAATACTATCCATCCCCTTCTGATAGATTTCCTTGGAGGAAGCGGCCGAGAGAATTACCCGAAACCCTAGCTCTGTCAAAAGCGTAAACCAGAAAGGGTAATTTTCGTAAACGGAAAGTGCTCTCGGAATCCCGATAGTTCCTCTCGCTGCGGCATCTTCTGAAAGGGGTTTATAAGAGAACAGCTTTTTATATTTGTAGGCATAGAGATTGGGCACCTCCGTTTTGCTCTCCTTACCTCCAAGGCACTGGTATTCGGTGCCGAGTCCTCTCTCGCAGCGGTTGCCGGTGATAAAGAGTTCTTTATCCCCCAATTGGTTAATCGTTAACAAACAGTGATTTGTACAGCTCTCGCAGCGTTTATTCTCCACTTTGATATGGTAGTTCTTTACCATATCCTTAGCCTTAAGGCTGCTTTTCATGCCTTCTCTATAGCTGTCTTTTGCTAAAAGAGCTGCTCCGAAAGCCCCCATAAGTCCGGCTATATTCGGCCTTATTACATTTCTTCCCGTAATAAGCTCAAAACAGCGTAATACAGAATCATTTAAGAAGGTGCCTCCCTGTACCACAATGTGGTCCCCTAAATCCTTTTCGTCCCTGATTTTTATGACCTTATAAATGGCATTTTTGATAACGGAGTAGGAAAGGCCTGCGGAAAGGTCGGAAACTTCTGCTCCCTCCTTTTGTGCCTGCTTCACCTTGGAATTCATAAATACCGTGCACTTCGTTCCAAGATCCACAGGGGCAAGGGAGAACAGTCCCAATTTGGCAAATTCCTCTACCGACATCTGCAGGGACTCTGCAAAGCTCTCCAGAAAAGAACCGCAGCCGGAGGAGCAGGCTTCATTTAAGAGAATACTGTCCACGTTTTTCTCCTTAAGCCTCAGGCACTTCATATCCTGTCCGCCTATATCAAGCAGAAAATCAACTTCCGGTTCAAAGAATTTCGCTCCCCTTAGGTGAGCAATAGTTTCTATTTCACTCATATCCATGTGAAAGGCTCTCTTAATCAATTCCTCTCCGTAACCCGTTACACAGCATCTTGCAATACGGATATCAGCTGTGAGCAGTTCATATATCTCCTGTAAGACTTTCGCTGTCTTTTCTACCGGGTCCCCTGCTGATTTTTCATAATGTTCGTAAAGCAGTTCTCCGTTTGTTCCTATCAATACGGCTTTTAAGGTAGTAGAACCTGCATCCAGCCCTAAGAATGCATCTCCGGTGTATTCTAAGAGCGGCATTCGCTTGCAATCACATCTATCGTGCCTTTTCTTAAACTCCTTATATTCTGCTACGGTAGTAAATAATGGAACCAGCGTCCTGGTTTCTTTCCCGGCTTTCAGGTTTCCTATACGGTCGGATAGTTCCTTCAGAGTAATAACCTTTGTATCATTATATTTGGATTCCTGAGTTAAAAGGGCGCTTCCGATTGCAGGATAAAAGAGCCCGTCGGAAGGAAGTATAACCTCCGTGGTGTTAAGAGTTTCCACGAAGCGCTTTCTTAGTTCTGAGAGAAAGTACAGCGGACCGCCTAAGAATACCACTCTTCCCTTAATAGCCTTTCCCCAGGATAAGCCGGTGGTGGTTTGATTTACCACTGCCTGAAAGATGGAAGCGGCAATATCTTCTTTTCTGGCTCCGTCATTTAACAAAGGCTGTATGTCCGTTTTAGCAAATACTCCGCACCTGGAGGCAATGGGATATATGGTTCTGGCTGACTTGGCATATTCGTTCAGACCGGCGGCATCCGTATGAAAAAGGGCTGCCATCTGGTCAATAAAGGAACCGGTTCCGCCTGCACAGCTATTATTCATACGCTGTTCCGTTACCGGCTTTAAATACGTTACTTTCGCATCTTCACCGCCAAGCTCAATTACCGTGTCTGCCATGGGAAGATAGGTTTCAACTGCTTTTGTGCAGGCAATGACCTCCTGCTCAAAGGGGAGATTCAGCCACTTAGCCAATGATAATCCACCGGAACCGGTTATGATAAACTTGCAGGGGATATCACCCATATGCTTTCTGCATAAAGTTATAACGGAAATCAGAGTATTCTTCAAATCCGAGAGATGTCTTTTGTATTCTTTATAAAGGACCCGGTTCCTGCTGTCCAGCACTGCTATTTTTATGGTTGTGGAACCGATATCCAGTCCAATCTTATAGATTTCTTCATTTTTATTGTTTTTTATTTGATTCTCCACGAAAAAAACCTCCTGTCTTTCCTAATTATGGACAGGAATTTTAAGAATCATTCAGTTATTAAGCAAATACAGGAACCTATCTGTGACAAAAAAGTCTTTGTCCTTTCCGTCAGGTAAAAATATCCGTGAGAAAAGAACAAAGACTATTGACTTTAACTATATAAACTTAGCTCAAAGAACGTATGTAGTAAAACATATATTGCTGAACGATGCCGGCATATCCTTTATAAATATTTACATCGAATTTATTCTCATAGACCTCTTTTAATATCCTGTCAATCCATACATCAATGGGAAAGGCATCAATTCGATGTAACCCATAAAGAGCTGCACAATTAGCTACTTTAATTCCCACTCCGGGTAATCTCATAAATTCCCCAACCGCCTCTTCATAGTTTAAGGTTTTCAGATTCTGCAAATCAATTTCACCTTTTACAACAGCGAGGGCTGTTTTCCTTACATATTCGTCTCTGTAGCCAAGTCCTGCCTCTCTAAGCTCCTCTTTCGCTGCCTCCGCCAGACTAAGCGGAGCGGGAAAAGTATAATAGCTGTTCCCGGAAGCCATGTCTACCCGTTTTTCACCGAATCTTTGGCATAACTGCTCAACGCAGCCCTTAATAGCCGGAATACTCTTTCTTTGGGATATGATAAAGGTAATCAATGCTTCAAATATATCCTGTTTCAGGATTCTTAAACCATATCCATAGGCGGCAGCTTTCCTTAAGAATTCATCCTCTCCTCCCAGCAGATTTCTTACAATGCCCTCATAGTCATAGGATAAATCAAAGTATTCGCTCCAATACTCCTGAAATTCTTCTTCCGTACAGGATAACTCCACCTCATTCCCGTTTAACTGGTTCAAAGACAGATATCTGCCGCCGGCAATAACACTGTACCGGCTATCACCGGTTTTATTCATCCGAAAGCACTGTCCGGAGGACGCAATATGTTCCAAAATAAAATTACTGTTTTCTATAATCAATACAAGACCTCATACTTTCTTTACCCACATTTCTAACTGTTGTTTTACCATAAGATTGGGACATCATAAGCCCTGCTTTCATATGAGCACAGGCAAGTTGCACAAACCAGAAAGAATGAATACGCCTTGGAACCAGCGCATTCATTCTTTCTGGTTTGTGCAACTTGCCGTCCCATTGTGAAAAACTAATCTTTTAATGCCCTAATTATTTTAACTGTTTATTTTAAAGTTTGCAACAGTATGGTTCAGACTGTCAGATATTTCATTTTCCTGTTGAATCAGTTCTGCCACCTCATCTACTACCTCAGACAGACTGTCAATATTCCCAAGAATTGCACTGCTGTTTTCTGCTGTAATTTGTGCTCCCTGGGCAATCTCTGATATGGCTTTTGCTACTTCAGAACTGATTCTGTCTATCCCCTCTGTCATCTGGGATATCGTCACAATATTCTTACCGATGGCGCTGGCTTCTATCCCATACTCTTTTGCCGTTTCCACAAATGCATTATAATCCGCCGTCACATTTCCTTTCATAAACTCCAGCAATTCTCTGGAATTATCCGTAAGGCCTTTATAAGCTGCCGTAACCTTACTAATCGTATTCTTTATGTCCTCCACTGTTCTGGATGTCATGGCTGCAAGAGTCCCGATTTCTGTTGCTACCACAGCAAAACCTCTTCCGTGTTCACCGGCCCTTGCCGCTTCAATGGAGGCGTTTAAGGAAAGCAGATTAACCTGCCCTGCGATTTCTGCAATCTGTTCTGCCATCATACTGATTGTTTCAACTATCTTGGCATTTTCCAGGCTGATAAGCAGTTTTTTCTCATTGGAGTCTATTAATGCCTGTGCTTTCTCATAAGATATCCGGCTTTTTCTTTCTGCTTCTATCGCTTTCTCATAAATGGTTTCCGCCAGCTCTTTTCCGGTCTGGGTCTCCTGGGTCAAGACATCAATAGAGGAATGGACTTCCTCTACAGAAGCATTTACTTCCTCTGTGGAAGCACTGGAACTCATCATGACTTCATTGATATCTTTAATAGATGCATTGATATTCTGGAATTGTTCCGTCAGCTTTTGAATTACCGCTTCCAGGGTCTCTCCTGCTTTTGTCATACCTTCCCCGCCGTCTGCAATGGCATGGATAACTGCTTTATTATCCGTTAACATCTTATTTAAGGACCCTTCCAGCTGGCTTAATTCATTTCTTCCCTTTACTTTAAGGGGGTCCAGTGTGAAATCTCCTCCTGCAAGGCTCATGGTAAAGGTGTTAGCTCTTTTAATTTTTTTTGTAATAGCATTCACCTGAAGAATAATTATCAGAGCTGCTACGGCAAGGGATACCAAAAGGCTGATAATAAGCTTGGAACTAAGATCCGTTAAGGGTTTCCTGGTCTCGGCTTCCGGTATCTTGGCTGCAATATGCCAGTTTACATCCGGAATCGTCCTGTAATAGGTGAGATAGTTCTTACCATCCTGGGTAAAACTTCCTTGTCCCTGAGCACTTTTCAGGATTTCAGTTCCCAGTTTTTTAAGGGAAGCATTTTCAGAAGCTGTGATATTTTCCTTTAGAATCTTATCTTTATCCGCGCCGGTTATAAACAGACCGTCTTTGCTGAGCAGGAAGACCAGTCCGCTTTTTCCTATGGTAATGGAATTAATAAGGTTCTGGATACTGTCAACCTGCATGTCTACCGTAACAACACCGATAAACTTGTTATCTTTGGTATACATGGGAGCCGTACAGGTCATCATCGTCAGCTTTAAGGTGTCATCATAATAAAGCTCCGAGAATACCGGATTCGTACTATTTTTTGCGTTCTTATACCAATCATAAGAAAAATAATCATACTGTGCATTACTATAATCATAGGTTACTGCGGTCTTGTCTCCGTCCTTATACACATAAGGACCTATGTACTTTTCCTTTTCATCAAATATATAAGGCTCAAACCAGATGCCGCTGCCCAGTATGAGGTCATTCTCTTTTACCATAGCTGACAGCATATCTTCATACTGACTTAATGCCGTACTGCCATAGGTTGCTTCGACACTATTGCCTAAATCTGCTGCCATGGAGGAAATTCGCTGGAGTTTCGTTTCAATAAGATTCATCTGCTTGTCTAATTCGGAGTTCATAATAGAACTTATCTGCCCCTGTATGATATTCTCGCTTTGGGAATAACTGATAAAGGACAGTGAAAGCATGGATAACAGAATTACCGTTAATAAAACCGTTAAAAGCTGTGATGTGATTTTTCGAAAACCCATAGACAATCCTCCTTGGTGACTTTTAAAAAATTATACTACGGATTCTCTTTTTTGTCACATAATAATTTATATTATTACATTATGTGAATAAACTTTAATTATTTTACATAAATTTTGTATAATAAATTGTAATATAATATTATTTTTGGAATATTTTGAAATCTTTGGAAAAACTTTATAGAAAAAGCTGCTGTATGTTTAAATTTCAACATACAACAGCCCTATTGTTCTTTATACATTACTCTTCTTCCAGTATCTTTACACAATCCTTCAAAGATTGATCAAATTCAGCTTCAGAGGAGTTGTGGAAAATCAGCAGATCATCCAGCACCTTGGGATCGTCTAACTCCGTGGGAATGTTAAAATTACAGCTTGCTATATATTCCTCCCAATGTGTAAGCTTCCAGGTATCCCTGTCTGAATTTCTTTCTATCATACGCTGTCTGCATACCTCGATTGATGTGTCCACCCATATGACAACAAGCTTTGCATTCTTCTCCTCTAATTTATCCTTTAGACTATTGATATATGCCTTATCCCGTATTTCTCTGGTAAAAGGTGCATTAATCAAAACGATGTCATCATAATCCAAAGCTTCCAGAGCCAATGCAACAATTGCCTCATATTCGTAATCCCGAATGTTTTTTTCAAAAAAATCAGAACTTCGGTTGTATTCTTCTCCCGCTACTTTAAAGATCTGCTTTGAAAGGCATATCAGAGTGTCTTTATCCAGATATACTACATGACTCAACGCTTTGCTAAGCTCTTTTGAGACATAAGTTTTTCCGCAGGCCGGAGGTGATGTGACTAAAATTAGCTTTTTCATATACTTCCCCTTTGCTGTCTTATTGTGGTAATTTTACCGCAAACAATACAATTTAGCAAGATATTCCTATTGAATTATCTTCCTCTTATCAGAATAATTTGCTTGCACTCTCCCGGTATATGTGATAGAATTGCTCTGGCAATTTGAAACTTTTACCTTACAAAGGAGTGTTTTGATGCAGAAATATGACGTTATAATTATTGGTGCCGGTCCTTCCGGTATTTTTTGTGCCTATGAGCTCAAAAGCAAGAACAATGACCTTAAAATACTTATGGTTGAAAAAGGACGGCCCATTGAAAAGAGAATGTGCCCCAAAAGAACAACGAAACAATGTGTCGGCTGTAAACCCTGTTCTATCACCACAGGTTTTGCCGGAGCCGGAGCCTTCTCAGATGGAAAGCTTTCCCTATCTCCCGATGTAGGAGGAAATCTTCCGGAGATACTGGGATACGAAAAAACAATTGAACTGTTAAAAGAGTCTGATGATATCTATCTTAAATTTGGTGCCGATACCAACGTATACGGCTTAGACAAAGACGAAGAAATCAGAGAAATCAGAAGAAGAGCTATCAATGCCAATCTTAAGTTAATTGAATGTCCTATCCGTCATTTGGGTACTGAAGAAGGGTATAAAATATATACAAGGCTGCAGGAGCATCTGCTCTCCTTAGGCGTAGAAATGAAATTTAATACCATGGTCCAGGATATTATTATAAAAGACAAAAAGGTAGAAGGAATTATCTGTTCCGATGGCACAACTATCTATGCAGATGAAATCGTATCCGCTATCGGACGTGAAGGTTCTGATTGGTTCAGCCATATTTGCCAGGCTCATGGAATTGAAACAAAAGTCGGTACCGTAGACATTGGTGTTCGCGTTGAGGTCAGAGATGAGGTTATGGATTTCCTTAATAAGAACCTTTATGAGGCAAAACTGGTGTATTATACCCCTACCTTTGATGATAAGGTAAGGACCTTCTGTTCCAATCCTTCCGGTGAAGTTGCAACAGAATATTATGAGAACGGTCTTGCTGTCGTTAATGGCCACGCTTATAAATCAAAGGAATTCAAGACAAACAATACCAACTTTGCAATTCTGGTATCCAAGAATTTTACCAAGCCCTTTAAGACCCCTATCGATTACGGTAAATATATTGCACAGTTAAGCAATATGCTCTGCGACGGCAAGATTCTTGTTCAGACTTTCGGTGATTTCCAAAGAGGAAGAAGAACAACAGAAGAAAGACTTTGCAGAAATAACCTGATACCTACACTAAAAGATGCTGTTCCGGGAGATTTATCCCTGGTATTCCCGCATCGTATTATGGTTGATATCAAAGAAATGCTACTTGCTCTGGATAAGGTAACCCCCGGTATTGCAAGTGATGAAACACTTCTTTATGGTGTCGAAGTAAAATTCTACTCTAACAAAGTCGTAGTTAACAATGACTTTGAAACCAGTATTTCCGGACTTCGTGCTATCGGTGATGGTGCTTCCGTAACCAGAGGCCTTCAACAGGCTTCCGCAAATGGTATCAGTGTAGCAAGAAGTATCTTAAAGAAACTGTCAAACTAGCAGTAGATTATAAGCCTGCAGACCGAAAGTCTGCGGAGCCGAAATGCTATATGTCTGGTTGCGATACTGTATAAATAAGGTGCTGTTATGAAATGAAGCTCTGCGAAGCATGACTTCATCTCATAACAGCACCTTTGTATTTCTCATTTTCCAGCGATGCATCAATTGGGGCGAGATTCAAAGAATCCAGCTATCGGCACATCGCCAAAATTTAAAAAGAGCGGCATAAGCCGCTCCTTTTATTATTTTCTTAAGCCTAAACGCTCAATTAAGTTACGATATCCTTCGATATCAGTCTTCTTTAAGTACTCAAGAAGACCTCTTCTCTGACCAACCATCTTTAAAAGACCTCTTCTTGAATGATGATCTTTCTGGTTGCTCTTTAAGTGTTCTGTAAGCTCGTTAATTCTTGCAGATAAAAGAGCGATCTGAACTTCCGGTGAACCGGTATCCTCAGGTGTTCTTCCGAATGCTGCAATAATTCCCTGTTTTTTCTCTTTACTAATCATGGTAAATCCTCCTTATAATGGTTAACGCCTGGTACTAAGAGTTAGGTCGGAGTGTCCAAAGTCCTGGTACCGGTTTTAAACGTATACAAGCCATTTTACCATAGTTTGATGGATTTGTAAAGACCAAATACAATTATGTAAAATTTATAAAAGCTCCAACAACACCTTATCTACACTATAATAAAAGGCTTCTTCTCCAATTGCATCCACCAGGCCGGCTTGTCTGAATACTTTCATGACCGAAGGCTGTATGGAGGAAAAAAGGACCGTACGTTTATTAGCTTTTGCCTGCTTGCAAAAATCCATTATGACTCCGACGGAAGTAATATCAGCCATAGATACACCTCTTAAAGAAAGGATTACCACGTCATGATTCATAAGGCTGCTTAATTTCTTTTTGATGACATCTGCCGTCATAAAGAACATTGGTCCGGCAATGTATACTACGCACCAGTTATCTACGCTTGTGTTCTCATCTTTTCCGATTCGCATGGGGTCAACTTCTTCAATGGATATCTGGATATCCGCGCTCTTTATTACAAACATAAAAAGACCGAGTAATACACCGATAAGGATTGCTGTGGTAAGATCCAGGGCAACCGTCGCCACCATTGTAATAATATATTTTACAACCGGTCCTTTAAATTTCCTGGAAAACATGTACCGTATTGCCGACCATTCATTCATTCTCCAGGCGGTAACAATTAATACACCTGCCAGGGCAGCTAATGGTATCTTTGACATAACAGGACTTAGAACGAACATAGCGATAAGTAAGCCGATTCCATGGATGATACCGGTTAACCTGGTCTTTGCTCCTGACTTTATGGCAACACTGGTTCTTGCAATGGCTGCTGTTGCAGGAATTCCTCCAAAGAAAGGCAGCAGCATATTACCGATTCCCTGTGCTATTAACTCCTGATCACTGTTCATAGCCTTGTCCGCCATCCTTCCGGCAGAGGCTCCGCACAAAAGACTTTCAATCATGCAAAGCATTGCAATACTTACTGCCGGAGCAAATACGCCTTCGATATGCTCCCAGGTAATACCTGAAAGATAAAGTCTTTCGGCAGGAAAAAGGGTCTTTGGTATCTCTCCTACTACCTTTACATCCAGCTTTAGGAAGATACTGGCGGCGGTAGCCAGAATAATTCCAAGCAGTGAAGCGGGTATTATATTATTCCATTTCTTTGGAAAAAATATCATCAATACTATAACGAACATTCCAACACAAAGAGTCTGTATATCCGGCTCAAATCCAAGTCTTGTGTAGCTTATAAGTTTACTTAAAGCTGTGGCCCCTTCCGAATGTACGCCAAAGAAATTATCTATCTGTCCCAATACAATGATAATTGCTATTCCGGAGGTAAAGCCGGTTATTACAGGTGACGGTATAAAAGAAGTAATCTTTCCCAGATGCAGTATTCCTGCAATTACCAGTAATATTCCTGCTATCAGGGTGGCAATAAATACTCCCTGCATATGATACTGTGCTATGATGGACATTAAAATTGCCGCCATTGCTCCGGTCGGTCCTGAAATTTGATAAAAAGCTCCTGAGAAAAAACTGATGATTAAACCGGCTACTATGGCAGTAATCAGACCGGAAGCTGCATCAGCACCGCTGGAAACACCAAAGGCAAGAGCCAGCGGCAGGGCCACGGCAGTTACTGTAAGACCGGCCATTAAATCCTTGCTTAATTTCCCCGGATTATAGTCCTGGAATTCATTCTTCAGTTCTTTTAAAAATGTTAGCTTCATTGGTACACTCATCCTTTATGTAAGATTCAAATGTTAATAAGTATACCATAAATCCAAAGAATTTCTAGCTGATTATCGTAAAATTTTTATATTTTTTTAATATTTTTTAGAAAAATGTTAGTTTATTGCTAGCCAAATAAATCTTCCAATTCTTCCTCTTTGATTATTGTAACGCAGTCTCCTTTGATATCAATAATCCCTTCTTGTTTCATCTTCATAAACTCCCTGGACAGAGAGGGCCTGGTAACGCCAAGAAAATCCGCCATCTCTTCCCTGTTCATTCCCAGTACGACCTTATTGTCTCCGTTATTATGCTTTAAAAGAAATGCTGCAATCTTATGTCTTAATGTTTCTCCGGTCAGGAATTGAAGCTTCTGATTCAAAAAGTACGCCTTTTCCGCCAGGATATTAAGCATATTAAGGGTTAAGGTCGTATGGAAGCTGCAACGATTATCACAGTTCTTATATAAAAATGTCCTTGGCATCCAAAGAACTTTGGCAGTTGATACTGCTACGGCATAGTAATCATACTCCTGCTTATTTAAGAAGGCATAGACTTCACCAAACAAATCCCCTCCGTTGCTAAAGGATGCTACAAGATTTCTTCTTCCCGAAGGTGTATCCTGGCAGACCGCTACTTCGCCTTCTAATAATAAATGAATATATTCCGGCTTATCCTTCTGATAGAATATGAAGTCATTCTTCTGATAGATTACTTCTTTTGCTTTACAGCATATTAAAAGGGATTCCAACTCATCTACCGGAATACCCGAAAATAGTCTTGCATTTAAAATTGCTTCCGTCATAAATTAAAACCATTCCCTTTCTAATATAGGATACACGTTATGATTCCTAGTACATCGTTTTGCAAATAACTGGACTGAGTACGCAGGATAAACTTTCAGAAGTAACATTCAAAAAACGTAGGCGTAGTGGGTCTACACCGAGGCTTTTTGGATGTTACTTCTGGAAGTTTAGAGAAGTAATCGGTCCGGTTAATTTGAAAACGATGTACTGGTACTGTCTCGTCTAAATATCGCTTACTATCTATGCAAGGTAGTACTAGTACCATATCATACTTTATTGCAATTTTCCAGCAGAATAAGCACCAATAAAACAAAATTTGTACAAAACCACCCATCTGTCTATTGCTTTGTTCTACTGTTTATATGTATAATTTTAGTATAAAAAATACAAATATTTGGAGGTTGAATCATGTTTCAATTTAGTTATGACAGCGGAGCTACCTTCCTTGGCTCATGGGGTATGTGGCTTCTGGTATTTGTCATCCTCTTTGCGTTAAACGAGGTGACCAGAAGACTTAAGTATGTAGGGCTATTTGCCTTTACGGTTCTTCCACTGGTTCTGTCGGTTCTATGGTTTACGGTATTAAAGGATACCACCTATACTGACTGGTTCCATCTTGCAAAGGTCTATTCCGCTACGGCAGGATGCCTCGGCTTTTGGTTGATACGCCATTTAAAAGGGACCAACAAAAAAACCGGAAAGGAATGGAGACTTGCTGATTATAAATGGGCATTATGCTTCCCTCCTTTAATTCTTGCCGTTAATATCTTAGAAGCCGTAAGCCGTGATATCCAGGTTGGCTTACAATATTATGGCGGCGGTAATCTTGCCGACGGCTCCATGTATGTTCTTGGTGGTTCCTGGAACTTCATGAATGCGGCGGCCGGTATTTTAAATATCATCACGATTACCGGTTGGTTCGGCATTAAACTGCGTAAGAAAACAGCCAATGATAAGAGTCAGGATATGCTTTGGCCGGATATGCTCTGGTTCTGGATTATAGCATATGACCTTTGGAACTTTACATATACCTATAACTGCCTTCCCGGTCATGCCTGGTATTGCGGCTTTGCTTTACTGCTGGCTCCTACCCTTTGTGCTTTTACCGTTGGAAAAGGCGCATGGCTTCAGCACCGTGCCCATACATTAGCACTGTGGTGCATGTTTGCCCAGACTATTCCTGCTTTTATAGACAAAGGAGCCTTCGCGGTATCCTCTACCTATAATAAAACTCCTCTGTTCTTCTTCGGATTGATTTCCCTGCTTGCTAATGTCGCTGTCCTAGTTTATATGATTATGAAAGCTGTGAAAACGAAAAAGAATCCTTATACCGGTGAATTATATACGGACAACAAGAAGTATCTTGAAGTGAAAGATCTTGTGGCTTAAATATTAAACATATAACAAATGGCTGTGAAGAACTGAACACTCAGTAATTCACAGCCATTTTATAATATTCTGTTAAGAAACTAACCCCTTATAATAATCTGAACAAATAAATAAAAACAATACTGCCTTGACTTATCTGTTCAAATTGATAACAGTTGCTTTTACTCTGGTCATGGCCTCTATGGAATAGCGTATACCCTGAGTTCCGATACCTGATTTTTTAACACCTAAGAAAGGGAAATGGTCCGGTCCTCTCTCAGTTTTATTGTTAATATGAACTGTTCCAACTTCTAATTTGTTTGCTACATGGAAAGCATCTGTAATGTTCTCCGTAAATACAGAAGATTGCAGTCCGTATTCGGATTTATTGGCCAGGGCCACTGCTTCTTCCACCGTATTCACACGGAGAATCGGAAGAACCGGTCCAAAAGGCTCCTCCCAAGCTATTCTCATCTCTTCCGTAACTTCATCAAATAAAGTAGGATAAATAAGATTGCCCTCTCTGGCACCGCCTACTATCATTTTGGCACCTTTTGCTTTGGCATCCTCCATGAGCTCCCACACAAAATCCGCAGCCTTGTCATTAATCAGCGGAACCACTTCAGCCTGCATTGTTAAAGGGTTACCAACCTTGAGCTTATCAATTTCATTCTTTAAATACCGTATTAATTCATCTGCCACTTCATTTAATACAAGAATTCGTTTCACCGCCGTACAGCGCTGTCCGGAATAAGAAAAAGCACCGGCTACGATATTCTTGGCTGCAAAAGGCAAGTCGGCATCCTTTAAAACTATGGCGGCATCTTTTCCGCCAAGCTCCATAAGAAGAGGTACCATATGAACTTTCTTAGAGATGTCAAGACCAACTTCCGTGCTGCCTGTAAAATTAATAAAACTGATATCGGGATGGGTTACAATATAATCACCTATTACACTGCCCTTACCGGTTACTACAGTTAAAGCACCTTCCGGGAGACCGGCCTCCAAAAATACATTTGCCAGCGCGGTGCCGCAGAGACTTCCGGTAGTAGCAGGTTTGAATACTACTGTATTTCCGGATACCAAAGCCGGAGCAATCTTGGAAGCTGCCAGATTTATGGGATAATTAAACGGTGATATGGCTAAGACCACTCCGACAGGTTCTCTTGTGACCATAGCAAACTTCTCTTTGCTAAACCCGGAGAAATTATCACCCTGTATGCTCTCACCATGAATACTCTTTGCGGTATCCGCAGTAAATCTAATAAAATCAGCAGTTCTTGTAACCTCTGATTCTGCGCTTTTCTGGTCCTTCCCGACCTCCAGCATAAGAAGTTCCGCCAGGCTCTTTGTATTTGCAATTAAGAGGTCTGCCGCCTTATACATAACTTCTGCTCTTTGGCTTAAAGGAACCTCTTTCCAATCATGAAATGCCTGCTTTGCTTTCGCTACCTCATTATCTACCTCTTCCTGCGTCATTGCTTTCACAGAGCCTAATAATCTGCCATCCAGAGGCGATAGGATTTTTATTGTATTTTCTGTATTATTTATAGTAATATGTTCACTCACTAGCTGCTCCTTTCTAATAAACACAATATATTACTGCTTATTATTCTTATGTTTTGCGTAAATTATAAAGGTATTCTAATACGAAATAAAAATAACGTATGTAACTAAGTTACATTTAAAGTTTCTGCTCACTTAGAATTCTCTCTAACTCCAATAACTCTCCTGCATTCAATTTTTGATTCTTTAAAAATTCGGTGAAAAAATTGCTTAGAGAACCATTGTAGAATTTATTCAGAAGTGCTACTGTTTCGGTATTTTGTACTGTTCTTTTTGAAATTGTTGCCTTACACAAAAAACCCGGATCTTCTCTTTTAATAGCCCCCTTATCAATAAGCCTCTTTATGACAGTATATGTTGTATTCTTTTCCCAGCCTATGTATTCTTTAATTATTTTAGAGATGTCCTTGGCCGCAAGCACTTTATTAGACCATAACAGCTCCATAATATTTAATTCTCCTTCATGTAGGCGTATCTCGCTCATTATTGCTCCATTCCGCACGTAAAACCTCAAGTGCATTAATATAGTTAGAGATTTATATGAAATCCAGACCAGGATAAAAAGAGGATAGTCATTCGAACTACATTTGTAGAATTAAGGTATATTGTGCGGAATTGATGATATCACTGGGGTTTTTTATACATTCGTATTTACACAGAGAGCATATCCTGTTAGGATATCCTTCCTGTTCTCAAGAATAGTCTACATTTGTCGGAACGCACATCAATTGTTATAGTATCACAATCTACATTAGTAGTTTTTGCCATATATACATTCTATCTAAATAGAATTGACTTGTCAATGAAAAAAACATCAGCACTTTAGGCCATTGGACCTAGGCAGAAAATGCTGTACAGAGATAAGGTTTGCACACTTTCTGTCTTTTTCTCATTCTCTTTTTTATCCGCTGTAATCTTAATTGCTGTCTGAATATCAGGGTGTCTTTCACGAAAGGAAGCCAGTACTTTTGAACGGTTGCCGCCCTTTTCCCGGATTTCCATGGGATAATATCCTCTTGGAGAAAATCCAAGGGGGCGGTATTCCTTGGAATGATATCCCGTAGGATTATATCCTTCCCCAAGGTCTGAAGCCGATATCAAAGATTCATCAGCTGCTTCGTTTAGCAGAAACAGTGAACAGGACCCCGAAGCAGTTTCCCAATAGCCAAAATCAATTCCAGAAGCTGTAAGTGCCTCGGCTGTATAGGTTTCCAGTAACCCCTCACGATAGTCCTTATCTTTTTTGATACCCGTCATACCACAGAGGGAATGATACAGCCCAACATCAAAAAGATATATCTTGGTGGCCGCATTCTTAGGCTGCTCTGACAGCTTTCTATTATCTTCTATTTCATTATCCGTTAATTTACTATTGTAAATCCCGAACCAGGTATCCTTTATGTAAGTATGCCCCTCCAAAAAGAGACCTTCCGTAGCTCCCCGCCGGATTAGATTATATTGAAACTTCTTGTTGCATTTGGATAGCTGCTCCGGCAGAGAGTAGAATATCTGTTTTACCTTTAAAGCACAGCCTTCATTTTTTCTTATTCCCGCTTCAAAAAGATAGGAATATAAAATATTCCTGTGAATCTCTGTGATATTGTCTTTGCATCCGCTTGTGATATACTCATTTACAGCCTGGGGAAGACCACCGACGCAAAAGTATTCCTCCAAGAGCTCCAGGAGTTCTGAATGAACAATCTCCGGAATACTTCTGCCGCTTCTATACTCTTCTTTAATAACTTCTATATACCATTCATTCCCGGTTGCCATAAGAAACTCTTCAAAATCCATAGGATAAAGCTTTAATACCTGAAAATCCTCTTCCCATTTATCTATATGGGTACAGCTTAAGGCAGGCATTATACTGGAAACAGCCAGAATATCCCCGTCCGGATAAAACTCCAGTAATTTGGTTATTATCGATTCTGATTTAGAGCAAAAGAATATTTCATCTAAGATGAATAAATGCTTC
Organism: Bacillota bacterium; assembly: GCA_023450835.1. GTDB lineage: Bacteria > Bacillota > Clostridia > Lachnospirales > Lachnospiraceae > Anaerocolumna. Next base: position 48,701 of record JAEXGM010000269.1, on the reverse strand, counting down.
TCAGGCGCCGTATCACTGCCAGAGGATGCCGGATTCTTACTCTTCGTCTGAATGCACGAAAAAAAGGCAGTCAAATCATCTTTGCCTGCCTGTAATAAGCTATCCGTATTTACAGGATTATTTTCGAAATTCCAATACGTATAAGTATCATAAAAGTTATTTGCAAAGGCAAGGGCAAGATATGTTTTACCTGTCCCCTTTGCTCCAATTAATAATAACGGTTTCTTTTGTAATGAAATACTCCAGTTTTCCAGATGCGCAATTAATTTTCGTTTCAAAGCTTACTCCTTATCACTGCTATCTTCTTAATTTCTTTAGAAGTTCTTCATAATAAGCAGGAAGCGGTGCTTCAAATTCTACATATTCACCTGTTGAAGGATGAATAAAGCCCAGTACTCTTGCATGAAGCGCCTGACCTTCCAGGCCGAAATTACTCTTATTATTGCTATATAGTTCATCTCCCAACAACGGATGTCCGATGCTGGCCATATGAACCCTTATCTGGTGTGTTCTGCCTGTTTCTAATGTACATTCAATATGGGCATATCGGTTACTTAAATTCTCCAGTAACTGATAATGTGTTACCGCATGCTTGCCATTTTTATGGTTAATTGCCATCTTTTTTCTGTCCACCGGATGCCTGCCGATGGGCCCTTCTACGGTACCCTGGCTTTCTTTGAATGTCTGATAGACGATAGCATTGTATTTACGTGTGATAGAATGGACCTTCAACTGCTCTGCAATGGCCTGATGAGCCTTATCGTTTTTGCACACTACAAGGACTCCTGTTGTATTCATGTCAATGCGGTGCACAATTCCCGGTCTCATAACCCCATTAATTCCGGAGAGTTCTTCTTTGCAGTGAAATAGCAGTGCATTTACAAGAGTATTGGTGTAATGCCCTGCTGCAGGATGCACTACCATACCTTTTCCCTTGTTTACCACTATAATATCCTTATCTTCATAGATAATATCAAGTGGAATATCCTCCGGTTTAAGCTCAAGATCAACAGGAGGAGGGAGCATCAATTTTATTGTATCCCCGGAATTTACTTTGTAATTGGCTTTAACGGACTTTTCATTTACCAATACCCGTTCTTCCCCTATAAGCTTTTGCAGATAGGAACGTGTAAGGTCTTCCTGACTATCCGCAAGATAACGGTCAATGCGCAGCCCCTTATCTTCTTCCTCTACAAAGAAATCCAGTATTTCATCGTTTACGCTCTTCAATTTAAAGTATCATCCTCTTTATCATCCGACATAGTATTTACATCAGCGGATATGGTTTTATGTGACTTAGGAGATAAAAATTCAAAATCTTCATCTTTATAATAGAACAGCCCTAATATGATCAGCAGTACGGATGATATTGTAATATAGCAATCCGCCAGATTAAACACAGGGAAATCAATCAGCTCAAAATAAATAAAATCTACCACATATTTGTTAAACATTCTGTCAATCAGGTTCCCGACTGCTCCTGCACAAATGAACACCAATATAATTCGGATAGCATTATACCGTTTTTCCTGGGGTACTTTTAAATATAAAAATACCATTAATCCCAATAGAATAAAGGTCAGGATTACCAGAAAGACTATTTTACCACTTAAAATCCCCCACACTGCTCCGTTATTTTCATGGTACGTAAACTGAAAAACCTTCGGAATAATGATAAAAGGATTTTCTTTCACATTGGTCGCTGCTAAATGTTTTGCGAACTGATCCAATGCAATTAATAAAATGAATAAAAGGAAATGTCTTAATTTTCGCATAATGCCTCCGAGTACGCACATTTAATGTGCCTTATTATTGTAGCTGCTTTTGTAAAAATACTTGTTGCTTATATGAATTTCATACTAAAAATAACTTTCTAGCTTTATGACTGCGGAAGAATGTATTCAATTGCTTTTTTTATCTCGTCTCTGGTGACCGTCGAATCAATGACTGCTTCACCTTTCTCTTTCAGAAGAATAAACTTAATGGAATCACCGTCAACCTTTTTATCATGAAAGACGGTTTCTAATATTTCCTCTGCCGATATTTTCTTATCCGTCAATGCTATGGGAAGGCGGTAAGCGGATATAGTCTCCTTTATTTCCTCTGCTTCCGCTAAGGTAAGGTTGCCCCGCATAAAAGATAAATAAGATGCAGCCACCATACCAATGGCCACACATTCACCATGAAGCAGCTTAAAATCCATACAACGTTCAACAGCATGTCCGATTGTATGGCCAAAGTTTAAAAGAGCACGTACTCCTTTTTCAGTAGGATCAGTCTCTACCACTTCTTTTTTTATCTCACAGGATCGCGCTATCATATCTCTTAAAACCATTGGTTCCTTCTTAAGAATACTTTCGTGATCCGTTTTTAGCTTATTGTAATATTCCTTATCTTTTATCAAGCCATGTTTAATCACTTCGCCCATACCATTTACAAGCTGACGCTCTTCCAGCGTATTTAAGTGGGAAAGGCTTATATATACCAGTTTGGGCTGATGAAAGGCACCTACCATATTTTTATATGCTTTGAAGTCAACACCGGTCTTTCCGCCGATACTGCTGTCTACGCATGCCAGTAAAGTAGTTGGAATCTGTATGAAGGATATTCCCCGGAGATATGTTGCAGCCGCAAATCCTGTAAGGTCACCGACCACTCCTCCTCCCAATGCAAAGAGCATATCATTCCGGTCAAATTTGGAATGAATCAATTTCTCATACAACTCACCGACAACGGAAAGAGTTTTATTCTTTTCTCCTGCCTCAAAGGTAAAGGTCTCTACAACTCTGGCATAATCCTTTACAACCTCTAACAGATTGCTTAAGTGCAGCCTGCTTACGGTAGAATCTGTTACAATGCAGACTTTCCTGCCTTTAAGATTCAATGCCTTTAATTCTTCCTGCAATAAACTGTAATCTTCTGCCAGTACGATATCATAAATCGGTTTATTATCCTCATTGATTGTAATGCGTTCGGAATTATTCATGTGGCTTCTTCTCCTTGTAATAATATCCTTATGTCTGTGCTTTATTCCTCCGTCAGATTGTAGAATTCAAAAGCTGCCTCTTCCTCCGGTACGTCCTTTTTATCTGCCGTAACCCCTTGCTTTGCTGAAGGTGCGGAGTAAAGTGATTCCATCTTAGGAATATCCTTTAAAGAATCCATGTCTTCTATATGTAATGCAAAGGCTTCACTGTCCAGTAATTCTGCCTGTGCTGCCGCAAAATGCTTGAACTGGGTCCTGCAGGTTTCATACTGCTGAACGAGTTTTAACGTTTGCTGTTTGAGGCTGATAACTTCCTTATAACTCTCAGAGATAATTAAGGATGCCTTTCCATTTGCTTCGTCTTCAATCGCTTTTGCCTGCTTCTTCGCGGCGTCCTTGGTATCTTCCGCAGCCTGTTCCGCTAATAGAAGTGCCTTCTGAAGAGTCTTTTCGATTGACTTATAGTAATTAATTCCTTCATTCAGTGTATTTATTTTATCGTTTAACTCCATGTTTTCTTTATACATGGTTTCATAGCTTTTCTGCAGTTCTGAAAGAAAGTTATCCACATCCTTTTTATCATAGCCGATGCCGGTTTTAAAGGTCTTACTTTGCATTTCAACTGGTGTAATCATAAATAGCTCCCATCTGCGTGCTTTAGTACACTTATAAACTCAGGGGAATGAAAGTTTATCCTTCATTCTTTCCTGCTCTAAATGTATTTTGACAACGATACATAATATCGTCCTTTTTTCGTTTGGTTTTCAAGTCCCTTATAGATGAACTTTCCTAGTCCTCTGACTGAGACCGTTTCATTTTCTTTTAACTGATAACTGTTGCTTTCTACCAGCCTTCCGTCCACAAAGACCTTCCCTCCTGAAATCAAAGATAAAATGCTGCTTCTGGAGGATTGAAATGCCAGTGCAATAACAGCATCCAGTCTCGGAGATGCCACACTTCCCTTTATTTCCTTAAAATCCGGAGCAATGGCAGGAGCCTCCCCGTCTATCACTTCACAGCGGACAAAAGTATGCTTTATTTTCTCAAGATTTTCGGCCAAATAAACACTGAGCTTGGCTTCACAATAAACATAGCCTTCCTTTTCCTTTACCAGAATATCGCCAATCTTGCCGCGGGTGGTTCCAAGGTTCATAATGGAACCCAAGAAGTCTCTATGGTTAAAATCGTCACTGTATTTTTTATTTAATGGAGTTATTTTTAGACAGGCAATATAATCTGAAAAAGCTTTTACGGAGGAATCTCCGCAAAAGCATAGGATTCTCCTTTCAGCTCCATCAAAACCGCCGAAAAGCTCATAATTTACATCAGGTAGTTCCGGTTTTGTACTGTAAAAAATACTGATTTCATTTAAAGTTAAAAAATCAGTATATGTATTAATGTTTTTATTGTAAGCTGTTCTTGCCAAGTCAAGAAGCCTTTTTTTGAAAAGCTGTTCATCTTTCTCTGTGCTCATATCAATCCCCATGTATACTTCTTAACTTTGACTACTGTGATATAATATCTGTTTCAGGCAAACAATTCTCAAATGCATGGTACAAAAATCCTGTCTATCTCCGTATAATTTCAGCTATAACAATAGTCTTTCAAAAAAATTCTGTAAAAACAGGATTATTACAAAGCCTATTAAAGGCGATAAGTCCGCTGCAGGATTACTAAATATTGAATACTTAAGCAAGAATCTCACAGGTGTCAGAACCGGCTCCATAAGAAGAGCTAATAAGTTCTTAATTCTTTCTCCTCCTCTGAACCAGGAAGACAGCATATATAATAGCAGTACCAACTGCAGCACAATAAAAAATATATAAAATGTTGTATATATAATTTGAGCCATATTTTAGAAATCCTTATTTAGTGTAGGTACTTCAAATCCGTTGTTCTGCAGAATATCGGGGTAATCTCCTGATATATCCACTGATTCAGGTGATATTATAAAGATAAAACTGGAAATCTGATGCAGCTTGCCATTCAGAGAATACACGGAACCGGATATAAAGTCCATTATACGCTGTGCCAGATCCACATCAAGGCCTTCCAGATTTATAACAGCCGCTCTGCCGGATAAAAGCATATCGCAGATTTCCTGAGAATCCTCAAAAGTTGCCGGTTTCATAATGCAAACTTCAAATCCCTTAGGGCTTGTCCTGATAGGAACTACCTTACCCTGGGAGGGTTTCTCTCTGTCAACCTTTATCTGCTTCTCTCTTCTGGCTTCATTTATGACATTACTGACAACCTGAGAGGGCATGTCTGTTTCATAGGCAGGCTGATAAGCAGGTCTTACTGCCTTTTTTTCAACTTTCTCGGCGCGCCTGTATTCTTTCTCATCTTCAAAATCATCATCATATTCATCGTCTTCTGTTAATTTCAGTGAATCTAAAATACTCTTAAAAATATTCTCCATACTAACCTCCATGTTGTGTGACTGCAAACTTTGGCCCGCCGGCACAAAGCTTGTATCCTATTTGTAATCATAGCTATCAGCTAGCTTGTCCTATAATTACGTTCCCCAAAAATCCCGGTTCCCACACGTACCATCGTAGCGCCTTCTTCAATGGCAATTTCATAATCTCCCGTCATTCCCATTGAAAGCTCATCCATAGTAACATTATCAATGTTTTTCATTTTTATGTCAATATTTAATTGTCGCAATTTTCTAAAATACTTTCTATTTTTCTCGGATTCTTCAACATTTGGGGCAATTGTCATCAACCCGCATACATGTACATTGGGAAGCTTTGCTATTTCCATAATAAGAGCAAGCACCTCCTCTTCATATACCCCAAATTTACTCTCTTCCCTGGCTACATTTACTTCAATCAGGATATTACAGATAATCCCTTTCTTTTCAGCTTCTTTTTGTATCTGTTCTGCCAGTTTCAAGGAATCCACCGAGTGTATCATAGCCGTTTTATCCACAATGTATTTGACTTTATTCGTCTGAAGGTGTCCTATCAAATGCCAGCGGATATCCTTTGGCAGCTGTTCATATTTCTCTGTTAATTCCTGTACTTTATTCTCGCCAAATACCAGAATGTTTTCTCCCATGACAATTTCGATATCTGAAACAGGCTTTGTCTTACTTACAGCGATTAAGGTGACTTCTTCTCTTTTCCTGCTGGCCCGGGTACATGCTGCATTTATTCTCGCTTCTACCTCTTTCAGATTCTCTTTTATTATTTCAGCGTTCACACGACTACTTCCTTTCTGTTTACTATCTTTCCGGCCCGCTAACTGAACCTGACAGAAAATAATATTAGTAAATAATAGACTGTTCCGTGGCAGTACTGCTGTCTAAAGCAATATGATCGAATACGGAAAGACCATTTACAGTATTCTTTTTCACAATACAGTACTCTTCGTTTTCATAAAGAATTTCAACCGGCCGAAACACTGCATATCCTTTATTAACGTTATATACACCTTTAAAACTTTTTGTTTTCTCCAGCATATATGTATCACTGTCACTTTTTCCTTTTATGATATCTCTGCTTTTGAATAAATTCGTATCCACATAGACGTAATCGCCTTCTTCATAATAGTCTGCGGCTATAAACTCATAAGTGGTCTTGTCTCCATTATCTGTGGAGGCAGAATCTATTCGAATCAATCCTTCTTTATCCGAGTCACCGCCCTGGGTAAGGTAGGATTTTGGTACCTTGTAAAATTTCTTTTCTGTAATTGCACTTACCGGTATTTTCAGCCCTTCCGCCGAATTAATAACAATCTCTGTAGACAGGAAACGCTGATTGATATAACGTGCCATATACTTGTCCAAGGTTACTTTTGCAAAATAATCATTGCCTTTTTGATATACTTTAACAGGTACTGTCTGTTTTAGACCATCTGCGGTAAATATGATTGTAATGGTGTCATTATCCTGTATCTTTTCATACTGCTCTTTATCCAATAAATAAACAATGCTCCAATTATCATCCGTCACGATCTTGTATACCGGATTACCTTTTTTCTGCATCTTATTGGTTCGCAGCTGGGTTTTCTTATAAACAGTCTTATCAAAATCTTTTGTTGTGGCCGAATCGGCACTCATATCTTCATAGCCGTCTGTATAATATACAATTACTCCGCTGGTATCCGTCTTAGCCACTTTTAAGGAAGTCGTTTTATCCTCTAGAAGGGTTCTTAAATTCGTCAGCATACTGTCATTATAGATCTGCATGGAGGAATTAGATAACTCTTCTTTTAGTTGGTATACGTAAGTAAAATTCCCGTTGTCATAATCTTTTTGAAAATCGGTAATATTATTCTTGATGGCCTGTGCATCGTCAGAGGATATAGCCTTACCGCTGTCGTCTGCGGCCAGTACTTCCGAATATTCATTTCCTCCGTCTACGGAATATACCACAGAATTTTTAGCCACACGTTCGCCTTCTCTATGATAGTAATTAATATATCCGGCAGTATCCGTGTTAATAACCTTCTCATCCCGAAAAGCAATTCCATCCAGTACAAAATCATCTGCTGTTGTACCTTCTTTTACCTCATAGATGGTAAGATGGTCTTTTGTAAAATATAAATATATATTAATAAGCACATAAACAAAAACAATGAAAAATATGATAACTCCAATGTTAATACTTCTGGCTCTTCTAAATTTCCTTACATTGTTACCAGAACCCAAAAATGCCAACCCCCTCTTTTCATTCTTCTCTCTATTATACTTTCTACAGGAGAAGAATAAAAGCCCCTAATTTATAATTTTGAACAAATTAAAACTTATAATTCGCTTTCTTTCCTTATTTTATAACTTTAATCAATATAAGTATATGGTACTATTGCATTAACTCCTATGTATTTTAAAAGTTCGCTTTATTACTTGATTTACCTTCCTGTAACTTTAAGAATAATCTGTACAAAATTGGCAACAATAAGAAGGCAAGAAGGAGGTAATCAAGTGAAAACATTAGATTATATTGCATTGACACTTGTCATCATCGGCGCCATTAACTGGGGACTCATCGGCTTCTTGGGATTTGACCTTGTCAGAGTTATTTTTGGTGATATGACAGTAATGTCTAGGATCATTTATGCTCTTGTAGGTATTGCAGGCTTATATGCCCTTAGTTATTTTGGAAGACTTCGCAGCGAATAATTAAATGAAAACAGATTTAAATGAAATAAGAGGCTGGAAAATTGACACCAGCCTCTTATTTCATTTCTATAAAATTATAAAGCAACAGCTATATTTTCACGTATCATTTCTGGAAATGCATGCTCTGACATAGAGATGCTTATGATAAAGTCTACGTTATATTCCTTCGATATCTTATCTAATTTCGTTAAGGTGGGAGTTAACAATTCTCCTTCAATGAAGGCGATAGTAAGAAAACTGTCTAAAAAAACAGCTTCCAGATCATGATCCTGAGATACCAGTCCGCATATAAAACCAATAAATTCACTGGAATTTTCAATACAGTAATCTTTCACATTGATAAGCCGTATCCGGTTGCTGAGTTCATACATGTGCTTATTATTCTTATCCAGATAAATAATATTGCCCTTTACTTCTCTTGCCGCTTGATTGGCTTTTTCCAGAAGTATCTTGGTTTTGCCTTTGCCTTTTTCGCCTGCGATTATCTGTATCATTGTAATCTCCTCCTTAAGATGTGTATTCAATTTAGGTGAATTTCTATAAATAATTCCTAAATATAATCTTATTATAGTATATTTTCACCCAAAGTACAACCAAAATATAACTTATCAGAAATTGCTTCCCAAATTTCTGATAAAAGGCGGTGCTTTTACCGCCGTCCATTGATTATAGGAACAGCTTTCAGTTCCTATAATATAACTTATCAGAAATTGCTTTCCAAGTTACTTTATCATCTTCAATAAATCCGTCATTTGTGAGAAAAGACTATCACTGTTGTCGGCTTTTAATATAAGGGAGATATAGTCTTTGTTGTTTTTATCTTTACTGTACAATATAAGACAGTTACCGGCTTTACTGGTTGTTCCTGTTTTGCCTCCAAGTACCGTAATACCGTCAGGAGATGCTTCCGTTCCTTTCAAATAGCGGTTAGTGGTTGCAAATGTCTTTGTTACCGGATTACCCTCTGCATCTTTATATGTTACAGTATATTCCGAATTATTTATAATAGAAAGAAATTTATCATATGTGACCAATTGATGGAATATCAAATATAAATCATAGGCTGTCGTATAATGATTATCATCATGTAAGCCATGAGGATTTACAAAATTAGAATGTACCGCTCCTGCCGCTGCCGCTGCCTGATTCATCATCTTTGCAAATTCACCGATGGTTCCTCCTACATGCTCCGCAATTGCAACTCCGGCATCATTTCCAGAATACACCAAAAAGGCTGTGAGTAAATCCTCTAATTTGATGGTATCCCCTTCTTTAAAACCACAGAGCTTCGCTCCGCTCTCTGTAATATGAGATGCATTATAACTAACGGTAACCATATCGTTTAAGTTGGCTTTTTCTAATACGACCAATGTTGTTATCAGCTTGGTTAAGCTGGCCGGATATAACCTCTCATATACATTATTGGCATAAATTATCTTATTATCCGTATCATTTACAATTAATGATGCTTCTGCCGTAATTTCCGGATCGGACATATGATTAAGCTCGTCCGGTACAACAGCCAAGTCAGATGCAAAGAACTCAGGTGCTGCTTCACTGTTGCTGACTGACAGGTTCAGCCCATCGCCGTTAGCAAAGGGCAGTGCCAAATCATCCTGACTCCTGCAACCGGTCAGAAGGGTCACAGATAATATAAGACAAAACAGCTTTCTCTTCATTTGATTATCATCTTTCATGTTAGCTCCCATTCATATCACAAGTCTTCCCGCTGTTTGCCTTCAATCTGTGATATTGCTCGAACTTTCCATACTAACGGACATTTTTAAACTTAGGGTCTTAAAATCTCACGCCAGTCAAGGTCACCGCGGTCCAGCGCCTTTATCATAAGTTCGGCGGATGCCAGATTGGTTGCTAAAGGAATATTATGCGTATCACATAAACGTACGACAGTATTCACATCCGGTTCATGGGATTTGGGAGAAAGCGGGTCTCTGAGGAAAATAACAAGGTCCATCTGATTATGCTCGATCTGGGCTCCCATCTGCTGCTCTCCGCCAAGGTGACCAGCCAGGTACTTGTGAATATTTAAATTCGTTACCTCCTCGATCAACCTTCCTGTCGTACCAGTTGCATACAACTCGTGCTTATTTAAAATACCCCGATATGCTATACAAAAGTTCTGCATTAATTTTTTCTTTGCATCATGCGCTATCATGCCAATATTCATGTGGTTTTACCCCCTTCTAAATTTTTTCTGTAAATTTATATTGATTATGATTCCGATGGCTATCATGCTGCTCATCATGGAGCTTAATCCATAACTGACAAAAGGCAGTGGAATACCGGTATTCGGTAATATCTTGGTTGCCACACCAATATTGACAAACATCTGAAACACAAACATTGCAGAAATACCAATAGCTATCAAGCGGCCCAATCTGTCAGGTGCATGACTTGCTATTATTAAACATTTAAAAATAATAATGGATAATAGCATTATTATAACCAGTCCACCGATAAATCCAAGACTTTCCCCCGCTACCGAAAAAATAAAATCACTCTCGGATATTGGGACATATGTGTCACTTTGAATAGCATCTTTTCCTTCAGAGAAAAGTTTCCCGGTTAGTTTTCCTGAACCGATTACCTCAACGGAATTCTCCTGCTGATAGAGGGCTGCAGATGACTGGTCAGATTCCGGGTTCATAAAGGCCTCTATTCTGTTCTGCTGGTAATCCGTTAAAAAGAAGATATCATAATTGTTCTGTATTCCCCATAATGTTCCTACTACAAGAGGAATAACAGTTAATAAAATTGGCAGGATTATCTTTAAACTTAACCCGCCTGCAAATATCATTATAGCAAAAATAAATAGAATAACAAGACTGGTGGATAAATTTGTTTGTATTAAAATTAGAAAAGTTGGAATTCCCATAAGTACTCCGGTGAGGAGCAATACATAAAATTTCTTCATTCTGTCTTTGAATATCACTAATAGTCTTGCCATAAATATGATAAGTATAATCTTAGTCAGCTCAGATGGCTGAAACATAATAACTTTAAAATCCAGCCATCTCCTGGAATGGTTAATTTCCGTACCAAAAAGCCTTACTGCAACTAATAATATCAGATTGATAAAGTATAGTATAATATAGAATTGGCTTATAAAATGGTAATCAATTATGGAAACCACGGCTACTATCATTAACCCCATCGCCAACCCCATTATCTGCTTTAGAAATAAATTTTCCTGGGCTATTCTAACCAGATATACTCCGAATATACTCAGAATGGTTACCAAGGTAAGTAAGCTGAAGTCATAATTTTTTATACTGTACTTTTTTAATGGAAACATCTCTTTACCCTAACTTTTCTTTATTTGTTGGACTTCATATCTTTAATGGGGATATTTGCAAACAATGCTGGAACTGTCCCATTATTGCCCTCAGATTCTGTCTGTGTGATCTTAATATCAAGTCCATCCAGGTCAATTTCTACATACCGGGAAATAACGGCGATAATATCATTCTTTATCTGTTCCATTAATTCCGGTGAACATCCTGCTCTGTCTGAGACAAGCACTAGCTTCAAGCGGTCTTTCGCGACATCACTGGAAGTTTTCTTTCTGAAAAAATCCGCTAATCCCATATTAATAATCCTCCCCTAATTTTTCTTAAGTAAACTTAACAATCTGTTAAATAGTCCTTGTTTTCCGCCTAAATCCAGAAATGGCACTTCCTCCCCTAAAATTCTGCGGCAAATATTCATATACGCCTGACCCGCCTGGGTATTTGTTCCAACCAACGGTTCACCCTGATTTGTTGAAATTACGATATTTTCATCATCAGGAACAACCCCAATTAAGCCAACAGCAAGTATTTCCACAACATCATCGCTGGACATCATGTCGCCTCTCTTTACCATGTCAGGTCTTAAACGGTTTACAATCAAATGAGTCTGTTTCATTTCATTGGCTTCCAACAAGCCGATAATCCTATCTGCATCCCTTACGGCGGAAACCTCGGGAGTGGTGACAACTAATGCTCTGTCCGCACCTGCAATGGCATTCTTAAAGCCCTGTTCGATACCTGCAGGACAGTCCATTAATATGTAATCGTATTCATCTCGTAATTCATCTGCGAGCTTTTTCATCTGTTCCGGTGTTACTGCTGTTTTATCTCTGGTCTGAGCGGAAGGTAAAAGATAAAGGTTGGGATATCTCTTATCCTTAATCAACGCCTGCTTTACTCTGCAATTTCCTTCGATAACATCAACCAGATTATAAACTATTCTGTTTTCCAGTCCCATAACAACATCCAGATTTCTAAGGCCTATATCTGTATCAATCAGAATAACTTTCTTATCTAGTTTGGCAAGTCCTGTTCCTACATTTGCCGTGGTTGTTGTCTTACCTACTCCACCCTTACCGGATGTTATTACGATTACTTCACCCATTATATTATCCTCCAAAAACTTATTATAAGTTTATATCATTTATAACCTCTTTACTCAAAGGCTCTATATAGATATTCCCGTCTTCTAAAAAAGCAATCTTTGTTTCCTTGCCCGGAGTTTTCTCAGGCTTGTCCGGCGACCTGGCAATAGTATCGGCTATCCGTATCTGGACAGGGTTCAAATCAAGAGCCACCACGAAGGAGTTTGTATTGCCGGAGGCTCCGGCAAATACACTTCCCTTCAAAGAACCAAGCACAATAATATTACCCTTGGATACAATGCGGGCACCTGGGTTGATGTCTCCTATAATAATGATACTGGTCTCTGATTCCAGTACCTGTCCTGATCTTAAGTTGCCTTTGTAGAACTGCCCTGTAGTATTGGATAATTCCATCAGTTTTTCATCCAGGGCTTTTTTGAATTTCTCTTCCGTCTGGGGGTCGTCTTCAATCACACAAACCACATGCAGCTTGGTTTCTTCCGCTATAATATTCAGAATATCCCGCTGCTGTTCCGTCGTTAGCTTTCTTCCCTCAAAACTTAATGCCATCTGCGCTTTATCAAAGAACTTTGCAGATTCACGGAACTTTTCTGCAATCTTTTCTCTTAAGCTTTCATATTCCATATCGCTGTCCAGCACTACGATTATGCCGTATTTATTACCTTTTATGATAACTGGGTTGTTGTTCATAAAACCTCCTGGTTATTTTTAAATATGATTAACCTTAACCTGTATAGGATGACTCCGATTGCGGCATTATCGCTTTTCCTTCAGGATCCTTATAGCCGTCTTCTTTGAAATAATAACCATATAGATATTTACTTAACATCGCAGCATTACTGGATGTATATCCATTGGGGATTACAACCGCCATGGATATTTCAGGCTTATCATAGGGAGCGTAGGAAACAAATAAAGCGTGATTTCCGTGGGACTTACTCTCCTGTGCTGTTCCTGTCTTTCCTGCCAAGGTCACCGGAAAGTCCTTAAACAAATAGGACACGGAACTTCTGCTTCCATTCGCCACCTTATACATACCTTCATGTAATAAATTCCAAAAGGTACTGCTGATGGAATCAATCTGCGTGCTTTTTGCCTTGTTGTTTACCACTACCTTGCCATCCTTATCCACCACCTTGTCAAGGAGCGTCAAATCATAGGAGGTTCCGTTAGTGGTAATCGTTGTAATATATCTGGCCAGCTGAACAGGGGTATAGTTGTTTGTACCCTGACCGATGGAAGAGCGGACAGCGTCCATATCCGAGCTTTCCGGATCAGCCTCTTCCAGTTCGATTCCTGATTTCTCATTCAGCCCTATGAGCTTTCCATACTTGGCAAGCTTATCCAGACCGAGCTTGGTCTTGGCAGAATCATTGCCATTATTACTTAAACGCCATCCCATTTCATAAAAGAAATAGTCACAGGATACCTCAAGCGCCGTTGTAACATCTATATCACCGTGACTGACGGAGGTCCAGTCCTTTGGAGGCTGATAGGTCAATTTATTAAATACGACCTTATCATAAACAGTTTCTGCCGGCTGCAATACCCCTTCTTCCAGGGCGGCAATTGATGTAACCATCTTATAAGTAGAACCCGGAGCTGTTTTTTGTTTCGTAGCCCTTGAAATCGTCGGCTGTGAAAGGTCCGAATTCACCTTAGTGTAATAATTGTAATCAATTTTGTTAGCAAAATAATTATTATCATAGCTTGGGTAAGACACAATAGCTCTGACCTCACCGGTCTTTACATCGGTCACCACCACCGACGCACTGCAAGGGTCCAGTGCCAGCTGCGCGGGAGTTATTTCAATGTTACGTATTTTATCTGTGATAAAAGTATACGGCGAGAGCGCACCGCTTTCCAATTTAGAAATATCTTCCTTATTGTATTTTATCACACCTTGGTCAAATAATAAAAGACAAATTTCTTTTCCGCTTAATTGATAAGAATATACCAGCTCTTTATATACCATCTTCTGGAAAGCCGCATCATCTGCAAGACTATCCATTATATGAGTCAACAGCTTACCGTAAATTTCATCGGTGCTGTAGTAGGTTTCTCCGTTTGCCTTCTTATTCAGGAATTTGTCAATATTAATCCAATTTTTGGAAATTGCATACTGCAGGAATTTACTGAGGCTTATCTTATCCTCCGTATACTTTATATACGTTTCATCATTTGTATCTATCGGTGTCAAAACGGAAGAAGAATCAGTGACATCGGATTTCTTCGTTAAAAGTATCCCTTCATTTTTCAGCATCTTATAAACATAGTCCAGATAATCCGCCATGGATTCAGAGACGGTGGAATCAAGAGCGTCCGAATTACTGCCGAGCTTTGACTGCAATTCATCCAGCACCGTATCTCTCTTGCCGGTATACTTCTGATAGACCGACTTTTCAAGGTCAGTAGCATCATTTGCCTTAAAAGCTGTTACATCAATAACGCTGTTGTTAATGAGTGCATAGTAGACATCATAAATCGGTATTCTAATATCTTTAGCTGATTCACCTCTGGTTCCGGCATCTGTACTGTTATTAATTTTGGACAGTAATATCCCTGCCAGTACACGCTCTATAATCTTATAATAAGCTTTTTGCAGGTCGCTGTCTATGGTCAGATAGACATCCTCTCCCGCTACCGGTTCTGTTCTTTTTATGGTTGACAAATATTTGCCTGAGGAATTTACAGATACTGTTTCAATACCTTTTTGTCCTGCCAGGTAAGATTCAAATACTTTTTCTACTCCAAGCTTTCCAATCATGTCAGAGGTATTATAACTGGTATCAGACCCCATGCTCTGAAGTTCCGCATCTGAAACAAGTCCTGTATACCCAATGACATGTGCATTATAAAGGCTGTCATTGTATACGCGGTAAGACTGCTGTTTTATCTCAACGCCGGGCAGAATATCGCTGTTCTCATAGATAGCAGCTACTGTTTCAGGACTTACCTTGGAAGAGATAATTATCTGATTGTAAGGGGGGAAATTACTAAAAATCGCATAACGTAAAGTCATGATTTTAAGTGCTTCTTCCTTGCTGTAGCTGTCGGATATGTTAAACATGGCCACGCTCTTATCACCATGCCTTAAGAAATCAAATACTTCCTGGGCGGTGGCATTTAATTGTTCGTCTGTCAGCTTGTCAACGGAAGATTTTCCATAAGCATTCATTTTAAATCGTTTTTCCGCATTATCGCTTACCGTAAATTGCGGAACACCTTGTTTATCTAAAGTGATACCAAACTGGTTCTCAACGGTATTTCCATACTTCTCAAGAATTGATATCAGATTAAAGAGCATTTTATTTAATTCATCATTTGTAGCGATTTTTGAAATATTCTCCAACACCACGGAATAACTGATTTCATTGTAGGCAAGGAGCTTTCCGTTTACATCGTATATATTTCCTCTGGTACTTTTTATCTCTCTTTCTTTTGTCTCTCTGACTTGTGAAATCTTAGCAAATTCAGCACCCTGTATAATCTGAAGAGTATATATCCGGCTTATCAACACTCCAATTAATGTTAAAAAAATCAGAGTTACAGGAAATAGTCTGGAGGTGAATACTTGCTTTAATTTTTCCAAAATGACATCTAACAACTAGAACCCCTCCTCTTCTTCCTTTTTCTCTGTTTTGTCGTTGATTATGTTTAGCAGTTTATACAGAAATACGGATACGATAACTGTATAAATCAACTCCGGGAGTCCTTTATGGATAAAATAAAACCCTATGTTTAATTTGCCCCTAAGTAAGTACTCGAAAACGTAATAGAGAAAAAAGTAAACCAAATCACTAAGTCCAACCAAAATTAGCGGAATCGTCATATTTTCTTTTACAAATATCCTGTGACAATAACCGTTTAAATATCCAATGGTCATATAGATAAAGGCATAAAGCCCTATGATAGAACTATAGCACAATTCTATCAGCAGCCCGCATAAAAAACCTGTCAGCAGACCTTCTTTTCTGCCTCTTGAAAAGCCCGCTGTGGCTGTTAGGATTAAGAGCAGATTGGGAACGACTCTTGCTAAGGAAAACCATTGGAATATAGTAGTCTGCAATAAAAAGCAAATGAATATTTCTGCAATTACAATAATAAATCTTTTCACTGAAAGTATGGTTCACCTTACCTTTCCTGTACCGTTTCCATAACTGTACTGTACTACTTCTTTAACTGTTCTTTTAATTCAGTTATAATAAGAACCTCATCCAGTCTGCTAAAATCCACCGCCGGAATCAGATGTGCTGTTTTTGTTAAATTATTAGGTTCCACTGTAATATCAGAGACATATCCGATTAAGATTCCCTGCAGATATTTTGTACTGATGGAGGAGGTGACCACTTCATAACCATCGGATATCTTGGCATCCTTCGCAATAAGGGAAACATCCAGAACTCCCTTGCTATAGGCCTCCATGCTGCCGTTTACAACGCAGGTGTCTGAGGTTTTGATAAACATACCGCTGACATTACTGGAGTCATCAATAATAGAACGCACAATAGAATAGTTCTGGTGCACATCCACCACAATTCCTACCAGACCGTTTCCGGCAATTACATTCATATCCGCTGCAATACCATCATCAGTGCCCTTATCAATAGTAAACGTATTATACCAGCCGTTAGGATCCGTACTGATTACTCTTGCCCCGACTTTGGGATAATCCGCATATTTCTGATCCAGTTTGTACAGGTCACGAAACCGGTCCAGCTCATATTTATCCTGAAGCAGTATCTTATTCTCATAAGACACTTCCGACAGTTGCTTTTTCAAATCATCATTTTCATTTAGCAAGGCGTTTAGTTTAACGAATTTGTCTCCCTGGGCAGCTACCAGCTTGCCTACTGAATTAATTCCCTTCTGCATAGGCATTACAACATTCCCTACTGCTCCTTTTACAGGTGATAACACCCCACTGTAACGAAAGGATACAAACATTAGAATGAGACATAAAATAATACCACCAATAAAGAGATGTTTTGGATTAATCGAAAAACCTGTTCTCCTTCTCATACGGGCTTCCTTCCCTTTCCTTAAATTAATATGGCAGTCCTCATACCTTAATGGTGTTTTCTTTCAGGGGACTTGCCAGGTCCTTTAGATGGTGGTCTTCTATGATTTTACCCAGTCCGTTTACAACGGTATTGGCGGGATCACTGCAGATATTTATCTTAAGTCCCGTCTCCTTCCCTAACAGACTGTCAAGTCCTTTAATGGCGGAAGAGCCTCCGGTAATATAAATACCGGAATCAATAATGTCAGAAGAAATTTCAGGCGGTGTCCTCTCCAGAATGATTCGTATGGCATCAATAATAGCATAGATATACTCAATGATAGCATCATAAACAAAGGAGGAGCTGATATCCACTTCGGTCGGAAGTCCTGTTACCACATTTCGTCCATAGGCTTTTATACTGCGCTCTTCCATCGGGGAAGCTGTGGCAAGTTCCTTTTTGATATTTTCTGCCGTTTTATCACCGATTACCAGATTGTAGCTTTTTTTCATAGTGGATTTAATAGATTCGTCCAGGCGGTTGCCTCCGATAGGAATCAGCTTACTGATAACAATTCCGCCCAGTGACATAATCGATACTTCTGTTGTATCCGCTCCAATATCCACTACCATTACACCTTTGGCAGTATTCACATCAAGACCGATACCAACTGCATCCGCAATAGGTTTTTCTACTATCCTGATATTTTTAGCCCTTGCTTTGGAACTTGCTATCAAGTCATAAAAAGCTCTTCGTTCTACCTCTGTAATATCAGTAGGGGTCGCTATTAAGATTGCGGAAGCTTTCATACCTCCTCTTTTATACAACCTGTTAAACATATAGTTGACCAGTTCCAGCATATTATTGATATCTGCAATAACACCGTTCTTCACCGGATAAGTGACCGAAATATTTGCAGGTGCTTTTCCATGCATTTCAAAAGCTTCATTGCCGGCGGCTATTACTCTTTTTTTCCCTTCTACTGCTATGATATTCTTTTCGTCTACCACAACGCCTTCATTCTTATGATATATTTTAATGGTACTGGTTCCCAAATCTATTCCGTAAGTCTTTCCTGCCATTTTTTTATCTCATTGCAAGAGCTTTCGCAATGTTTCCCTTTCTAAATGTATCCCTGCTCTGCAAGGCTTATATACTTATTATCACCAATAATAATATGATCCATAAGCCGGATTCCTACTAAATTTCCAGCTTCTTTCATTCTCTGTGTTGTTTTGATATCTTCTCTGCTGGGATTCGGATCTCCGCTGGGATGATTATGAAGAAGTATGATGTTAACGGCTTCATACTTAAGAGCATTTAAGAAAATCTCCCGGGGTGAAAGCAGGGAACTGCTTACCGTACCGGTTGAAATAATCATATCTTTTAGTATTCTACTCTTGGCATCCATCATGACCAGATAGACCATTTCCCTTTGCAGATGTCTCATTTCCTGCATATAGTAATCTGCAACTGTATCGGGAGTCGTAAATGCTTTCATCCCGTCTTTGGTGGCCTTAGCCATCCGTTTTGTCAGCTCTGTGACACATAAAAGCTGT
Source organism: Bacillota bacterium (assembly GCA_023450835.1). Taxonomy (GTDB): domain Bacteria; phylum Bacillota; class Clostridia; order Lachnospirales; family Lachnospiraceae; genus Anaerocolumna. Next base: position 29,605 of record JAEXGM010000269.1, on the reverse strand, counting down.
ACTGCTTTTACTCTGCCAATTCCCTTAATAGTTTGTAAATCTCTTAAGTTCATATGGTTTAATCCGATAAGTCCCGGATATGCCTTAGAAAAGGAAAGCACCCGGGTTGCAACATCTACCGCCCGTTCTCCCGCCGTCCCAGTTCGCATGATTACAGCAAGTAGTTCGGCATCAGAGAGTACCCCCGGGCCTGATTTTTCGCATTTTTCATAAGGCCTTTCTGATAAAGGCATTTCCTTTAAAGTGTAGTACTTTTCATTCATTTGTCCTCCTGACTTCTCTCTCCGGGAAAAGCAGGATATTAAAGCTTTCGGTATATTATTATTGCCAAAATAATACCAATAATACCGCCAATGGTTATTTTAATGGATAAGCCGAAGCTTATTACCATAACACCCAAATTCAGTTGTACAACTCCATTTTCACCAGTGCTGCCGATGCCAAAACGCTGTCCGTAATTCAGCCATGTCAGATAGGGAACATCTTTTGCAAGATATCCTAAGAATCCTCCAAGGACCACTCCGGCAAGCAGAACAATTAATAGGACACCTGTGTTTTTCGCATTTATTCTGGACATTGGACTTGTACCCCCACTAAAAATTTCCCCTATATTCTAACATATATTCCTGGTTTTGTATACACCAATAGAATAAAAACAGGTGGCAGCTTGCCGAAAGTACATGATGTGGGAAAAGAAGGGGGTTGTGGGGACGGACGATGACCGGGGGTTGGTTTTTCCGTTTTGTTGCTCGAGGTTCTCTATTCTACTAAAGCGGCAGGAAAGGCAACTGGCAGTCAAAACAGTGCCAAACTCGCTGTAACAATATGGATACGTAAATTTTCAGAGCTCAGACATGGCACTGTTTTTCCTAGTTACCTTTTCTGCCGCTTAAGTATCATTAGAGACCTCTCGAGACAAAACTCCAAAACCAACCCCCGGTCATCTGTTTCTCGCTACAATTATCTTGCATTGCCTTGTATAAGGTTTGTTTTCTATTCACTGCCAGATATTAGAATTCAAAAAAAGCAGTTTTTTCAACTACGTATTCAGGAATATCAAATTGAAAATTTGATATTCCTGAAGGGGGATATATGAATGAATATGCTCATATTCCTGCACCGTACTCTGTGATATAACATTAGCAAAATTAAGGATGCTTACTATTTGAAATCCAGACAATTGAAGTCCAGACAAAAAGGTACTGGTTTGATGAATTTAATCTGAATGCAATATAAATCCAAGCAACAATTCATATGGCGGTTAAATTTACAGTGAAATCAGACCTTCCTCGTAAAGCTTCTGAGCGGACATTAATATACCGAACTTGGCGTGATACCAGGTCAGGCCGCCTTGGAAGTATACGTTGTAGGGAGGTTTTATGGGGGCGTCTGCGCTGAGTTCTATGCTTGCTCCCTGGATGAAGGCTCCTGCTGCCATGATTACATCACAGCTATAGCCCGGCATTGCCCAGGGTTCCGGGATTACGTAACTATCCACCGGTGCGGCAGCCTGGATGCCGCGGCAGAAGGCAATTACTCCTTCCTTGGTTCCAAGGGTTACTGCCTGTATAATATCATGTCTTGATTCTGTTCCGTTTGGTACTACGGTAAATCCAAGTTTTTCATAGATATTGGCGGCGAAGATTGCTCCTTTTAGGGCCCCTGAGACTACCTGGGGGGAGAGGAATAACCCCTGGAAGAGCTGGCTGTTTACTCCTAAGGTCGCCCCTACTTCTTTTCCAAGACCGGGAGCGGTTAGTCTGAAGGCTGCATTGTCAACATACTCTTCTTTGCCGGCTATATAGCCTCCGATCGGTGCAAGCCCGCCGCCGGGGTTCTTAATCAGGGAGCCCACTATCAGGTCGGCTCCTACGTCTGTGGGTTCAATGGTTTCTACAAATTCACCGTAACAGTTATCTACCATGCAGATTACATCGGGTTTAATGGATTTCACGAAGGCAATTAATTCGCCGATTCTGCCCACTGACAGCGTCGGTCTTGTGGCATAGCCTTTGGAACGCTGGATGGTTACCAGCTTTGTCTTCTCATTAATAGCATTTCTTATGCCTTCAAAATCATAATCTCCGTTTTCCAGTAAGTCCACCTGTGCATAGGTAATTCCGTATTCACGAAGGGAACCTGTAAGCCGTTCTTTTTTCTCCCCATTTTCTCCGATTCCGATTACACCTTCTAACGTATCATAAGGCTTTCCGACCGGTGAAAGTATCTCGTCACCAGGTCTTAAATTTCCTGATAAAGCTGTGCTAAGGGCATGTGTTCCGCTGATGAGCTGAGGTCTTACAAGAGCTGCTTCCGCATGAAATACGGATGCATAGACCTGTTCTATGGTATCCCTGCCAAGGTCGTTATAGCCATAACCGGTGGTTGCAGCAAAATGAATATCGCTGACACGGTTATCCTGAAATGCTTTTATGACCTTAAGCTGGTTATATTCTGCTATTTTATCAATTTCTTCAAAACGTTCTTTTAATCTACTCTCTATTTCCCTTCCCAGTTCCAATATATCCGGATGAATGGATAGAGTCTTATACATTTGTTCCAACTGCTGTTTCATTGATCTGCCATTACCTTTCTAATATAATACACCATACTTATACAATGCCCTTTTCTTTCATTGAGCCAAGCAGGGCCTCCAGGATTTCATCGTCAGATTTATAATTTTCTTTTAAAATCCAGGTTACTTCCTTTTCTCTCTTAAACCAGGTTATCTGCCGCTTGGCAAAATGTCTGGTTTCTTGCTTAATGTCATATACCGCCTGTTCCAGGGAATATTCTCCCTTAAGGCAGCCGATGATTTCTTTATAGCCCAGGCCCTGCATGGATACCATATCAGCTCTTAAGCCTCTCTCTAAAAGTTTCTTTACTTCTTCTGTCAGACCTTCTTCCATCATGGCATCCACCCTCTGGTTAATCCGCTCATAAAGAAGCTTTCTGTCCGTATTTAATACAAAATAGCAAAAATTATAAGGGGACTCTTTCTGCCTTTGTTCCTCGTTATGGGCAGAAATCTGCTCTCCTGTCTGATTATGATATTCCAAAGCACGGATAACCCGTTTTACATTATTAGGGTGTATTGATTCCGCTGCTTTAGGGTCAACTTCTTTTAGCCTGTCATGGAGATATTCCGCTCCTTTTTCCGCGGCAAGAGCAAGTAGCTTGTCCCGAAATGCAGAATTATCTTCAGCTTCTTTAAAATCAATCCCGTAAAGTACCGCCTGTATATAGAAACCGGTTCCTCCTACCAGAATAGGAATCTTGCCTTTTGCATAAATTTCATCCATATACTTATGAGTATACTCCTGAAATCGGACTACGTTAAAATCCTCCTCCGGCTCCAGTTCATCTATGAGGTAATGCTTTACTCCCTGCATTTCTTCCTGTTTGATTTTAGCAGTTCCAATATCCATATGGCGGTACACCTGCATGGAATCCGCACTGATTATTTCACCGCCGATTGCCCTGGCAAGCTTTACCGAAAGTGCCGTTTTTCCCACGGCAGTTGGTCCGGTCAATATTATTAAAGGTTTTTTCAGGTTTTCATTTTTCATACAATGCGCTTAAATTTCCTCTCTATTTCGTATTTGCTCATAGAGATAATGACCGGTCTTCCATGAGGGCAGTTATACGGGTTTTCAAGAGTCAGCAACTGCTCGATTAAAGCGCGGGCTTCCTCTACGGACAGCTTATGGCTGCCCTTTACTGCGGCTTTACAGGACATGGAAGCAATCTTATCCAGAATAATTTCAGGGGTATTATTATAGCCCTCCTCCGTAAGACCGTCAATAATCTCAATTAAGACATTGTAATGAACCAGATTATACAGGTCTCCCGGAACCGCACGGACCGCGTATTCCTTGCCGCCAAACTCTTCGAATTCAAAACCTGCTTCTGTCAGGAAATCCAGATTTTTTATCAACGCCTCCCTTTCCCTGATATTTAAGGAAAGTATAATAGGCGGCATCAGCTGCTGGGAGAAATGTTCCTTTTCTTTAAAACGCTTTATAATACGCTCATAGAGAACTTTTTCATGGGCCGCATGCTGGTCAATTAGAAACATCTTATCACCATATTCAATAATCCAATAGGTATTAAATAACTGTCCGATGATTTTATGTTCAATTACGGCTTCTCTGGAGAGAAACGCCAGCTGTTCATAGATTTCGGATTCTGACTTATCCTCTGCCATATCGTTTTTCTTAAGTTTTTCTCCTGTACCCTCAGCAGCTTCTAATGTGACATCTGCGCCTGCTTTTCCGGCCTCTCTGTCAAAGCCATTAGCAGCGGTCATATCCTCCTGATTCGAAGATACGGCTGCATCTACAGCATTCCTTGCAGCTTCATAAACATATTTCGGATAGGCAGTGTCCTCTAAGAGAACCTCTCCCCCTTCCATTTCTGATGCTTTTACTCTCTCCACGGCTTCTTTCAGAAAAGACGGGGCAGAATCTACATAGGACTTAAGGCGCCCGATTTCTGTTTCTTTGACAGCTTCTGCCTCATTCTTATCCAGGAAAGTTTTTTCTCCGTGATAAGCGTTTTGCTGTTTAAAGGCCGCAAAGCCTTCTCCCTGCCCTCTCCTGACTTCAAAAGGCTCCGGAACCTTCTGGCTGATTTTCTGTTTGTCCTCTTCCTTTGTCAGATATACTTCCGTAATTAAGTCTCTGCCTTCCAGGGTGTCTTTCAGACTTTTGTATAAAAAGCTGTAAAGCTCTTCCCCATTCTTAAAGCGCACCTCCAGCTTGGCAGGATGAACATTTACGTCAATTAATTCGGAATCAATGGTTAACATCAAGGCGGTAAACGGATAGCGGTGAAGCATAATATATGGTTTAAAGGCTTCTTCTATGGCTTTATACATAATGGGGTTTTTTACAAACCTGCCATTGATGAAATAATTCTCATAGTTTCTGTTTCCTCTGGAAATAGCCGGCTTTGCAATAAAACCGGACAGGGAAAAACTCTCACTTTCTGCTTTTACCGAGACAAGGTGTGAGGTAATGTCCCTTCCGTATATATGATAAATAACATCCTTCTGGTTATTATTTCCTGATGTATGGAGCTTAATCTGTCCGTTTATAATAAATTTAAAAGAGATTTCAGGATGGGATATTGCGATTCTTTCCATAAAATCCTGTATGTAACCAGCTTCTGTCTGGGCGGATTTTAAGAACTTCCGTCTGGCCGGGGTATTAAAGAAGAGATTCTTTACAATAAAGGTCGTACCGGAAGGGCAGCCGATATGTTCCATTCCCTTTTCCACTCCGCCCTCTATCATATAGCGGACTCCGGTAAAGCTTTCCGCATTTTTTGTTACAAGCTCAATCTGTGATACTGCCGCTATACTGGAAAGGGCTTCACCGCGAAAACCAAGACTTTTAATCCGCAGTAAATCGTCGGCATTCCTTATTTTGCTGGTAGAGTGACGCAGAAAAACAAAAGGCATGTCACTTTCATCAATTCCCGAACCATTGTCTGTAATGCGGATAAAGCTGATTCCGCCTTCCTTTATTTCCACAGTTATAACCGTAGCCCCGGCATCAATGGAATTCTCCGTCAGTTCTTTTACAACGGCAGAGGGGCGTTCTATAACCTCTCCTGCTGCTATCTGATTTATCGTAGCATCATCCAATATTGTTATACTTGGCATATCTATTCACCATCCTTTCTTTCTAAGAATTATAGGAAATCCAAATCACTGTAATTCCCGGATTTTGGCCGGCTTTAACCTTCTTCTCTAACCTTTTGCTGCAACTGGTATAAATAATTCATAGCATCCATAGGTGTCATGGCATTCAAATTCAGTTCACGGACCTCATCAATATAAGAAGGCACAGAGAACTGGAAATCGAAAAGAGAAAGCTGGTTTTCTACTTCTTTACTCTTTCTTGTCCCTTTCTCTCTGGCAACTGCCGCTTCCTTAATATACGCTTCCTCCGCTGCCTCCTCCTGTACCGTAACGGCCTTCATGGATTTTGCCTTATCGGCTATATCATTTAAACTTAATTCTTCCACAATATCTCTGGCACGCTTTAGCACGCCATCCGGTACTCCTGCCAATTTGGCCACCTGTATTCCGTAACTCTTATCGGCTCCGCCGGGAATGATTTTACGAAGAAAGATAATGTCCTCCCCCTGCTCTTTTACAGCAATGCAGTAGTTGTTAACACTGTCAATCTTTCCTTCCAATTCCGTTAATTCATGATAATGGGTGGCAAATAAGGTCTTTGCGCCAAGAAGTTTTGGATTGGCAATATGCTCCACCACTGCCCAGGCAATGCCAAGCCCGTCAAAAGTACTGGTGCCTCTGCCGATTTCATCCAGTATAAGCAGACTGTTCCCTGTGGCATTGCGAAGTATGTTGGCTACCTCTGTCATTTCCACCATAAAGGTACTCTGCCCGGAAGCCAGATCATCGGAGGCTCCTACCCTGGTAAATATCCTGTCTACAATTCCGATATTTCCGGAAGCTGCCGGTATATAGCAGCCTATCTGCGCCATCAGGACAATTAAAGCCGTCTGCCTCATATAAGTGGACTTACCCGCCATATTGGGACCGGTAATAATGGATATACGTTTTTCTTTATTATTCAGGTAGGTATCATTGGCAACAAACATATCCCCTGTAATCATCTGCTCCACTACAGGATGTCTTCCATCCTTGATATCAATAATTCCTTCTTCATTGATTACCGGCCTTATGAAGCGGTTTCTTTCCGAAACATAGGCAAGGGAGGCAAATACATCGATTTTGGCAACTGCCTTGGCAGTCTGCTGAATACGCTGCACCTCCAGGGAAATAGTATCTCTGATATTGCAGAACAGCTCATATTCTAAGGAAAACAGCTTATCCTCAGCTCCTAAGATTACATCTTCCAATTCCTTCAGCTCAGAAGTAGTATATCTCTCTGCATTGGCAAGGGTCTGTTTTCTGATCCAGTTATCCGGCACCAGGCTCTGGTAGGAGTTCGTCACCTCCAGATAATAGCCGAATACCCGATTGAACTTTATCTTCAAATTCTTAATTCCCGTACGGTCCCTTTCTTTGGTCTCCAAGTCCGCCAGCCAGTTCTTTCCCTCTGTCTTTGCCTTTCGAAGCTTGTCCACTTCTTCCTGATAACCATCCTTTATGATACCGCCTTCTCTTACCGTAATAGGAGGTTCTTCTTCAATTCCGGCTTCAATCAGGTCATAAAGATCCCTTAAAGGGTCAAGCTCACTCTCAATTTGCTGTAAAAGGGTACAATGAGAATTCTCAAGGAGCAGTTTAATGGAGGGAATCATAGCGAGGGAATTCTTAAAAGCAATTAAATCCCTTGGCCCGGCACTCTTATAGCTTATACGACTGATAAGTCTCTCCAGGTCATATACCGCATTCAGATATTCTCTGATTTCTTCTCTGGTAATTGCCGTATCATTGAGCTCTTCAATTGCATCCAGCCTGTCTGTAATATCAGCCTTCTCAATAAGAGGCTGCTCGATATAACTTCTTAAAAGTCTTGCCCCCATTGCTGTCTTGGTCCTATCCAGCACCCAGAGAAGAGAGCCTCTTTTTTGCTTCTCTCTTAAGGTCTCCACAAGCTCCAGATTCCTTCTGGTGGAGCTGTCAAGAATCATATATCTGCTGGTAGAATAGGGCAGGATTCTTGTTAAATGCGACAGGGAATTCTTCTGAGTTTCATAGAGATAGAGCATGACAGCACCGGATGCAACCACACCGATGGAATAATCCTTCAGTCCAAGACCATTTAAGGAAGCCACCTGAAAATGATCCATCAAGGCTTTCGTACAAGCCTCTTCTTCAAAATACCAGGGTTCCAAATCAGAGATAGAGATATTTAACCTGTTCTTTAAATCAGAGACATCCACACCGCTTACTAAAAACGTACTGTTGCAGATAATTTCCGAGGGAGAATACTTATTAATCTCATCCAGAAGCTTTCTCTCGGTGTCCACTTCCGTCACAAAAAAATCCCCGGTAGTGATATCTACCGTGGCGATTCCATATGCATTGACCGTATGTACAATACCCATCAGGAAGTTGTTTTTCCCTTCCTCCAAGGTCTGTGTATTCAGATTCGTACCGGGTGTTACAATCCGGATTACCTCTCTTTTTACAATTCCTTTGGCAGCCTTAGGGTCTTCTACCTGTTCACAGATTGCCACCCGGTAACCCTTGGCAATCAACCGGCTTAAATAATTCTCTACCGCATGGTAGGGTACACCGCACATAGGAGCACGCTCATCCTGCCCCAAATTCTTACCGGTAAGGGTTATCTCCAGTTCTTTTGCACAGGTTACCGCGTCCTCAAAAAACATCTCATAGAAATCACCCAAGCGATAAAAAAGAATACAATCTTTATACTGCTCCTTTATCTCAACATATTGCTGCATCAAGGGAGTTAATTCAGCCATATCTTTTGTTCCTTCCTGTTAACATAAATATAAATTTTAACATAAATATAAATTTAAAAAACATCCTCTGCCAGGTCTGTGCCGTCTGCCGCACTGGTTGCAAGTTTGTCACAACGTTCATTCTGCGGATGTCCGTCATGGCCCTTTACCCAGACAAAGGTAACCTTATGTGGTTCCATGGCTTTTAATAGTCTCTGCCATATGTCTACATTTTTGACCGGCTCATTCTTGCCCCTCTTCCAGCCCTTCTTGATCCAGCCCTCCAGCCAGTGTTCGTTAAAGGCCTTTACCAGGTATTGAGAATCCGAGTACAGGGTCACTTCGCAGGGACGGGTCAGGGCTTCCAGCCCGGCAATCGCCGCCATCAGTTCCATACGGTTGTTGGTAGTTTTCTTATAACCTTTTGAATACTCCCGGATATGTTCCGTTCCGGCAGGGTCTACATAACTGATAATAGTTCCGTATCCTCCGGGACCATCCGGATTTCCTCTGGCAGAGCCATCTGTATATATTGTTACTTTCATTGCGCCCTCTTTTCCCATATAAGCAATTCCTCGCTGTATGGAAGCTCTTTTACATAATCACAGAAATCATGCCATTCTTTTAGTTTGTGGTTCTTTCTGGCATTGTATATATTTATGAGATTCTCATAATTAAATGTACAGGTCCTCATCTGATTATAACCGGAAGGAAGTAACTGAATAATGCTGTACCAGTAAGCCTTATCCCCTGTCTCCAAAAACAACTGCCTTAGTTTCTCCAGCTGACTAAGCATAGCTTCAAAGAAAATTCTTGTATCCTCCGTTAACTGGTCTGTAGAGAAATCCTCCATTGCAAAACTTTTACTGTGAATCTTATGCATGGTACTGGTCGAATTGGCGGTAGTACCCACTTTATATGTATCAAATTCCTTCCACCAGTAAATAGGAGCCGTTATATCCATAGATACGAATATCTGACGCATAAATTTTCTATGATCCGTGCCGGACCTGCATAGTCTTACGGCCAGTCCCAAGTCATTTTCTCCTAATATGTATTCACCTTTTTCGTTATAATAACTGTCACTTTTCTCCCAGCTGTTCATGGGATTTCTAGCGCCTCTCATGGCATTTTCAAGATTCATAACGCTGATGCGCTCGATTTTAAGCATAATATTCCTCCATATGATGCGCTTTAGCGCATACTTAAATCAAAAGTGAAAACTGTCCCTTCAGTCCCTATCTTTGTCCGATGAAAATTATTATAACATTTTTTGACCATAATTTCATCTTAATATTTCTTGAAAATTTCGCCGCCCCCTATACCGGCAGACTTTTTATCCCAAAAAGAAAAAAAGCTTTCTGACTTTAAAGGTCAAAAAGCTGCTTTTCCAACTGTTTCTATTTTACAAATACAAATTTAGTCATATAAATGAATGTCACCGCTTACTGAACTTAATGTCAGCTCGCTTCCCTGATTTCCATGGGTATAGCTTCCGGATTTCAGATCCCGCTGGTGCGTCTTATTGTAGTCAATATATAAATCACCGGAAACGGTTCTGGCTTTTAAAGAATAGCCATTATTATTGTTTCCAAGTTTAACTTTTGTATCACCGCTCGTACTGCTGGACTCCAAAATAACATCCCCTGTACAATTTGCTGCGACATCTCCGCTCTTTGAGAGCAGATAGCATTTTCTAACATTTATATCCAGAGAGATATCACCGCTGGTGCTGCTGGCTCTTAGACCATTGCCGGACAATCTGGAGATTTTAATGTCACCGCTGATACTGCTGATATCCAAATTATTCATTGTAGTACTATTCACATCAATATCGCCGCTTGAAGTGCTTATTTTGCATTCACCTGCTTTTGTATTAACAGCATCCAAATCTCCGCTTGACGAACCGTTATCAATAACTTCGGCTGTAATGTTTCTGGTGTCAATGTCACCGCTTGCACTTTTCAGTGAAAGGAACTTTGCTTCAATATTGTCTGCCTCTATATCACCGCTTGCTGTCGTAGCGAGAATATGATCTGCAAATATATCGGATAACTCAATATTTCCGCTTGCTGTTTTGATGCTGATATTATTCATACTATCCGGCACTTCTACATATATGGTAGTGGAATACAGTTTAAAGTTAAACAAAAATACCGCTTTTCCCACCCTGCGGATTCCTGCATAAACAGTATTTCCTTCCTTATAGCTATAGAATTCGAACATCTGCCTTTGCCTGTCATCACCATTATTCTCGTATTTTATATTAATTTTACTGTTGTTGGATTTTCGTAGCTCTACGTCGGCATGTACGCCGTCTATAATAAGATTTAACCCGGTAACCGCATCGTGGGAATCTGAATACTTACTCTCATTATCTATGGTTTCCGTCTGTTCCGTGATTTTAACGTTTTCTGCTGCCTCTGCCTCGTCAGCTCTGTCTTCCTTGCTTTCCGTTTCACTTGGGACTGCATTGGAAGTTTCCGTATCAGAACCGGTTTCAAAACTAACATTATTCACAGGTGCTTCCGTAAAATCTACGGAGTCATCGAAGCTTCTCGAGACATTTTCACTATACCCGTCGTTGTTCTTTCTGCTGTCAAAGGTATCTTTCCATTGATTCTTAAAATGGTTACTTGCAAAGTTATTAATAGAAGAAGTTGCCTGGTCCAGTGTATTCTTAACTGTTCGGCCGATCTCATTGACATCGATTTTACTGATTGCATCACCTGCTGAGTCCAGGGCGCTGTTAATGGCCTCTCCAATCTTTTCTCCGTCCAGATTATAAATAGCGGAATACCAATCTTTGTTTTTATTACTCTTTGTATTTGTCTGGTCTTCCCGGGCATTCTTATCCTCTGTATCACTTGTATGATATACTTCTTTGATTTCCTCTACCAGGTCTTCAATTGAACCCAGCTCTTCACATATCTGTTCTTCACTCTTCCCATATTCCATACCAACCTGAAAATGTTCTTCATAATCTGATACGATTTCTTCCATGGTACTTTCATCTGTATCTTTTAATGCTTCTTTTAATTTACTTAAATATTCACTCTTATTCATATCCGGCCTCCTATCCTATAATATCCTGTACTATTTTTGTGAAATCCAACCATTCTTTTTTCTGAACTGCCTGATGTGTTCTGCCTTTTTCCGTCAGGTGATAATATTTTCTGGCAGGGCCCTCTCCGGACTCCACTAAGTAGGTCTCCACAAGAGCATCATCTTTTAAACGTTTTAAGATTAGATATAAGGTTCCTGTAGAAATAATCATCTGTTTTGATATTGCTTCTGTCAATTCATAACCGTACTGATCTGCTTCTGATAATTTTGAAAGCACACATAATTCCAGCACGCCTTTTTTAAATTGTGCATTCATATGTCAACTCCTTTCCGCTTGTTCGATACACATTCTTTCATAATAAGAATTTAAAAATAGAATGGCACCACAATCTTGTTGTATTGTTGAATATATATTATCACTAACTATTATATAATGCAATATAGTATTTATAAAATAATTGTGAATTTTTTTCACTTGAATTACCTAAAAAGAATGCGTCCGGTATTTACTGCCAGACGCATTCTTTTTAATTCTTCATATAACTTCTATCCCAAAGTTCTCTATTTTAATTGTGAGGCCGGGTCAATTGGCGGGGTAACGGTTCCTGTAATTTCATCTGCCACACCCTCAAGTTCAGCAAAGCTATTCTTGGCAAGCGTATCTGCATCCGTATCCTTTCGAATCAAGCCCAAATCTTTCATATCCTTGATATTTCTCGCAAGTGCAGCCTGTACTCCGCTTACAGAGGGCAGATACTTATAATCCTTTAAGGTATGCTGATCCACATCTAATTCTCCTACGACCCATTCATTATCCAACTGTATCTCAGCCGCAAGATCCTTATTCTGGTCAATCCACACCGATGCTTTCTGAATTGCGGTTACAATCTTGGCAAGCCGTTCCGGCTGTTTATCAATAATTTCATTCCTTGCCCAAAGCGCACAGCAATATTCATCCTTTAAGAGGTCAGAAGTTGCGGAATTAAAGAGTGATATGCCGTCACCATCTTTTACCAGGATGGAAGCCTGGGGGTCACCGATAGCTATAGCATCAACTTTACCCTCTTTTAAAGCAATGGGAAGGTCAGCTTTTGGAAATACTACAAATTCCACCTGCATATTGTCCCCTGTAGAACCGATACCCTCACTGGCAAGAGCACGCTGTGTAACAATATGAGGAGAGGAAGCCAGGGCTTCAATTCCAATCTTCTTGCTTTTTAAGCCTTTTACATCACTGATGCCGGAATCCTTTCCTGCCAATATCTGAATACAGCCGGTGTGAACGCCAAGAACTGTCTTGGCTTCCAGGCCATTATCCAAAGGCGCAAGCATCGCTGCTACCAACCCGAAGGATACATCTGCCTGCTTGGTAGAAAGCATCTCAACCCCTGAGGTACTGCTGGTGACGTAGGTATAGTCCACACCTTCCTTTAATCCCTCTGCCTCAAAGAATTGAAGCTGCTTCGCAATATGTATCGGAATGCCGCATAGACCGGCACCATATAGGATTTTGATGGGGTCCGCCTTTGTTCCGGCATCGGTTGCCGAAGTTTCCTTTGCCCCTGTCTCTGCCGCTGCTTCCGTTGCCGCCGCTTCCGTTGGTGTACTGTCGGTTGCCGCCGCTGTTGCTGCAGCTTCTGTTGCTTTTGGTTCTATCTTACTACTTGTTTCTTCATTCTTACCAGCTTTCGAACACCCGGAAAGCAGTAACACTGCTATTAATGTTAAACTTAAGAATAACTTTATTTTTTTCATGTTTTCCCCCATTCCGCGCATGCTTTTTGCGCCTATGAAATTCTTTCACTCTTGGTTTCTGTCTGCATACTCATTAGAACCTTCAGGTATGCTTTAGCACTTCCCAGAAGTGCTAATATGCACGTGCACAAAATCAGGTGGAGTGAAAGCTTTCTCTTTCACTCTTCTCCCTCCGTTTATAGATAATGCCGATCATTTTTAATATCAATTTCCCTCTCTTAAGTTTCACTTTACAGATAGAATTCCGGTGTCTGTGCCTTTCCGGTAAAGTCCAATATCTGCAGTATCCTGGATCGATAATTTAAGAAATCCACACTGTTTCTCTGTCTTCCATAGTTTTCATTCCTGCCGATATCCACTGTTATGATTTCTTCTACCTTGGCAGGTCTCGGCGTCATAATAAATACCCGGTCACTCAGATAAATTGCCTCATCCACATCATGGGTTACCATTATCATGGTAGTTCCCCTCTCTTTCCAGATGCGAAGTATCTCATCCTGCATGTTCATTCTGGTAAAGGCATCCAGAGCGCCCAGCGGTTCATCAAGAAGAAGCACCTTGGGATGATTTACAAGAGCTCTGGCCAGACTTACCCGCTGTGCCATCCCACCGGAGAGCTGGTGAGGATAGGATTTCTCAAAGCCCTCCAGCCCCACAAGGCGGATAAATTCCTCTACTTCCCTTTTATGGTCTTTGTAAATATGCCGGATTTTAAGCCCATAGGCCACATTTTCATAGATGGTAAGCCAGGGAAAAAGGGTCGGGTCCTGAAATACGAGCCCTCTCTCGTATCCGGGTCCGTCTATGGGCTTATCATCCAGCAGAATTTCTCCTCTGGTGGGATTTGACAATCCGGCTACCAGTCTAAGAAAGGTGGACTTCCCGCAACCGGAAGGTCCAATCAGGCAGACAAATTCCCCCGGTCTGATCTCTGTATCAAGTTCCTTAAGAGCCACCGTTTTTCCGCCGTCCGCATTCCTGAATTCTTTTGATACTCCAAATGCCTTGATATTTCCGGTCTTATATTCTGCCTCCGCTACCATTTAATTACTCCCTTCTGCCACTTTAAAAGTTTATCCCTTACCTTAAATTGAAGAGTGATAAAAAGGTAACAAAAACCGGCGATAATAATCAACCCCGCATATACATTGGGATAAGCTATCATTTCCTTCTGCCAGTTAATATACCAGCCAAGCCCGGACTTAACTCCCATCATTTCTGCCGCCATCAGTGCCACAAAGGAGCTGCAGGTCGCATTAAAGAATCCCAGGAAGATAGACGGCAGGGCGTCCGGAATCGCTATAAAGAAAAGGTTCTGCAGGTTGCTCGCTCCCAAGGTGGAGGATACTTCAAAGTAGGATTTCTTAGTTGCCTGTATTCCTGAACTGGTTAATATGGTAATCTGGAACCAGACCCCGAAAGCGATTAAGAATATAGCCGCTCCTTTTGCCGCAGAAAATATAATGAGGGCAAGGGGTATCCAGGTCGAAGATGGAATAGGTCCCAAAATCCGGATAATGGGATATATCCAGTAACTCCAGCTCTTGCTCCAGCCAACCAATATACCCGTCACTACTCCAAGGATAGTACCGACAAAAAGGCCTTCTATCAGCAGCGTGAAAGAACTCACAATGCAGGTCAGTAAAAAGCTCCTGTCTTCAATATAGACATTAAATATTCTGCTTAATGTTGGAAAATACAATTGCGGCAGGATATGTGCCTTCGCTGTGAGGATATTGATAAAGGTAATAAATATTCCCGTACCTCCTATAAACCATCCCTGGTAAGCATATCGTTTCCTTATCCTTTTTAAAAATATGGAAAGCAGACATAGCAGCAGCGACAGACTTAAGGCCACAATAAGTACACTCCTTAGATTCGTAAGATCTCTATATTTTATATCTTTATGGTTTGGAATTAAAATTTCCGTAAGCAATGCAACAAGAAAGCCTAAACTTGGTATTAGTGTACGGTAATCAAAGTACAGCTTACTTGAATTTTCCCCCTGTAACGCTTCCGACATACGAATAAATCCCTCCTTATTTACAGATTCCGCACTTTATACATCCTTTATAAATTGATGTCTCTTATAGAAATTTTTTATTCTTATTAATGCCCGGCTGATGGAGCCCTCCTGCTGCAGAGGAACAATACCATTGTGGACCAACTGCTTCTCCGACCATCCTCCAACCTGCTTTACCAATACCAGCTGACAGTCTTTTAAGGCATTGATTTTATCCAGTATTACTGCTTCTTCATGACTGCCGCAGCTCTCATTATGGCCGGTAATACGGTCCTCTACAAAAGTAATACTGTCATTCTCCTGGCTGATATCAAGAATATGAAAACGGCTGCATTTTCCAAAATGTTCTGTGATATTTATCCTATCACTGGTTCCTATTGCAATACGATAGGTCATAAATTCTCCAATCTTGATGATTCTCTATAGTTCCCTTTACACAAAGAGCCCTGTTCTAATACCAGATACGGCTTTTTTCATCCGGAACTGCCTGGAACAGTTCCGTTGAAAGGTATCGTTCTCCCGTATCCGGCAGAATGGCCAGCACTTTTTTCCCTTTGTTCTCCGGCCTTTTCGCTATGAAAGCTGCTGCAAAGGCCGCTGCTCCGGAAGAGATTCCAACTAACAGTCCCTCTTCTCTTGCCAAGGCTCTTGCGGTATCAATTGCTTCTTCGTTACGGACCCGGTAAATTTCGTCAATTATGTCCGTATTCAGCACCGTAGGAACAAATCCTGCTCCGATACCCTGGATTTTATGAGGCGCCGGGTTCCCCCCGGAAAGTACCGGTGAAGCATCCGGTTCCACTGCCACCACCTTAATGGCGGGATTCTGCTCCTTTAGATAGGCACCGGTGCCGGTTATGGTTCCTCCGGTCCCAACACCGGCTACCAGAATGTCTACCTTTCCCTCGGTTGCTTCCCAAACTTCCGGCCCTGTAGTGCTTCTATGTATTTTTGGATTGGCCGCGTTGTCAAATTGCTGTAAGATTACACTGTTTGGCGTTTGGATATGAAGTTCTTCCGCCTTTCTGATGGCTCCTTTCATACCCTGACTTCCCGGCGTCAATACCAGATTGGCACCAAGAGCCGTCAAAAGGGTCCGCCGTTCAGTACTCATAGAATCCGGCATGGTAATGATAAGTTTATAACCTTTCGCAGCCGCTACAAAAGCAAGCCCCACGCCGGTATTTCCGCTGGAAGGTTCTATCAGAACCGATTCGGAATTTAATATTCCTCTCTCCTCTGCATCCGTTATCATGGAGTAGGCAATCCTGTCTTTTACACTTCCAAGAGGATTAAAATACTCCAGTTTAAGCAACAGACTGCCGGCCTCAATTTTAGCTAATCTGGAGAATGCCAGCGGTTTCAGAATGGGGGTATCTCCTATTAAGTCTGTTAAGTTTTCTACAATTCTTCCCATATTTGGCTCCCATCTGCGTACTCCTTAGCACTCTTCAGCTGTACTAAGGTACGCGTTGTTTTAATAGTTGACCGCTTCCTTAATATTTTCCTTAGGATCCCTGTTAAACCAATCCTCTGAGAGCGGCAGGGAAATATTTGCGGATACATTTTTTACAAAGTTCGTATTCTTTAATATTTTTACTGCTTTTCTCGCTAATTCAAAAGCACCGGAATACCCCATATAATTTAAGCTTTGGCCAAATAGCGGGAAATTGGGAATGCCAAGTTTGCTTACCCACCCATTGGCATTTAAGTGTCCTATATACAGATCCGGTTTTAATTTACGAAGTAAATTCAGCTCCTCCGCAGGCTGACCGGCACCGACTTCAATCAAGAGCTCCGGTACCTGCATATCGTCTATCATATCATCCACGAAACGGTCTACATTGTGTGCCTTCACGCCTACCAGCTCCATTCCAAGAGAATAGAAGAATTCCGCGGTAGTAAGAATGCGGGTTTCTCCGCCTCCCACAAAGACTTTCTTTCCTGCCAGTACCGGTTTAAACGCCTCCAGAGCCTTATTCAGTTCCGTATTTTCAAATGCAATAAGTTTTTCAGCTTCTTCTTCCAGATGAAAATAGGCGGCTATTTTTCTGATCCATTGGTTAGTATTTCGGATACCGATAGGAAGTGTGTCGATGAGATAATCCGTTCCGAATCTTTCCTTTAAATGTCCCAAAAGATAGTCATCATGGGTCGCACAGATACTCACATTCAGAGCAGCTTCACCAATATGCTTTAAATCATCCACCGAGGCATGCAGAGGGAGAACCTTGGGAATAAGGCCAATAGCAGACAGTAATCTGGATAGTTCCACCTCGTCTCCATTGGAGTTGGAACCCACATTAAAGATATTTACTGTCCTGCTGATACGGTATTTGTCTTTTATGTCTCTCTCCTCATCAACTCCGGGAATCGCACTTATCTCCTTCTTAGGCGGATCTATCAGGTGCTTTAGCACACCATGATAAGCAGAGTCATATCCGGAAGCCACATATTTACTCTTAAAGCCTTCACAGTGCACCGGAACGATCTTGGCAGTTATCTGGTCTTTTAATTCCCCTACCAGGGAGTCAATGTTGTCGCCTATGATTCCCGGCACACAACCGTTTGCTATGACAATAGCATCGGGATGATATTCCCTTTCCGCATATAATACCGCCCTCCTAAGCTTATCGATTCCTCCCTGTACCACATCCAATTCGTCCATATTGGTATGCAGCCAGACGAATTCTTCATTTGGCTTCCCCTTTGAAGCCCTCATAGTCTTCCTAAGTCCGGTATTTCCTACGAAGTTAGAGCAGCACCCTAGCGGAGAATGAATTATCATAACTGCATTGGTAAAGCTGCTTACAATACCAACTGCCAGATTCAACTGACATCCGCCGCTTTGGGAGAACTTTCTGTTCTGAAGCTGGGCACAGCCGGTCTTCATTCCTCCTGCCAGTTCTCCGCAAGAGCCGCAGAAGGCATGACAGGCACCGATTCGTTCCTCTCTTGTAGGGGGCGCATCTGCTCCTAAATAGTTATAAGTTAAACTATCTGCATAATTTCCCATAGAATCCTTCCTTTCTTATCTGGCTGATACCAGTTCTGTAATCAAATCCTCCACTAAGGTCAGTCCCCCGTGAAAGCCCACATAACCTTTGTTTAAAACTACCCTGTTACTTACCGGAAAGGCTACGGATAAAAATCCTGCTCCAAGCTTTTCCGCAAGTCCTCTTTCAATACTGCTCCCAACTACAAAGGCCGGCCCAAAAGCATCATAGTATTTCTGATTGTGATTAAAAGGCCAGCTGCCTCTGACTTCCTTTATCAGCTCGCCCGCATTCTGTTTAAAGATGACCTTAGGTCTTGTTTCGGAAGTGATACCCTCAAATTTCTTCCTGTAATTCTCCTGCTCCTCTTCCTCTGCAATATCATTAATTGCAGTTATAAAAGGAATCCAGCCTAAATCATTTGCAAGAAATCTGGTTAAGGGATAGGCATAATAGCTGTCTGCCGCCACTACCGCATACCGCTGGAAGTCAATATCGGAATAGATGTCGACGATTCGTTCCAGATAGGAATAATAATTTCTCTTTTCTTTCTCTGCCACTGCTTCTATGTATTCTTTTTCAATTCCAAGTTCTTCTCCTATCTGATAGAGAAAGCTTTCCGTCGCCTCGGGTCCGATGGGTAAGTCTGCCCGGATAGATGGGATATCATGCAGCTCTGTAAGCAGGTCTGCCGGTTCTGCTCCTGCCTGGTTCGAGAATACAATGGTCAAGGCAGCCTCTCCATATCTTCGGATGTCGGCAACGGATTCTCCGGTTCCAAAGAAAGTATTTGCTCTTATACCAAGTAAGCCCAGTAAACGTTTAATTTCATCCAGATTTCCACGATAGAATACATCATGGCCCGGAACGACTCCCAGTATGTTTACCGTATTGCTGCTCTTATTTTCTGCCGGCTTTATTACTTCTTTAATGATTGCCTTTAATACGGCATCATAGCCTTTAAAGGTATTCCCTAAAAAGCCGGGTGTACTGGCTCCGATTACATTCCTGTCTTTAAATCGCCTGGCCACACCGACAGCATCGTCTCCTATGATTTCTACCTGACATCCGGTTATTACAATGTAAAGGTCCGCATCCAGAATCTCAAGAGAATTTTCTATCTGCTCCTCCAGACGTTCTTCCCCTCCGAAGACAATATTATTTTCCGAGATATTTGTTGTAGGTATCATTGTTCCACCGCAATACCCTGTTCCCCGGTAACCGGCAGCCAGGTTATAAGTACCGGAGAGTGCCGCCGCACAACCTCCTGCCGCATGGACAATGGGAATTACTCTGTTAATGCCTGCAATGGTAGTTAAAGCTCCTCCCAAAGCACATGTAAATTTCGCACGTTCAATAAATTCTGCCACCTTTATTCCTTCCTTTCTAATGTGCCGTTATTAAATAAAATTAAATATAAAAAAAGAAGGCTCATGAACAGTGTAATCCTGCCATGGCCTCCGGTTTTCCGGTCAACCTTCAAGTAAAACCTAATTTGTAAGGGAAAGAACCGTAATTCTTTCTTCCGCTGTGGGCTCCCCAAAATCCAGAACTTTCAGTTTCTTTGGGATAATCTTATAAATATTATGAGTTTCTTTTGTTATCTTAACATTGGGATTTTTATTCTGTATAATATCCTTCCCTTTTTCAAACTCACTGTTCTTGTCAATTAATACGGCTTCTCCGTAAATGGTAATATTAAAGTATCTGGATATGAACTGATTGTCATGTTGAAATAAAACCGCCGTATTCTTATTTTCATTTAACTGACTGTTTTTGTTGCTGGTCTTTATGGTAGAAAAATAAACCGTGTATTCCTCCAAGCCATAGCCGCCCAATATTCGCACATCAGGATTTCCTTCCCCGTCTGTAGTTGCCAATATAATTCTCTGGTTTGCTTTTAAATACTCTTTTATTTTCTGTTCCGATGCGGACATTTTTTTCTCCTTTCGTATAATCCGGTAATCTATATTAATAGCCGATGTCCTCCTTTTCTCCGTGACCTGCTTAATATACAGCCGGTATATTAATTTCCATGAATACAGAAATAAAAAAAGACTCAAGATAAACAGGCTCCTGCTTTCTTAAGCCTCCGGCTGTCCGGTCAACTTAACATTATTTCATCCTCAATTTTTCGTTCTTCTCAATCTGGACTATCTTTCCATCCTGAATCACTACTACAACGGACCCGTACTGAATAGATTCGATAAACTCCACTATCCTTTGAATATCGCCCTCGTTTACAGTACTCTTTCTGACTGGCTGCCGCTCCTCACTTCCCACTCTTTCACCCCTCGGATTATGTATTCATACTTATCATATATGAATTATATGTTTTATTTTTTGTAAGTATAACTTTTCTTTTTATCTTTGTCAATACCTTTTTAAGAAAAAACACCGCCCAATTTCAGACGGTGTTTTTTCTTACAATATCATTCTTTATTCTACATATTAAGAATCAGTTACCAGTTCTAAAGTCTAATTTAATTACTTACCACCCGAAGAAGTACCTCCGGAATTTTCACTTGGCGGATTGTCTCCGCCAGATGGCCTGTTATTCGTCCCTCTGTTCATTCCTCTGCCATTCTCCATTCCTCCCAGCTTGCTTAAATCAATGCCGGAGCTGTCAATGAGAGCCGAACTGCCGGATTGCGTATCCGTTGTAGAAGGGATACTTCCGTCAAGCTGTCCTGCCACACTTTGGGAACGAAGCTTCATGAACTCTTTTAATACAGTAATTCCTTGAGTAAATGCATCGTAACCCTCAAAAGAAGTTGTATCATTTTTTACATAACTGTCAATCGCTCTACTTACTGTGTCTACCTTTTCATTAAACTTTCCGGAGGTAACATAGTCAACTAATTGGGACAGATATTCGTGGTACTTCTCTTTGTACTCATCATTTTGCAGCAACAATCCGATAACCGGCCTTTCCTCGGCAGAAACATTGTCAAAGACGGTGTCTATAGCATAGTTAACTGCGTCGGAATTGCCACTCTGGCTAAAGGTGCCAAAGGATAAATTATAATCCCAGGGCAGCATACTAAGTTTCCCATTATCCTCATATAAGATATAATTATGGCCCATATTTGAAAAATAACTGTCCAGATTTACCAGAAATACATTAACTGCTGCATATTTTAATACCTCATCCACATCAATATATTTCTCAAGGTCTTTTCCTTCACTAATAGCCTTTAAGGTTTCAATCAGTCTTTTATTATCATTTTCATCTGCCTTCGTAATCGCATTATCAAAAATATTAGAATAATTGGATACATCATCACCATTATACACCAGGTCAACGCCTAAAGAACCGCCGTTTTGTCCGCCGGCACCTCCGCCAAAGCCGCCAGCTTTACCGTTGCCGCCTTGTCCATTCGCTCCGGGACTATTCTGCGGCATTTGAAGACTCAAGGAAAGAGTATATTCACTGACATCAGCTTTTTCTCCGCTCTCATCCTGAAACGCCGCTATCTTGGTAAGGTCCATATTCATCAGATCCATGAAATTAAAATCAGCAGCCGTTCCGTCTTTATAGATAATTTTAGAAATACTCTCTGCCTTAAAATTATCCGGAATTATCTTATCCCAGGCTGTCTCTTTTCCACTCTTATCCGTTAAAGTAAAGAGCTTTGTAATATCCATACTCTGTCCATTATTTCCCTGAGGTGCATTACCTCCTCCAAAATCACCGAAATTACCTCCTCCCGCTCTTTGTGCATCGGCGTTCATCTCCATACTCTCCGGCTTGTAAGCCTCTCCGGTATAATCATCGCCATAATTCCTGCTGAGAAAACTGTCATCTACATCTTCCAATGCCAGATAAAAGCCGTAATGCTCATCATTTACGTATATATCGGCAAAAGTATGAAGGGAACTCGGAACCTCCAGATAATCAAACAATTCATAGGACATATATTCTTTTAAGTAGGTAGTGTCTCCGTATACATTATTAAGAGCCAGTTTATCAAGTCCATAGCAATTCTGATTGTCCACATACTTATCAAAATTCAGCTTCAGACTGAAACGGTCACTGTCCGTACTTGCCACCTGTGTAAGTGATGTATTGCCTTTGGTCTTGATACCCACATCTTTGTAAGTTACGCCATCTATGGTTACATCTGCCTTAATATAGTCCTTGGACTCGGCATTTTCCATCAGATTGCTCCAATCAGCCTTGTCAGCCTTAATTTTAACAGTGATAACATCTTTACCAAACAATTCTGTGGCGTAATCTGAACTGTTTTTATTATTGTCGGATGCTATCTGATTTGTTTCATTCTTAGTGCAGCCGGTAATTATAAGTGCCATGATTAATATCAGGACTGTTCCAATTCTCTTATTCTTCACTCAAATACCTCATTCCTATTAGATTTTACAGGTTTTAACCATGTAACATAAGAATACCGTATTTGTATGTTAATTATGTGAACTGGTCCCTGGACCAAGGAACGTCTGACATTTTAGCTAATTAAGAGTCTCATTCAGCACTTTCCATTTGCCTTCCTTTAAGAAGTATTCCGCACTATCCGATGCCGATTTTGTCACTCCGCCCGGATATCCCATTACTTCTAACAGCTTAATAGCATTTTTTGACACTGCCCTTCCTTCCATCAGCTTATAATCGAATAGGACGTTATTATCTGCAATCTGTTCTTTAAAATGATAATTTGAAAAACAATTCTCCAGAATATGTGTTAACTCAATATCATGAGTGGCAGCAAAGCAGATTGTATTGATGCCGCTCAGATACTTAAGTATCTGGCTGGACGCTGCGATACGCTCCAGCGTATTGGTTCCCCGAAGAACCTCATCCACAAAACACAGAGTGGGTATATGTTCTTCTGTCCGGTCTATGATTCTCTTTAAGGATTTTATCTCAACAATATAATAGCTTTCTTTTCCAAGGAGATTATCTTTTAGCGCCATGGAAGAGAGCACCTTAAAAAAGCTTGCTTTATAACTGCTGCTTAAGGAAGTATAGATTGTCTGGGACAAAATCGCATTCACGGCTAAGGTCTTTATAAAGGTTGATTTTCCGGAAGCATTGGAGCCGGTTATCAAGACGGAATTATGGGTATAGATGGAATTTAGCACCGGTTCCTCTATCATAGGGTTATAGATATCTTCCACTTCCAAAAAGGGCTTCTCGTTATTATCAAGTTCCGGAATCGTATAGAACGGAATCATCTTGCGAAAGGAAGCCGCAGCTATGCAGCTATCTAAGAGTCCTACGGTTTCATATATGCTATTCAAAGCCTCTCTGTTGGACTTAAAACAATCCAGCATAGAATAAAATTTCATCAAATCAATATGAAAAATCAGATTCATATAATCCAGGAATACTCCAAGCAGATCTCCGCCGGCATTCTTTGGTATCAATAAAAATGAGCCCCTGATGAACTTTTGAAACACCCCTTTTGATTTCCTGAGTTTAACGGCATAATCATTGATTTCAGGGATGTTCAACTTTAATATGGTATTAACTCCATCCAGCAGTCTGACAATATAAGCACATACGGTAAAATATATCTCAATCTTTGCTCTTTCCCTGTAATACTGGTAAACATTATTGCCTAGCATTAAAGCCGTTAATATTCCACCAATCAGAGGATTAAAGGCAATCAATATTATAGATACAATAAAACCTGCTCCCATAAGTAAATGAGGCCAGATTTTTTTCGTTTCCAGTCCTTCCAAACGGTTAATGTACTCATATACGGAAACATTGCTGATCTTACCCATCTTATACAGGGCAAGCTGTAATTCAACTCGCAGATCTTCCCTGTCGGCAAATAAATTCATAAGCTTCTCTCTTTCTTTCAGCTTCTCTCCGCTGAATTCAAGCTTATGGAGCATTGCGTACAGGTATTCTTCACCAATGGCACTGCCGGTATTATTAATCAGCATAAATATTTCTTCCATGCTGATGTCATTCCAGGTAATATCGTCCACATCTTTTGACTTATCAATCTGTGTATGATAATAAGCGGACAGAGATTCAAACTTTTCTGTAGTATACTCTTCCTCCGGTACCTTTCCCCAATCATTTATCATCTTTTGTCTTAAATTCCTGTACCAGACTCTTTTATCATAAATCCCCTTTATAAGAAATATAAGAAATACTGCCAGAACCCCTAATAGTATTTGCATCATCCGACCATCCTCCTGTCATATATTTGAACAATTTCAAAAGGGCTGCTTATGGCAGCCCTTAATAGAATCTGATTAATCATTAATAACTCTTACAATCTTTATCGGTGAACGATAGTACATGTTTGAAATCTTTATGCCAGTTCTTGGATTACTTGCATGAATAACCTGACCATTACCGATATACATCGCAACATGGCTGATGTAACTGCCGCTTCCGTAGAATACCAAATCTCCCGGTTTGATACTGGAAGAATTAATGCTGGTTCCTGAACATGCCTGGCTTCTGGAAACTCTGGGCAGGGAATAACCAAACTTGGCATATATACCTAAAGTAAATCCTGAACAATCTGTTCCGTTTGTAAGGCTGGTGCCTCCCCATACATAAGGGTTACCCAAAAACTGTTTTGCATAAGCAATCATCTGCGCTCTTACACCGGAGGTTCCGGATGACAGCTCATCAGTTGTTACTGCTTTCTCTAACTGATAGGATAAGGCAACATATTGTCTGGCAACATATCCTTCATCATCATCAATCTTAACCTTGACCCAATCAGTAGATACCGCCGTAACTTCCAAGTCTTCGTTATTAGGGACACTTGTAACTACGCCTCCTAAAAGACTTGCTTCTTCTCTGACATTAAGGGTCTGTGTATTAACTGTCGCTACCAGACTTCCTACCTTCTTGGCAAGAGAGACGGCCTTTTCTCCTGTAATAAGGAATTCTTTCTTTACGTAACCTGTAACTTTACCGGATTTAATCTTTACCCATCCGTTTTTATCTTCATCTATTATTGTACATCCTGCGTTCTTTGGTAACTTACCGATAATCTTCTGATCTTCGCCGGGAGCCTTGCGGATATTCAAGTGATTGTCTACATCCGCTATACCAAGGTTATTATAGTCATAAGCAGCGACACTGGATTCCAGAGTAGCAATGGTAATCTCCGAAGAAGCAGCCGTATTGGCTGAATCATAATACTTGTCCAAAGTAACGGATATACCCGCTAAAGGCTGTTCACCATAGATAGCCTCTGCGCTTGTGTACTTGGTATTTAAGGCAAACAATAATGTACCGGTTACACAAAGGCATGAAATCTTTAAAAATCTGGTAGTGCTATGGTTCATTTGGTTCCTCCTGCTAGTTATCCCTCATCATAATTTAATATGTACATTTTTTAATTTCTTTAGTTGTTACAAATATATTAAATTTATTTCTAAGTTATTATAACAATCGTTAATAGTTTTGTCAACACTTTGCATTAATTTTGATAAATATCCGTTAAATTATTGTAAGTATTTCCAATTGAATGAGACTTTATTCCCAAAAGAGCTATTAATTAGGGAATAAACGTTCTCATTTTGTAGAATAACATCGAAAAAGGGCTGTTGGTTTTCCCACAGCCCTGCTTCTATTTATATGATAATACAAATAATTCCGCCGTTACTTTCATTAATTATCTTCTGCATGGTTTCCTGAAGTTTTATCTGACTCTCATCCGTCATCTTGCTGATCTTGGTATTAATTCCCTCTTCTACAAGCTGCTGAATGGATTTGCCGTAGATATTAGTCTCCCAGATTCCCTCCGGATTCTCCGATGAATTCTTACGGATATAATTTATCAGGTCATTGGCCTGTTCTTCACTTCCTACAATAGGAGCTATCTCAGTCTCTATCATAGCCTTGATCATATGTACGGAAGGAGCTGTTGCTTTAATCTTAACCCCATACTTATTCCCGTGCCGCATGATTTCAGGCTCTTCAATAAGAATTTCCTCTTTGGCAGGATTTACAACACCATACCCCTTTTGGCGAACCTCTTCACAGGCTCCTGCTACCTTGCCATATTCCTTCTTTACCGCTGCCAGTTCCCTAATTGTACTGATAAGCTGGTATTCATCCGCAATATTAACTCCGATAAGGTCACTTAAGATATTATAATAGTAAGAATCATCAAACTCTACAAATACTTTTACGGAACCATCTTCCATCTCGACCTTGTCAATCTTGAAACGGTTCACATATTTGCTGTCCGTTGCCATATTGTCGTTTCTGACATCCCGGATTAAAGTCAGACGTTTTAACAACTGCTTTACAGAGTCAATCAAATCCACTTTTAACCAATGGTCATCGGGGAGCATTTCTGCCCATTTAGGTATAAAGAAATTGATTTCTGATACAGGGAATACCGAGAGGATATTTGACATAATATGGTTGATATCTTCTTTTCGTAACTGCTCGCAGTTTACCGGTAAACAATTCACATTATACTTTTCAGAAATGTCAGTTGCAAGGTTCTGGCTGGTCTCGGAATAAGGCCGGTTGGTATTAAGCAATACAATAAAGGGTTTTTTTAATTTCTTAAGCTCTCCGATTGTCTTCTCTTCAGCCGCAATGTAATTGTCTCTCTGAAGATCTCCAAAGCTTCCGTCTGTAGTAACAACTATTCCTATGGTAGAATGGTCATTAATTACTTTTTGAGTACCGAGTTCTGCGGCCTGGGTAAATGGAATCTCATAGTCGAACCAAGGGGTCTTTACCAAACGTTCCTGCTCATTTTCAATGTGTCCCGCTGCACCCTCTACCATAAATCCTACACAGTCAATCAGACGTATATTTACCTTTGTGTCCTCTCCCAACTGAATCTGGGCAGCTTCTTTCGGAATGAATTTAGGTTCTGTGGTCATTATTGTCTTACCGGCAGCACTCTGCGGTAATTCATCAATTGCCCTCTCTTTATTGTGGATATCAGCAATATTCGGAATTACCAGCAAATCCATAAAACGCTTAATGAAAGTTGACTTCCCCGTTCTTACCGGTCCCACCACACCTATGTATATATCACCGCCTGTCCTAGCCTTGATATCATTATAAACATCATAAATCTGGCTTGACATATCCAGTGACGAATATTGATCCAACATACACATCCTCCTTTCGGTTATAGTTAAGCATATGCCGGATACTTCTTATTCATGATTACAATGTATACTATAGTCAATAAAAATAATATTATTGACTATACTCAAAATAAGAGATTTATTATAGAAGTAAAATAAGGATTTACACAATTCCATTCAATATGATAGAAATCTTTAATATAAAAAAGAATTTTTAATAATCTATCTCTTAAATAATATCTCTTGTATACGGCTTTATATTATATTACTATAAGAAAAGAATGATCTACTTTATAAGGAGAATTTACATGAACGAAGTACTAAGTCAACTTAAGAATCGAAAATCGGTACGTGTATTTGAAGAAAGAAGCATAGAACAAGAAGTAAAAGAAGAGATTATAAATGCAGCACTGGAAGCTCCCACCGCCGGGGCAATGATGCTGTATTCCATTATTGATATTACCGATACCTGCAAGAAAGAAACCTTATCCATATTATGTGACAATCAGCCCTTTATAGCAAAAGCTCCGTTAGTCCTGATATTCTTAGCGGATTATCAGCGTTGGTATGACACCTTTACTTATGAAGATTGTTATCCCAGGACACCGGGTACCGGTGATATACTTCTTGCCGCCTCCGATGCCTTGATTGCTGCCCAGAATACTGTTGTCGCGGCTGAGTCTCTTGGTATTGGTTCCTGTTACATCGGTGATATTATTGAACGGTGCGAAGAAGTCAGAGAATTGCTTGGTCTGCCGGAATACACTGTTCCGGCTGCTATGCTGGTATATGGCTATCCGACCCAGGGCCAGAAAGACAGAAAAAAGCCGGCCCGTTTTGACAAAGAATATGTTGTTTTCGAAAACAGCTATAAACGCCTGGAAAAGGAAGAGCTTCAGACTATGTATCAGAAACGGGAAGAAAAAGCCGGACACCCCCAAAAGGATATTACGGCAACAGTTCAGGCTTTTTGCCAGAGAAAATATATGTCTGAATTCTGTAAAGAAATGAACCGGTCCGCGGAAGAATACTTAAAGAACTTCAGATAATAATACTTTCTTACCTGACAGGATAATCAAATCAACATAAAGAAGTCCGGATGCCGGAATATCAAAAGGCTGTCAGAAAATTTTAAGTGCAGATTCAATCACCTAAAACTTTCTGACAGCCCTGTTTCTATTTAATTACTTCGCAATTTTCTTTTTCTGTGAAAAGACTACTGCACCGCCTATTAACACTGCTATTGCCGCAACACCTGCTATAGGTAAAATATTATTGTCTGATGCTTTATCTTTATTGCCGGCAGCATTATCTGTTGCATTTACAGTTTCAACATTACCTTCTGCGGTAGTTGTCACTTCACCATCTGTTGCAATACCGGAGGTTGCCATTAACTCAGGTTCTTTACCTTCCACCACTTTTACTTTGTCTTCACCGGTCAAACTATAGATGAACTTGACATTTTCATCAGTGTAAGGAAGAATACCAACTTCAATATAGTCATCAACAGGAGTAGTGTGCATAATCGAAATTCCCTTAGATTCTAACTCAGAGGATTTATCTTCAAACAAGACTTTATTTACTTCGTCCTGTCTGGCCACAAGGCTGTCATCCACTACTTCTGAAGAAACAGCTGTGTCAGGAGCTACTGCTTCCATGGTTTTATATACTTTCATTTCATCGCTTTTTACTACCTTAACATTATCCTTGCCAAATAAATCATAGAGATAATTTGCATTTTCATCACTGAAAGGAGTAATGCCAACTTCAACATAACCATTGGTTACAACAGTCTGAACCACTTGAAAACCCTGTTTTTCAATATCCGCTGAATGATCTGTAAACACATACTGGTCAATGTCACTCTGTAACTTTGAAAGATCACTTCCTGCCACGTTGTCCTGGACAGCTACTTCTGGTGCTTTACCATCAATTGTATCTGCAAATGCCACACCGGTATATAAAGTGGATAAACATAATCCTAACATAACTGCTTTAAGTAATTGTATTTTTCTCATAAAAAATACCTCCTTTTTTTAATCTATCATTTATAGTAATTGTTAATTGATAAGTTCCATACTGGGATTCAAATATTTCATCTTAGGTTTAAGAGCTGCTTTTGCCTTGAATTCAAATTCATGCCTGATAGCCATAACGCTGCCAATGCCGGATGTGAAATGTTGTCTTTTATTTCACACTAACCTCTTTGGTACCGAAAGAGATTATGTATGTTTCTCCTTTCTTAAGCCTTTACACTGATTAGACGAGAGTACCTATAAGGTGGTTCCAAATTTAA
>JAEXGM010000243.1 GCA_023450835.1 Bacillota bacterium | reverse complement strand
GACTATACCTATCATTGCTCTGTTTCCGGTGATTATCAATGGTTCCAAGGCACAGAAGCCATATTTTGCGGAGATTTAAAAGTATACGAATGCTGCTTCCACGGCGGTTCTATTCTATAAACCCTCAAAAAAATAAGGCTGTTACTTTTGTTAAATTCCCAAAAGTAACAGCCTTATTTTTCTTTTATCATTTCTTAAAATGAACTTCTGCAAATCTCTATGTTCGTATAAGTAAAGCAATCATCTTATCGACTTCTTCTATCAATTTAACAATTTATCCAGAACCCCCAACCAGTTAAAAGAAGCCATTCTCGCTTAGGTATTTTCAATTACTATTTTCCCTTTATATTTTTATTTATATATTTTCAATACTTTTCCATAATAAAATCTCTTTTAATGCTTAACTACACAACACAAGTACAAATTTATTCGATAAACAGATGACAGAGAGGTTTGCTTTGAAGTTTTGTCTTGAGAGGCTCCATATGACACTTAAGGCGCAGGAAATGTAACTAGGGGAACCAGCGGCCATTGTTTGAGCGCCATAAACCAACACAGTCACAGTAAAAACAGCGAGTTTGGCGCTGGTTCCCCTGTCAGTTACATTCCCTGCACCTTTAGTAGAATAAGGAGCCTCGAAGAACAAAACTTCAAAGCAAACCTCCCTGTCATCGTCCGTCCCCATAAATCCCCATATATTTGCCATGTAAATAGCCACATTAGTATAGAAACTTAATCACTTTTGGAGTATAATAGGCATCTGAATAAGGAAACACTTAGGAGGCTCCGCCAATGAATGATGAGCTCTTTGGCTCTCTAACTATAAAATACCGGCTGAAAGCCAATCAGGCAGTCATATTATCCTGTACCGGAACAAGCGGCTATATCAAACTGCCTGATCTGATAGAAGATATTCCCGTTACAGAAGTCGGCCCATACAGCTTTTCTTCTCCGGAAGCTTTATCCGGAAAAAAATCTTATAAAGAAGAAGATATAAAAGAATATCATTACCAGGGATTAGATGTCCCCTTTACTACCATGGAAGTACTCTACGGAAAGAAAATAAAAGAAATCTTCTTACCGGCTGAAATTACCAGAATAGACGAATATGCTTTTTATAATTGTACAGAATTAGAGACCATCCATCTTGGGAATGGTAATATTGATTTTGGAAACGGTGCTTTTATGAATTGCGATAATTTAAAAAACCTGCATTTTCGTACCATTCCTGAGGCTGATACAGGACTCTTTGGCTTCTTGCGGGAACTTCAGGGAGAACTTAAGGTATCTTTTGAAAAGGATGGAAAGAGGGCTGAGTTTATCTTTCCGGAATATTACGAAGAATCCGTTGAAAATACCCCTGCACGAGTATTTCACTATCTGATTCACGGAGCCGGCTATCGTTATCGCCAGTGTCTTAAGGCCGGAATTCTTGAAATCCCGGAATATGATGCTTTATTTTCAGCTCCTGAGATACAGACAGAAGAAGATACCGCTCTTTCCATAGCATTATGCCGCTTAAGGTACCCCTATGGACTTTCAGGCGCTAACAGGCTAAAATATATCTCTTATCTGAAAAATCATGGAAAGAAAACAATTAAAAGATACATTCTGGATAATGATGCCAAAGGTCTTATTACCTTAAAAGCAGAAGGAATCTTAACCATAGATTTGATGGATTATGCTATAAAAAGAGCTATAAAGTATAAACAGCCGGAATGCATGGGGGTTCTCTTAAGCCTTCAGGAAGACATTTCTAAAAATAAACATGATAGATTTGAATTATAACCCCAAAAGACGAGGAGTGGTGTTATGGAAGCAGATAATAAAAACCTGGAAACCGGTGCAATAGATATTCTGATTTCCTCCAGAACGGAATTAAGTGTTTACATGCGATATTTGAACCTTGCTCTTAGCGCTCTTAAATTCGAAGAGAAGGAGGGCGTTCAGCTAATGGGCACGGACGGAAATACACTTTATTTTAGTCCCTCTCTTTTATTGGAAGAGTACAAAGCAGGAAGGCTCTGGGTGAATCGTTCCTATCTGCATCAGATACTCCATTGCATTTACAGACATCCTTTCAGGCCTTATGGTAATAATAAGAGGCTTTGGGATATCTCCTGCGATATTGCTATGGAATATATTATTGATTCCTTTCGTTATCATTGTGTCAGAATGTCCGGTACCAGATACCGCAGAATATTTTATGAAAACCTTAAAGGAAAGATAAAAATCCCTACGGCTCAGGCAATTTACAGACTATTGGAACCTTTGGATATGTCTGATAAGGAATATGAACAGCTGGAATTTGAATTCAGAAAGGATGATCACTCCTTCTGGGCAGAGGAGGAAAAAAAGGATGCCCCCCTTCCTAACTCTCCGGAACAAAAATGGCAGGATATCAGTGAAAAAACTCAAACCGAACTGGAGACTCAGGCACAGGATGCTTCTGAAGAAGTGGAGAGCTTTCTCGAACAAGTGGAAGTTGAAAACCGTAAAAAGCATGATTACCGCAGCTTCTTACGCAAATTTTCCATAATGAAGGAAGAAGCTGTTCTGGATATGGATTCCTATGATTTAAGCTTCTATACCTACGGATTATCCCTCTATGGAAATATGCCCTTAATAGAATACCAGGAATCAAGAGAAAGTAAGCGCATTGAAGATTTTGTCATTGCGGTAGATACCTCCATGTCCTGTTCGGGTGAATTAGTGCAGGAATTTTTGATGCAAACTTATAAAGTATTAAAAGAATCCGAAAGTTTCTTTAAAAGGACCAATATACATATCCTGCAATGCGATGAAACAATACAATCCGATGAAGTGATTCACAGCGAAGAGGAGTTGGAGCAATATATGCAGCAGCTCCAGTTAAAAGGCGGAGGAGGCACCGACTTTCGGCCGGTCTTTGCCTATGTAGGAAAACTTCTGGAGGAAAAAGCCTTTCACCATCTGAAAGGACTCTTGTATTTTACAGACGGAAAAGGCATCTATCCCAGAAAAAGACCGTCTTATGACACGGCATTTGTCTTCCTGAAAGAAGATTATACGGACGCAGATGTGCCGCCCTGGGCAATGAAGTTAATATTAAATCCAGAAGACCTTAATTCAACCAAAGGAGAATTACAATGAATATAAAACGCGCCAAGGAAGAAATCATGAATACCGTGAAAGCTTACTTAAGCTGTGATGAAAACGGAAATTATAAAATAGCGGAAATCAGGCAGCGTCCAATATTGTTAATGGGTCCTCCGGGTATCGGAAAGACTCAGATTATGGAACAGGTGGCAGCTGAATGCGGTATCGCACTGGTATCCTATACCATAACCCACCATACCAGACAAAGCGCCGTCGGACTTCCCTTTATCGAGAAGAAAACTTATGGAAATAAAAATTATTCTGTAACTGATTACTCCATGAGTGAAATTATTGCCGCCGTATATGATAAGCAGGAGAGAACCGGGCTGACCCAGGGAATCCTGTTTATAGACGAGATTAACTGTGTGTCCGAAACCCTGGCCCCCACCATGCTTCAATTTTTGCAGTATAAGACCTTTGGTAATCAAAAAGTGCCGGAAGGCTGGATTATTATAGCCGCCGGAAATCCTCCGGAATACAATAAATCTGTCAGAGAGTTTGATACTGTTACCTTAGACCGAGTTCGTAAGATAGAGATAGAACCGGATTTTGAAGTATTTAAAGAATATGCCTACAAGCAGGAAATACATCCTTGCATTCTTCATTATCTGGATATCCGCAGAGAAAATTTCTACCGTTTTGAAACAACTCCCGACGGAATTTTCTTTGCAACAGCAAGAGGCTGGGAAGATTTATCTGAAATGCTTATCGTCTGTGAAGAACTCCGCATGCCCATAGATGCCGAGTTCGTATATGAATATATCCAGCATGACAGAATCGCAAAAGATTTTTCAAACTATTACGAACTGTACAACAAATATAAAAAAGATTATAAGATAGAAGAAATAATCCGGGGCCATTATTCTTCAAAGCTTATTGAGGATTTAAAGATAGCACCTTTTGATGAAAGGCTCAATCTTACCTCCCTGCTCCTTGGAAGGCTGGGCCGTTCTTTTGTAGAAACGGAAAACATGGAGAAGTACACCGAAGTACTGTATTCATTTTTAAAGGATTACCTTGCACAAATCCCTCTTAGTGAAACCAGACCTGATGTTCTGTTAAAAGAGATGCTAGTAAGAGAAGAGAAAGCTCTGGAATCCCTGAAAGAAGAAGGCTTAATAACCCGAAAAGAATCTGTTATTAAGCAGAAAGCTCTTTCTTCCTTAAAGAACTATCAGGAGACTTTAAGACAGGGAAAAGAAAGTTCTTCTAATGCAGGAGATACCGTAAGACAGCTTTTTACCTCTGAGAAAGAAAGCCTTACAAGTAAAGTTCAAGCCACCTCTTCTGAACTGGAGAATGCTTTCTATTTCATGGAGAAGGCATTTGGAGAAGGTCAGGAAATGGTAATCTTTATAACGGAATTATCGGTAAATTACTACAGCGCTGCATTTATTGCTGCAAATGGCAGCCCCAAATACTATGAATACAATAAAACTCTTCTTTTTGGTGAGCGAAGGGAAGAAATTATTCGCAATATTGAAAAATAAGTAACTTATGTATTAAAATACTAAATTTGACATTTTCTAGTATGAGTATATTTACTATTTTGTCGATATATGGTATTATATTAGAAATAAACAGAATACTTGAAGTTTCATTCTGCCTTTAGGCAATGCAGACAAAATGCTCTGACAGTCTGAATTATAAAAAGGCCGACATCTGGATAACAGGAGGAAACATCTATGGAAATGTCAGATAATTTTAGCCATGCGATTATAGAGAATATGATCAGCGGCTTTGCGCTCCACCGTATTATCACCGACGAAACCGGCAAGCCCATCGATTATCGGTACATAGAAACGAATAAATCCTTTGAACGTTACACAGGACTTAAGAGAGATGAAATCATTGG
>JAEXGM010000136.1 GCA_023450835.1 Bacillota bacterium | reverse complement strand
ATTTGATATTCCTGAATCCGTAGTTGAAAAAACTGCTTTTTGTTTTTTCAACCTACACCTTTCTTTCCTGCCTTTGCATTATTTTTCATTCAGTTTCATTTCGTACATAAATTCCAGCTTCCGGTAATAGTCCATCTCAATCAGGTCCGTAGGTTTTACCTCCCCATCCCTTTTATCAATGTAGGCAAGGCCTGCAAAGGTAAGCATTTTATGGACAAACTGCGAGCAGAACATAATATTTGGCTTATGGGAATATTTTAAGACCAGCCCCATAAGGTTATATGCGCTTCCATCCCGGTTAATCTCCTGTACTTTATCATAAATCCTGTTTTTCTGCTCCCTTGTGCAGGAAAGCTTGTACACCAATATGGACGCGTCCTCTTTTTTATTAAAAAAGTCCAGCATTTCATAATTCAATCCGGGCGGATATACTCTTTCACCACCATTATAGCTGATTACAGTCTTTAATTCCGGATCAAAGGACAAGGAGGCATGATTGTATTGCTTCCCGGTAAAGGTAGAAATAATCTCACTGGCCGGACTGCCGGTATTGGAAAGAATGATATAGATATTTTCATCCTTCAGCCATCTTCTGGCTTCTTCAAAATATTCTTCCGTTAAAACTCCCTGATTAATATATTCAAAGGAATTATGCCGGTACAGCTCGTCCTTGATACATAATAAATTCTCAACAGAAAATGCCTTACCTGCTTTATCAATCTTCTCCATTGCACTGATGATCTTATCTCTCCCAGCCTTGATATCAGTGAAGCTGATACTTGCCACCTCCTGGGCAGAGGGAAGATAAAGGTCCGCATATTTATTAATGGTCACAAACCTTTCTACCAGGAAGGGGAACCATATGACGGCAGCTCCAAACATTCTGCCTACCAGCCTGTGGATTTCCGTCTGACCGGATTGAAAGGTTACAATAGATATATAAGTTATCTGTAATGCCATAATAGTAAAATATATAGGAATTAAACATACTTTAATCCGGCTTTCCGATGGCACCATCAGAGTTCGCATAAACATCAGCAAACAGATAAATATATAAGTACAGATCGTGAATACGAAATTTCCGCCGATTATTGTATTAATAATCATAAGAATAAGTAACAGCTTTAAAGCGATTGTATATCTTTTTAAATCTTTCATGTCTGGCTCCTAGAATATCTTTTTCATTACTCACTATTATTTATACCACATGAAGAGGCGGAAAGAAATAAAAAAGTTTCTTAGGATTTTCTAAGGAACTTCTTTATTTTTATGACTAGCTATTAAATTTACCTCATTTAATCAATATTTGTTCCTATATCCTGTTTTTTGTGCAGACTTATATTCTGCTCTTTGCTGCAACAAGGCCAAGCCCATACCATTTTATTTTCTTCATTTTTATTATCTTAGAATTTTTTAATTAACTCTGTATATCAGAAGCTTTTAAGCCAATTAAGGATAACCTCTGCCCCTTCCAGGTATCTTTGTCCGACTAGCAGCCCTGTATGAGTTGCAGCTTTCATGCCTGCATATTCCGCATGAAAATATTCTGCTTCTGCCCTTACTCTATTCTCTTCCTCTTCATTATTAGCGGTTCTTATCACCAGAGCGGGACAGGTTATCTGACTGTTATCAACAGATATTCCCTCACTTAGTCCATAGGCAATGGAGCAGGCACCAAAGGCTTTTCCTGATTCCATGGCAAGATACTTTCTTTGAAACTCAATGTCTTCGGCGGACTCATCTGCACTGCTTGTTTCCCCGCGTTCCGGCGCCGGCACGATATCCACCTCTGTACCCCTCTCAAGCTTTTCATAAGGAACCTTTTCACTTACCTGCCTGCAGATACTGGAGTCTATTAATACCATACCGGCTATTTTCTCTGTTTCAGCTATCTTCTGGGACAATATTCCTCCCATGCTAAAACCAATGATAACGGGCGGTTCCTCACATTCGCCAAGCACCGCTTTTATATCCTTCAGATAATCTTCAAAGGTCACTCTTGTCAAGTCCATTACCCGGCTCTTATAATGACTTCTTAAATTCATAGCATAGCACCGGAACCCCTCTTTTATAAAATGGGGGATGTATTTACTCCACATCCAGCTTCCTGTGTAAGCCCCGTGGATGAATAGCAAAGGCGGCTTCTTTTTACTCCCGGCAGTACCCTCTGCATCTCTGTAAATTTCCAGGAATAAATCATTTTCACCTAAGTACTTTTCTGTGTGTTCCGGCAACAATTTTGTATAGTCTTTCATCCGTTTCTCCTTTCAGAATAATAGTTTGATATCAAACTATATTGTTATATAAATGTTATAGTATTATTAAATAAAAATCAAAGGTTACAGTATATCTTATTTAAAAGACGGAACAATACTTCCTTCTCTTCTTCTGTGACTTCCTTGTAAAAAACCTCTAACAGCTCTTTTGATATCTGATTAAATACAGGCTTAAGTTCTTCCCCTCTTTGCGTTAAGGTAACATACACAATTCTGGTATCCTCTGTGTCCCTTTCCTTTGACACATAGTTCAACTTCACCAACTTTTCTACCAGGGCAGTAACAGTGGATTTATCCTTTCCTATTGCGGAAGCAATCTCAGCCATGGTCATCCGGCTTTTATGATTTAAGGCATAGAGTATGTCTCCATGGGAAGTTACCATTCCTTCTATTCCGTGGTTTTCCATTTCTGCAATCAGACGTTTATTCACTTTTTCTCTTATCTTTGAAATTAAGGATATAATGTCATTTGAATTCATAGCCTCATTATAGTTTGATATCAAACTATTGTCAACAGTAAAATATATTATAGTAATTCATATTTCAAAATGGCATTTTCGTCAATTGTACCAAATTAATCATTACATTTTTTACCAATTGCATAATTGACAACTTGAAAAAGCCATGCTACTCTAAAAATATATTTTCGAAAATTTTCGAATATACTTATTTGGTTTATTGCCTTCAAATAAAGGCTGTAAATAAATATTATTTTAAAGGAGAAGGAAAATGAAAAAGGGGTCAAAATTAATTGGCAGTATGCTGTTATTACTGACGCTATTGTTCCAGCTTACCGGATTTGCACCATGGAACTCGTCAGCAGCAAACACTTCAACAACTGCTCTGGCAGCCGTATCTTCCGAATACGGCCTGCCTTCTGCTACGGCAGACGGTGTTATTCTTCATGCATTTGACTGGTCATTTAACACAATCAAAAGCAATCTGGCAGCTATTGCCCAGGCAGGCTACAACACGGTTCAGACATCCGTTGTACAGCCCTCCAAGGAAGACTCGGCAAGTATGTGGTACATGCTCTACCAGCCCATTGATTTTACAGTCGGCAATCAGCTTGGTACGGAGGCAGACTTTCAGTCCCTATGCCAGGAAGCGGACAAATACGGCATCAAGATTATTGTGGATGTTGTATGCAACCATACCGCAAATAATGGCTCCGGTCAGGAAATGTACCCTTCCGACCGTGTCAATGCTGCAATCAAAAACAATTCAAACTTTTGGCACACTTATAAGGGGGCTATCAATTATTCCGACAGATGGCAGGTGACCCATGGCTGTATCGGCCTGCCGGATCTTGCCACAGAAAACACTGACTTACAGAATAATTACATTATTCCCTTTTTGAAGAAACTGGTAAGCGACGGAGCAGACGGCTTCCGCTTTGATGCGGCAAAGCATATCGCCCTGCCGGAAGACAACGACAATCCGGTAGAATATTTCTGGCCTAATGTACTGGCCGCAATAAAAGCCGCCGACAGCAACAGTTACGTGTACGGAGAGGTATTGCAATCCGGTGATAAGGATATCTACGACGGAAAATATACCGATGCCTTCGAAGACTATGCTAAATACATAAACCTTACCGCTTCCTCCTATGGTTATGATCTGCGCAATGCTATAAAGAACCACAATATAGGGGCTGCTCTCTCTTCCGATTATGACGGCAGAGGTGTTGATCCTGCCAAACTTGTAACCTGGGTTGAATCTCACGATACCTATTTGAATTCCGATGGTGATTCAAACAGTATGAGCAACTGGCAAATAGAAATGGGCTGGGCAATTACCGCTGCCCGTGCCAAAGGTACTCCTTTGTTTTTTAACCGCCCTACCGATGGCAAGGGAGCCTCCGGTACAATGGGCAAAGCCGGAGACGATGAATGGAAGGACAACGAAGTAGTTGCATTGAATCAGTTCCATAACGCTATGGTTGGACAAAACGAAACCTTAAGACAATTGAGCAATAATCTCTTAATAATCGACAGGGGTACAAAAGGCTCGGTTATAATATCCCTTGACGGAGCCAGTACCTTTACCTCTCAGGCCACAAACCTGGCAGACGGCACCTATACGGATAAAACCGGTGTTAACGGAACCTTTACGGTACAAAGCGGGAAATTAAGCGGCACCATTAAGAGCGGTACCATCGCCGTACTCTATAACACAACTTCAAATACACCTGTTATTACTGTCAGTCCGGACAGCACCACCTTTACTGCCGATACCCAGACAATAACCATGAGTTATTCCAATGCCACTTCAGCAACTTATTCTTTGAACAGTGGTACTCCCGTAGCTTTTACATCGGGAACCTCTATTCAGATTGGCAGCGGGGATGCCAATGGTACCAGTTATACCTTGACAGTAACTGCTGCTAACAGCTCCGGCAGCACCACAAAGGTCTGCACTTATGTAAAATCTTCCGTAAACAGCTTCACTGTACATTACTATAAGCCCTCTTCCTGGGGTACACCTAATATTTATTATTATGACGAAACCGTAACTCCAAAGAAGGAAGGCGCTGCCTGGCCTGGAACAGCTATGACTTCCGAAGGAGATGGCTGGTATTCCTATACCATCTCAGGCTGGGATAAGTCTTATGTTATGTTTAACAGCGGAAGTGCACAAATACCTGCATCCGGCCAATCAGGCTACCTGGTTACAAAAAATTGCTGGATTCAGGATGGGGTCATCAACGATGCCAAACCCTCCTCTTCT
The DNA here is from genome assembly GCA_023450835.1 of Bacillota bacterium. GTDB lineage: Bacteria > Bacillota > Clostridia > Lachnospirales > Lachnospiraceae > Anaerocolumna. The sequence continues at coordinate 149 of JAEXGM010000136.1, read as the reverse complement.
CTTATTCCGGTTACTTTTACTGTTACGAATGCTACTACCACTTTGGGCCAAAACATATATATTGCCGGTAATATAACCGAACTTGGCAACTGGGCTCCGGCCAGTGCCGCCGGTCCGGCTTCCTGCCCGAATTACCCTGCCTGGCAGCT
>JAEXGM010000129.1 GCA_023450835.1 Bacillota bacterium | reverse complement strand
CTGAGGTACAGACCTTAAGCGGACTGGACACGGACATTAATGAGGATATTGAAGAAGCAAAAAACGAATAACGCAAGGTGATGCTGAATTTAATCTGGCGCACTTTGCACTTCAAAAACTCCATATTCTGCCGTCTGCTCTGGATGCTATGAGTCAGAGGGAAAAGGCCTTCGTCTATGCCAGCATCCTGGTCAGGGTGGAATCGGAGAAAAGAGAAGCAGACAAAATAAAGATGAAAGGAGGCAGGAGCAGATAATGGCAGATATTAATGCAGTATTTATATCGATCGACATCTATACGGTAGCCCTTAATAAGTTAATGGGTAAACTTGACCAGACCACCAGTAAGATGATAGAGGCCAGTACGAAATTTGATTTATCGGCCGGAAATATCCTGGAAGCCGGAAAAGCCGCAGATGAAGCTGCAAGCAAGATGAAAAGCTTTGGGGATACGGCTTACGACACTGTGGATAAAATGCAAAAGACAGGACAGTCATTGGAAGATACAGCGATGAATATGAAAAAGACCGGAGATGCGGCAACTAAGGCGACCGATAATATGGAACAGACCGGAAGTACTCTAAAGGGAGTAACGGATTCCTTTATAAGCACCGGTAAAGATATAGGAACTGCTTCCAAAGATTTATTGGAAGCCGGAAAGAATGTTGGAAATGTAAATAAATCTCTCGACAGTACAGAGAAGAGTTCGTCAAAAGCCGGGGATAAGCTAAAGGGCTTTATTGATAAATTCAAGAGCCTTAAAAGTGTAACAAAAGCCTTTGATTTAGCAGACAGCCTAAGGGCTTCTGATTCCAAGCTGGATAGAGTAAATGATGGAAAACAACCTGATGAAGCACTTCATTCCAAAGTCGCAGCAGCTGCAGGCAGTTCCAGAAGTACCTATAAGGATATGGCGGGCTATGTTTCAAAGCTTTCAGCATCTGGTGACACCTTTAAAAATAATGATCAGGCAATTGCATTTGCTGAATTAATGCAAAAGGCTGTTGTTGCAGGAGGCACTGATGACAGGGGAGCTGCAATGAATCAGGTAATTGACACTGTTTCGAAGGGCAGTCTTGGAAGTGATGATTTGAAATCCGCATCAGGAGCTTCGCCGCTTATTATGAAATCCTTGCAAAGTTATACGGGCAAGTCGGAAGATGACCTGTATAAGATGGCGGACGATGGAAAAATTACGGCAGATACGATAAAAAATGCCATGTTTTCAATGAGCGAAGGTATTAATGGTCAGTTTACAAATACTAAGATGTCCTTTGGAGAGACATGGGACAAATTAAAAGAAGGAGCAGAACAGGCAGCCTCCGGTGTTTTGGAAAAAATGAATGACATCGTCTCCAATCCCCAAGTGCAGCAATTTGTTGATAAGCTGATTGCAGGTATGAGCCTTTTGGGAGATGCAATTGGGAAGGTATGTGACTTTATTATTGGAAACTGGAATATCATAGGTCCAATCCTTGCCTATCTGGTGGGTGTGGTTCTTGCAGTAATGATAGTGGATACCATTGCTATGGCGGCGGCATGGCTGGCAGTCAATTGGCCGATTCTTTTGATAATAGGAGCTCTGGCAGCAGTTATAGGGATCTTAGTAAATATGGGGGTTTCCTTTGAACAGGTATTCGGTGCTATTGGAGGGTTTTTAGGAGGGCTTTTAGCAGTTATCTTAAATGTGATTGGATTAATAATTAATGTATTTGGTACTTTAGCTAATTTCATAGGTAATGCACTTATTCACCCTATATCAAGCATTAAGATATTATTTATAGATTTAGCAGTTGATGCACTAAAGTATATCACAGGATTAGCAGAAGGGATTTCAGGACTAATTAATAAGCTGACTGGAAAAAAGATAGATTTGTCATCAAAACTAACTAATATAACAGAAAATTGGTCAGCTAAGGATGAAAAAGCTAAAGCTGATTCAGGTTATATAGAATTTGCCCAAAAAGTAGGTCAGGCGGATTACGGCGATTTTGCATCTACTGGTCAAAAATTTGGTACATATGTTGGTACAAAGACAAAGACGGGATTAGACAATGTAAATAAGATTTTAAGTCAGAATACAGTAAAAGATCCTACAGGTAACATGGCTTATCAGCCCTTTCAGGAATTTAAAAGTTTGCCTGGAAATTCTTCTGATTCTACTCTTAAGGTGGAGGGAACCGGTGCCGGTGGTTCCATGAATGTGAATCTGCCTGATGAGGACAAAGAGTACCTGAAAAATATAGCAGAACGAGATTATATTGCAAATGTTTCCACCAATTCTTTAGCGCCTAATATCGCAGTGCAGTTCGGAGATGTTCATGAGACAGCCGATGCCAATAAAGTAGCAGGCAGAATCAAGAAGATACTAAGAGAGCAGATTGCAATGGCAAGTGAGGGGGTATATTAATGTACGCAATATTTTTTGACTATGGCGGAACTACCTACAGGCTGCCGACCAATCCGGAGGAAATCAGCGTAACAAACACCCAGTCAATTGAGAAGTATAATGTTCTAAAGCTTGGGCAGATAGCAGTTCCCACCTATATGGAATTAAAAGAATACAGTTTCGAATGCGAGTTTCCCCACACAATGTACAGTTATGTGAATGTGAAGGAAGAAAAGGATTTTCTGGATGCAAAGAGTTACCTGGATATGCTTACGAAATGGCGTAAGAAAAAAATACCGGTTAGATTTCTGGCAGGCAGCGCTACGAAAAAAGGGGTTCTGTATAAAGACAGAATCAATACCCTGGTATTGATTGAGGAGATGTCCATATCTGAAAAGGCGGGAGAAGAAGGTGATAAGTATGTATCCTTTAAGCTCATAGAATACAGAGACTTTAATAAAACTCCATATTATGAAATTAATAAAGATACCGGTAAGGCGTCGAAAGGAAAATCGGACGAAGTAAATCCAAAGAAAAACG
>JAEXGM010000036.1 GCA_023450835.1 Bacillota bacterium | reverse complement strand
GGAATATAGGACAGAGATAAAAGCAATACTGTAATATCAGTGGCAAGATATACACGGGAAATGCGGCAATGGGCAAGTTTAGAGAGAATTAACGCCAGGGCATCGTCTCCGCCGCTGGATGCACCCTGTCCGATAATAAGTCCGACTCCAATACCTACAAAGAGACCGCCGGCTATGGCAGCTGCCAGAGGATAAGCCGAAAGATTTGGAATTACAGGGGGAAACATCTCCCAAAGTTTAAAAAATCCTGCCAGACTTAAGGTTGAAATAAGGGAAATCTTAATGAAGTCCTTTCCTAAATACCGGAAGGCAAATGCATAGCAAAGAATATCCAGCAGAGGCGTTAAAAGAGCAGGAGATATACCGGTCCAGTTGTTTAGAAGAAGAATCAGACCTAATACACCGCCTTCAGTAATATGTGTCTGCCGGTGGATGTTGTATATTCCGAAAGAGGAGATTGCAGTACCAAGTACAATAACTGCAAGCCTTTTTACGTTTATGGATGTTTTCTTGTCTTTAAAAAGTTTCATAATTTTCTTACCTTTCTAATTCTACCATTTTAGTTTAAACTCTGGTATAATACCAATGTCAAGTACTTAATTTTACTGAATAATGAGTATACTATACAGATAAGTTTTTATGTGAATTATTAAGCATAAGCCTTGTACGAACTTCTACTTGAACAGTTTATGGGGAGTTTGTACCTGTAGGGTGTACTGATAAGGAGGCTCCTGTCTATGAAGGATTATTATAAAATAAATGAAATATCCAAGCTTTATGGAATTGGAGTGGACTCTTTGCGCTACTATGAAAAGCTGGGAATTCTAAAGCCTAAGAGGGATATTAATGACTATAGGCTCTATAGTCTGAAAGATATCTATAAACTGAATATCATTTCTGACTTACGTAAGCTGGATTTCTCCATGAAACAAATAAAAGATTATCTTGAACATCAGAGTATCGATAACACCCTTGCTCTTTTACAGGAGGAAGAGGAGTATATCACAGAGCAGGTAAAGCGTTTAAAACTGCGAAAACAGTTAATCAAAGAACGAATGAATGCGCTTAAGGAAGCGGATGAAATAAAAACAGATATCTACCTTATAAAGAATCTGAAAGGAAGACCCTGTGTCCGGTTAAATGAACATATAACCCGGGATGAAGAGATGGATTTCGCGGTAAAGAAGCTCCATAGAAAGCATGAAGGGAAGATACGTGATTTCGGTAATCAGGCTATCGGGGCTACTGTAGATATAGAGGACATTGAACAGGGAATTGCAGGAGGATACCATAATGTATTTTTTATTCTGGAGCCTGGGGCGGACCAATATGACTTCCTGATACCGGAGGGACGCTATCTCTCCTGTTATTACAGAGGGGAATATCTTAAGAGCACGGAATGTATCAGAAATCTCCTTGACTATGCCGGAGAAATGGGGTATGAGGTAGCAGGGGAGCCTTTTGAAATTTATGTTATTGATAACCGGGAAACTATGAAGACGGAAGAATTCTTAACAGAAATCCAGGTAAGAATCTTCTGAGCAATGCCATATATATTTCAACATGAAGATGGGAGCAGGGTATGAGCAGGAGAAAGCAATTAAAAATGAAGAAAGTAGGGCTGGAGCATCTGGAACAGTATAACCAGCTGCTGCGGTATGTATTTCAGGTAACCGACAGAGAGCTGCATCAGAGCGGCTGGGAGGAAGATGAGATTATCCGGGCCAAATCTCCCGTGCTGGAGCAGGCGGATGTTCTTGGCTGGTTTGATGGTGACAAATTAATATCCCAGGTGGCAGTGTACCCTTTTCAGGTGCGCATCTTTGGCTGTACCTATGATATGGGAGGGCTTACGGGAGTAGGTACTTATCCGGAATATTCCTCACAGGGGCTCATGCATAAGCTTTTGTGCCAGGCACTTGAAAATATGAGGGGGCGTAAGCAGTCCATATCTTATCTCTTTCCTTATTCCATACCCTATTACCGCAGAAAGGGCTGGGAAATTATATCCGATGTAATAACCTTTGATATTAATGATTACCAGCTGCCTAAAAATAAGCGGGTATCCGGTGAGATTGAGCGTGTTACGGTGGACAGCGACCAGGTGAAGGCAGCTTATGAACGCTTTGCCATGCAGACCCATGGTGCCATGCTTCGGAATGAGCTGGCCTGGAATGAATATTGGCTTTGGGATACGGATGATATTATGGCTGCTATATATTACAATGAAGAGGGGCAGCCGGATGGGTATGTCCTTTACTGGATTTCTGATGAAGTTTTTCATATCAAGGATATGATATTTATTAACGAAGAAGCCCGCAGCGGACTCTGGAACTTTATCAGTGCGCATTTTTCTATGATCTCAAAGGTTATAGGCAATATCCATACCGACGAACCACTGGCCTTTCTTCTGGAGGATGCTGATATCAAGGAAACTATATCGCCATATTTTATGGCACGAATTGTGGACCTGGAAATGTTTGTTGCAGAGTATCCTTTTAAGCCTGATACGGCTGACAGGGAGTGGACCTTTACATTGGATGACCCGCTGCTTTCCTGGAATCAGGGAACTTTTAACCTGCGGATAACGGCCGGAGGAAAAGGTGAGGTTGTCCGAACCTCGGAAAAGAGTGCCGACAAGATAGATATTCAGAGTATGACTACCATGCTTCTGGGTTATAAGAGGCCTGATTATCTTCAAAAAATCGGACGTATCTCCTGTAGTTCGGAAACGGTGGATATGTTAGAGGACGCCATTGAGCAGCAGACACCATACTTCTCGGATTATTTCTAGAAAATCCTGTTTACTTAGAGTACGGAGTCCCGAAAGCTCCTCTAAAAAGGAGGAGGCCAACCGGATTACCGGCTGGCCTGATATGAAAAAAAGTTCTATGTTAGCAAGGTGGGGAACCTTGATACTAGCGATATACATAGTATACTGTTCATATATGTCTTCCGTTTGAATGTTTATTGAAAGAAATGTGAACAAATGGCTTAAAAGGGAGTGATGCTGTCCTGGAAGCTTATAAGAATGAATAAATAGACCTTTACTGCAGATACTGATAAAAATACAGTTTTGGAGGTATCTTATGAAAAAGGAATCAGAAAGAGAAGAGCAGCGAAAGGTAAAAGAAACCTTTAACCAGGCTACCCATAAGGAAACACCGGAAAATCAGAATCAGGCCCATAATGTGGTCAGAGAAGGTACCGGTCCTATCAATCAGAGAAAATAAATACAAAAAGAAAGTGAAATAAGCATAAAAAGCAATAAGCGGAGAGAAATTTATTCCCTCCGGACTGTAAAAAAATCTGTAAATTCCCCAATAGGCCTTCTATGGTAAATAAGTTCATAGGAGGCCTATTTCTATAGCAATCTGTTGCTCGGAAAGCACCAGTTCAATCTTTATACTTTCTTAACATCCCAGTCCCATATCTGAACACCTCATTAATACGATATTTGCTATTATCTTAAGTACAGTAAAGGAAAATTTTTGCTGTGAATAATACAAGAGTATTTGGAAAATATGGATATTAATGAACAAAGATGGGAGTGAGGAAAATGGGAACGGTGATAGTTCTGGCAGGTATAACCGGCCTTGGGTTGCTGGTATACCTTTTTTATGTCTTATTTCGAGGTGAGAATTTATGAGCAGGATGATAATACAGGAGTGTTTGTTTCTGGTTATACTGATTGGGCTTTCCATACCTCTTGGAATTTATATGCATAAGGTAATGAGCGGAGAAAAGGTATTTTTAACAAGATTGTTAAAGCCGGTTGAAAAGGGTTTTTATAAATTGATGGGGATACAAGCGGAAGAGGAAATGAGCGCAAAGAAGTATGCTGTCTCCGTAATCTTCTTTAGTGCAGCAGGATTCTTTTTCCTGTTTCTCCTATTGCTGCTGCAGGGCATCCTACCCTTTAACATCGAGGGAATGAAGGGATTAAGCCCGGATTTGGCATTTAACACCGCAGCAAGTTTTGTTACCAATACCAACTGGCAGGCTTATTCCGGAGAAGCCTCTCTTTCCTACCTGTCACAGTTCTTAGGACTGACCGTACAGAATTTCTTATCTGCCGGAGTGGGGATGGCGGTACTCTATGCATTAATAAGAGGTTTTATTTATAAGGAAAAGAAAACAATAGGGAACTTTTGGGCGGATGTTACAAGGTCTGTGATATATATACTGCTGCCCCTTTCCCTTATAGTGGCAGTTCTTCTGGTATCTCAGGGAGTGGTGCAGAACTTTTCTTCCTACAAAGAAGTTACTGCACTGCAAGATGGTGCAGCTCAGGTCCTGCCAATGGGACCGGCGGCCAGCCAGATTGCTATTAAGCAGCTTGGAACCAATGGAGGTGGATTCTTCGGAATGAACTCCGCGTATCCTTTTGAGAATCCGACTTCTTTTTCTAATCTAATTCAATTGCTCTCTATTCTTATAATACCGGCAGCTCTCCTTGTAAGCTTTGGAAAGGCGGTAAAGGATAAGAAACAGGGAAGAACTTTGTATGTGGTAACGGTAATTTTGTTTGCGGCAGCACTTATCTTTACAGCGGCAAGCGAGCAGTATACCGCACCTTCTTATGCCGGTGTCAGCTCTTCCGGCAATATGGAGGGAAAAGAAATTATACACGGAGTAGGAATGTCTTCTCTCTGGGCAGCGGCAACAACAGCGGCCTCCAATGGTTCTGTCAATGCTATGCATGACAGCTTTACACCCCTTGGCGGACTGATGCCCCTATTTCTGATGCAGCTTGGAGAAATTGTATTCGGGGGTATAGGCAGCGGCTTATATGGTATTCTCGCCTATGTATTACTGGCGGTGTTTATAGCCGGATTGATGGTGGGCAGAACTCCGGAGTATCTGGGGAAGAAAGTAGCGCCCTATGACATGAAGATGGTATGCCTGCTTATTCTGGTACCTCCGCTGGTATCCCTTTTAGGAACGGGAGCGGCGGTACTGATACCTGCGGCAGAAGGATGGCTTACGAACTCAGGTGCCCACGGATTTTCAGAAATTCTCTATGCTTTTTCTTCTATGGGCAATAACAACGGAAGTGCTTTTGGAGGATTTACCGCCAATACGCCTTTTACCAATATCATAGGAGGAGTTGTTATGATTCTTGGAAGGTTTATTCCGTTGATAGCGGTAATATTCCTGGGAGGTAATATGGCTGGTAAGAAGTCTGTTGCAGCCAGTGAAGGTACGCTTTCCACCAGTAACGGTATGTTTGCAGGACTCTTAATCGGAGTGATACTGATTGTTACGGCGTTAAGCTTCCTGCCTGCCCTTGCTCTTGGGCCTATAGCAGATTACTTCACAACGCGTTAAGGGAGGGAATTATTTATATGAAAGAGAAGAGTTTTGATAAAAGTATTATATTGGATGCCCTGGTTCAGTCCTTTAAGAAGCTTGACCCAAGAGTTCAGGTGCATAATCCGGTTATGCTGGTGGTATATATTGGAGCGGTATTTACGACGCTGCTTTTTATCCTTTCCTTTACAGGAATAAGAGATGAGAGCGCGGGCTATACCTTTATTATATCGATTATACTTTGGTTTACCTGTCTTTTTGCCAACTTTGCGGAAGCAATTGCAGAAGGCAGAGGACGTGCGCAGGCTCAGTCCTTAAGAAGTGCCAGAAAAGATGTAAAGGCAAAGAAGTTACTGTCAGAAACAGATGTCAGTAAATATACGGAAGTGCTGTCTAACAGTCTGAAAAAAGGAGACTTTGTATATGTCAGTGCTGGAGAGCAGATTCCTATGGACGGAGAAGTTGTTGACGGGGCCGCTTCTGTAGATGAGAGCGCCATTACCGGTGAGTCTGCACCGGTAATCAGGGAATCCGGAGGTGACAGAAGTGCTGTAACCGGGGGCACTACGCTGGTATCTGACTGGCTGATTATCCGGGTCACTGCGGAAGCGGGAGAAAGCTTTCTGGATAAAATGATAGCCATGGTAGAAGGCGCTGCCAGAAAGAAGACGCCCAATGAAATAGCTCTTCAGATTCTGCTGGTAGCCCTGACTATTATATTCCTGGTAGTTACTGCCATGCTCCTGCCCTTTACGAATTTTGCAAGCAGGCAGGCGGGCAGCGGCTCTCCTGTATCCATTACAAATATTATTGCTTTATTAGTGTGCCTTGCCCCCACTACAATAGGAGCACTGTTGTCTTCCATCGGTATTGCCGGCATGAGCCGTTTAAACCAGGCAAATGTGCTTGCAATGAGCGGAAGGGCAATTGAAGCAGCAGGCGATGTGGATGTATTGCTATTGGATAAGACCGGCACTATAACCCTTGGAAACCGGCAAGCCAGTGAATTTCTTCCGGTGAAGGGAGTAACGGAAGAAGAACTTGCAGATGCCGCCCAGTTATCTTCCATAGCTGATGAAACGGCAGAAGGCCGCAGTATTGTGGTGCTGGCGAAAGAAAAGTTTGGCATAAGGGGAAGGGATTTATCCAGGCTTCAGGCAACCTTTATCGAATTCACGGCAAAGACCCGTATGAGCGGCATTGACTACCAGGGAAATGAAATCAGAAAGGGAGCCGCCGAAGCCGTAAAAGATTATATAACAGGAAAGGGCGGCACCTATACGGAGGAATGTGACAGAATCGTAAAAGAGATTGCAAAGGCCGGAGGAACACCTTTGGTAGTGGCTAAGAACGGTAAGGTACTGGGTGTTATTTATCTAAAGGATATTGTAAAGAACGGGGTGAAGGAACGCTTTGAAGACCTTCGTAAGATGGGAATCAAGACTATTATGATTACCGGAGATAATCCCATGACTGCGGCAGCAATTGCAGCGGAGGCAGGGGTGGATGATTTTCTGGCGGAAGCCACACCGGAGGCTAAGCTTACCCTGATCCGTGACTATCAGACAAAGGGGCACTTAGTTGCCATGACAGGAGACGGGACCAATGATGCTCCTGCTCTTGCCCAGGCTGATGTTGCGGTTGCCATGAACTCCGGTACTCAGGCTGCGAAGGAAGCCGGAAATATGGTGGATTTGGATTCCAATCCTACCAAGTTAATTGATATTGTACGTATCGGAAAGCAGCTGCTAATGACCAGAGGTTCTCTTACAACCTTCTCCGTTGCCAATGACGTTGCCAAGTATTTTGCTATTATACCCGTACTGTTTTTTACAATATACCCTCAGTTATCCGTATTGAATTTTATGGGCCTGACCAGCACTTACAGCGCAATACTCTCTGCCATCATTTACAATGCCCTTATTATCATTGCCTTAATACCGCTGGCATTAAGAGGGGTTAAATACAGAGAGCTGCCGGCAGGAAAGCTTCTGCAGAGAAATCTTTTTATCTACGGCCTTGGCGGTATTATAGCACCGTTTATCGCAATTAAAGTGATTGATCTGTTACTGACCGCCTTTGGTCTTGTATAATGGAATACAAATTAAATACAGCAAGTAATTTTTGATTTTTTGAAGAGCGCGTTAAAAAAGTGCGTCATAGAAGGATTTCTAGATTTTATACGCGTGGATTAGCACACCTGAAGGGGGCTAACGAGCACGCAGATGGGAGCTAAATATGAAAAACAGTAGAGTTTTAAGACCGGCAATTGTGAGTCTTCTCCTGATGACAGTTCTGTGCGGAATCCTTTACACCGCAGCGGTTACCGGAATTGCGGGGATTTTCTTCCCTGTAAAGGCAGAAGGAAGTATTATTACAGTTACTTTAAAAGACGGCAGCCAGAAGGAATACGGCTCTGCACTTATCGCACAGGAATTTACAGATGCAAAGTACCTTATAGGAAGGCCTCTTGGCACCAGCAATCTCTCACCCACCAGTGCAGAGCAGAAGGAAATGGTAGAAAAAAGAATAGACTGGTGGCACAACCTGGACCCGGACAATAAAAGGGAAATCCCTTCTGATTTGGTGCTGGCTTCCGCCAGCGGTGTTGACCCTAATATATCACCTGCAGCAGCGGAGTATCAGGCAGAGAGAATTGCAAAGGTGAGAGGTATAAAGGAAGAGGAAGTAAAGAAAATCATTGATAAGTATACAACCGGTGCTTTTCTTGGTATCTTTGGTGAGAAGGCTGTAAATGTATTAAAAGTAAATCTGGCTTTGGATGGACTGCTGTGAGGTATAAACATTCCTTCTGTGGTATAATATCGGTAGATATTATACCACGCCGAACAAAGTGAGTGCGCATAAACGGCACAAAGTGCCGCATACCATGGGAGCTCTGCGTACACGGTATATAAAATGAAGCTGTTTACAGAGCATGAATAGTTAAATGATATTTAATATGATGTTGACATGAGCAGGAAAATCGGATGCGGCATATTGACAGAGGGAATGTTAAGTTTAAAATAATAGTTGACGTAACTTTGAGAAAGGTATGGTTATAGGTATGGATAATCAGGATTACCGGCCGAATCCCGAAATGATTTTAGAGAAGATAAGGGATGAGGGAGAAAGGGATATCGGGAAATTAAAGATTTTCTTTGGATATGCCGCAGGAGTAGGGAAGACCTATGCCATGCTGGATGAAGCGAAGGAGCGATTTCAATTGGGGGAGGATGTGCTTGTTGGGTACGTAGAACCCCATGAGCGGCCGGAAACTCTGCGGTTTCTGGAAGGGCTTCCTGTGCTGCCGCCAAAGACCATATTCTATAAAGGAATAGAACTAAGAGAATTTGACCTGGATGAAGCTTTAAGAAAGAAGCCGGGATTAATCCTGGTAGATGAACTGGCCCATACCAATGCCGCCGGTTCCAGGAACCGGAAGCGTTATCAGGATGTGGAGGAGCTTTTAAATGCCGGCATTGATGTATATACTACGGTAAATGTCCAGCACCTTGAAAGCCTGAACAATGTTGTGGAAGATGTCACGAAAGTAACTGTCAGAGAGACGGTGCCCGACTACATATTTGACCGGGCAGACATGGTAAAGGTCATTGATATAGAACCGGATGAGCTGCTGCACCGTTTAAAGGAAGGCAAGGTCTACCGGGAAGAACGGGCGAAAACTGCTCTGAACAATTTCTTTTCTACTGAGAATCTACGGGTTTTAAGGGAAATTGCCCTTCGAAAAGCTACGGAGCGTATCAGCAATGAGAATCAGAATGAGTGGATTATGCAGGAGAGGGTAGCAAATACCAAGTTCCTGGTCTGCATAGGTGCTTCTCCTTCCTCTGCAAAGTGCCTCCGTTGGACGGCCAGGGCGGCAGAGGCTTTTCATTCCCATTGGACTGCCGTATATGTGGAAGAAGAGGAGTCCTGTACGGAGCAGAAACTGGGACTCAGGGAAAATGTAGAACTGGCAGAGAAGCTGGGAGCGGAGGTAAACACTCTCATTGGCCACGACATTGCCCAAACCATCGCGGAATATGCCAGACTATCGGGCATTACCAATATTGTGGTGGGAAAGAGCAGAAACAAAAAGACTGTCCGCAGTCTTTTTGAGATGGATTTTGAAGACCGGCTGATTTCTCTTCTTCCTAATGTAGAGATTCATATTATACCGGACAGTGCTGTAACAAAAAGATTTAAGCCAAAAGGCGGCAGGACTTTCTTAAAACCTTCCATCAGTGTTAAGAAAAGCGACCTGTTTAAAATGACCGGAATCCTTCTGAGTGCTCTTTTACTTTGTGAAGGGCTTCAGAAATTTAATTTTGGAGAACAGAATGTCATAATGGTATTTATCGTATCCGTTCTGATTATTTCCAGAATCACAGAAGGCTATTTTTATGGAGTTATCGCTTCTGTTGTCAGTGTGCTGCTCTTTAATTTCTTTTTTACGGAACCTTACTTTACTTTTAACGCGATTGGCAACGGATATCCCCTGACTTTTTCTATCATGCTGCTGGTAGCTTTGATTACAAGTGCCCTGACAGTAAGAATAAAGACTCAGGCAAGGCTGGCTGTTGAAAGAGAGCATCGCACGGAGGTAATGTATGAAATCAACAAAAAGCTTCTTGCAACGAGAGGAACGGAGAATATTGTTTCCCTGGTCCTGGATTATGCGGTGAAACTTTTTGACAGGTCTGTTATACTTTATACCATAAATGAAAAAGCTGAGATGAAAGGGAGTTTCCTGCAATCCAAGGAAGAAGAGGATGCTTCCTTTATGAACTCGGAAGATGAAACGGCTGTGGCCCATTGGGTATTTCTGAATCAAAAAAGAGCCGGAGCCGGAACAGATACCCTAATGGGAGCCGGAGCCTTTTACCAGCCTATTCTGTTTCAGGGCAATGTACTGGCGGTAATCGGGCTTTCCTGTAAAAGGGGGAACCTGGACCATAATAACAGGCTGTTCTTAAGGATGATTTCGCCACTTGTTGCTATGGCACTGGAACGCCAGAGGCTAAGTGATGAACAGAGAAATATCCTGGTAGAAACAGAGAAGGAGAAGATGCGCAGCAATCTGTTAAGAGCTATATCCCATGACCTGCGGACTCCTCTTACAGGTATTTTAGGAGCCAGTTCAGCCATACTGGAGAATGAAGGTACTTTGAATCCGGAGGTTAACCGTCAGTTGGTGGTTAACATCAAGGAAGATTCCCAATGGCTGATTCGTATGGTGGAGAATCTTCTGTCGGTTACCCGCATTAAGGAAGGTACCATGAATGTAACAAAGACACTGGAAGCCGGAGAAGAAGTGATTGCGGAAGCGGTAAGCAGAATCCGGATAAGATATCCGGGAAGAAATATCCTGGTGAAGGTACCGGATGAACTTCTGGAGATACCTATGGATGGGACCTTAATTGCACAGGTCATAATCAATCTCCTGGAAAATGCCATAAAACACTCTAATGAAGAAGAACTCATTGAAATACATCTGAGAAAGCAGCAGGAACTGGCGTTATTTGAGGTATTGGATAACGGAAGAGGCATACCCGAGGAGGACATTCCCTATCTTTTTGAGAGCTATATGCCAGGCAGTGAGAAGCCTTTGGATTCTTCCAGAGGAATGGGCATTGGACTCTCTATCTGTATGTCCATTATAAAAGCTCACAATGGCAGAATGGAAGCGGAGAACCGCAGCGAAGGAGGAGCAGCTTTTCGGTTCTATCTTCCGCTGGAGGAGAGCAAAAGCACATATAGCCTTTAATGAAAGAAAGGAGTGAAAAGGAATATGGAACCTTTAATCTTAATTGTAGAAGATGATGAAACCATTGGCAATTTCATCTCTGCGGTATTAAATGCTAATGGTTACAAGGTAATCAGAAGTACCGGAGGCAAGGAGGCGATACAGATGAATGCCTCTCATATTCCTGATCTGATCCTGCTGGATTTGGGACTTCCGGATATGGATGGCCTTGAAGTCCTTAAGAATATCCGTATGTGGTCAAAGGTTCCTGTGGTTGTGGTATCGGCCAGAGGCTATGAACGTGAAAAAGTAGAAGCCCTTGACATGGAAGCGGATGATTATATTGTAAAGCCTTTTGGTACTTCGGAGCTTCTTGCACGTATCCGGACTGCACTGCGGCATGGTGTTCGAAGAGGAGAAGGGGAAGAAAGGCAGGAAACGATTGTTACAATCGGAGAATTGGAAATCGACTTTGATAAAAGAATTGTTTCAATGGCCGGAGAACGTGTTCATCTGACTCCCATTGAATATAAGATTATGGCATTGCTCATGAGGCATCCGGGAAAGGTGCTGACCCATGATTATATTATAAAGGAAATCTGGGGGCCATATGCCAATGAAAGCCGCACACTCAGGGTGAACATGGCAAATATCCGCAGAAAGATCGAAAAAAATCCTGGAGAACCCCAGTATATCCTCACGGAAATGGGCGTCGGATACCGTATGGCGGATAATATGAATTATTGGAAAGCATAATTCATAGACAAGTCCGCACCTGCGAAATCCTCGGCGCGGACTTAAGGCGTATTGGAGAAGGAATGATCGTACGAAATTCATAAACAAGTTTGTATCTTTACTAAGTATAAAACCATGAGAATTAACAGATATTAAAAATATTGTATTTTTAATAGTCGGATTTGTGCCTGCGGTCTTTGTTTGCAGGAACGGGAAAGGACATGGTTATTACTATGGATGCAAATGCAGAGTATCTGAATTATATCTATCAGAATGCGAAAATGGGAACGGAAACCATCGGACAGCTTTTGGATATCGCAAAAGAAAAGGAATTTCTTGAAGTATTAAATTCCCAATATAAAGAATATGAAGCAATCGAAAAAGAAGCGGAAAAACTTCTAAAAGAGAATGGACAGGAAGAAAAGGACATTAGCCTGTATCAGAAGGTATCGGCGTATATTATGATTAATGTTAAGACGCTGACGGATAAGTCGGCCTCCCATATATCGGAAATGTTGATGCAGGGCAGTACCATGGGAGTAATTGATATTATTAAGAATAATCGTAAATACCAGGGAGCTCGTGAAAATATTGCGCAATTGGGACAACGGCTCTTGAAATTTGAAGAAAATAATATTAATGAATGCAAGAAATTTATATAGATATATATTATGATAACGAGCAGATAAAAGGCTTTTCACATGTCTTTTCCGGCATTTAATGCAGAGAGCATAGTGATAAGCCTATCTTTTTGTATTGCCGCGCAAACGCTTGCGCAACAATGTACTAAAAATATATTGCTATAGGATAAATATTAGTTAAAATATTAAAGAAACAGAATTAGTTTAAGAAATGTATTTTTTGAGTTAGATAATATATATAAAAATAAATTTTAATAATATCAAAATATATACATTGACAACATATTAAAGAAATGGTATTCTATATATGAACAACCGATTGCGCAATCAAAAGGAGTACAAAGATGGAACATAATGATAAAGTATTCAGTGATAAAAGCCTTACGATTGGTGATATTGCTGAAGAATTAGGGCTCTCAAAGACAACTATATCCAGAGCAATCTCAGGAAAAGGCAGAATAGGAGAAGAAACCAGAGCCAAAGTAATGGAATTTATACGAGCTCATGATTATAAACCCAATGTAGTTGCCAAGGGCTTGGCACAGTCAAAAACCTATAATATCGGGGTGGTTCTCCCGGCAGATGCTAATCTGTCTGAGATTCCGTTTTTCCAGGGATGTTTAATGGGTATTTGTGAGGCTGCTGCGGAGATGGATTACGATGTAGTAGTCACTACGGTGAAAGAAGATGATATTACCTTTTTAAAGAAGCTGATACAGAACCAAAAGGTGGATGGACTGGTACTTACCAGAGCATTGGTCAACGATTTACCGGCTGCTTTCTTAAAAGAAACCAAGATGCCCTTTGTGGTAATCGGTTCTTCTGAAAAGGAAGATATAGTACAGATAGACAGTGATCACATAGCCGCCTGCTGTGAATTAACTTCCATCCTTTTAATGACAGGCTGCAATTCTCTGGCCTTTATAGCAGGCAACCAGAACCATATCGTTAACAGGAGCCGCTATGAAGGATATCTGAAAGCCTTTAAGGACAGAGGACTGCTGATAGATGAGAGCCTTATATATCTGGATGTAATCAATAACATGCTGATTGACCAGGCAGTGAAATCAGCTATGGAGAGAAAAGTAGATTGCATTGTGTGTTCCGATGATTTGATATGCTCCAGGGTGCTTACAAAGCTGGAAGAAGCAGGCTGCTCCATACCGGGAGATGTTAAGGTGGCATCCTTTTATAACAATTCCCATCTGGAAAGCCACAATCCGCCGATTACGGCAATTAATATTAACGTCGATGAATTGGGGAAAACAGCGGCAGGCAAACTGGTAAGGATGATATCCGGTGAAGACGAGAGCAATAAGACTCTTGTAAATTATGAGATTCTCTTAAGAAAGTCTACCAAATAATCAACCAATTGAGAAGTTTGTAAAATGCTATGCATTTTTAAAACCATATAATGTGTTTAGGAGGAGAAGATATGAAGAAAAAATCATTAGCCTTATTAATGGCGGTACTTATGACAGGAACTCTGCTGGCAGGCTGCAGTTCCAAAACAAACAATACGAACAGCAGCAATGAGACGACTGCTGCACCGACAGAAACAGCAAGTGAAGCAACACCCACAGAGACAGCTACCCCTGAGGCGGGCACAGAACTTACCAAAGATCCTATTACTTTAAAGGTTTGGGAATCCACCGGCGGACCGGATGAATTCATCAAACAGGCAGGAGAAGCCTTTACAAAGCAGTATCCTAATATAACCATTGAATATGTAAATGTAGAATTAGGTGATTCCTCTACTCAGATAGCACTGGACGGCCCTGCTGGCGTAGGACCTGACCTTTTTGCAGCACCTCATGATAAGTTAGGTGAGCTGGTATCAGGCGGCCATGTTCTTGCTACCGAGGATGCTGATACTGTAAAATCAGAAGTATTAGGAGCTACCAGCACTGCCCTTACATATGACGGAACAATGTATGGATACCCTGTATCAGCAGAAACCTATGCTTTATTCTATAATAAAGCGTTAATTTCCGAAGATAAGGTTCCTACGACCTGGGATGACTTAAAGACCTTTGCTGCTGATTTCAATAAGAATAATTCCGGTAAATACGGATTCATGATGGATGTAGGAAACGGCTATTACACCATTATCTTTACGACCAGTGATAACAACCGCTTATTTGGACCGGAGGGAACAGATACTACCAACACCAATATTAATTCGGATGCTTCTATTAAGGGAATGGAATTCTTCCAGGGACTGCGCTCCATCCTTGATGTTCCTGCGGCTGACCTTGCTACCGCTACTTGTGATTCTGCTTTTGCCAGCGGAAAAGCAGCTCTTTATATCACCGGTTTATGGAATGTTTCCAACTTCCAGAGCCAGGGAATTGATTTTGGCGTAGCACCCCTTCCAAGTCTTCCCGGCGACAGCACACCATCCGCTTCCTTCTCCGGTACAAGAGCGATGTTTGTATCCGCTTATTCCGAGCATCCGGCAGAAGCAGCAGCTTTTGCTAAGTTCCTTTTAACAGATGATATGCAAAAATTAAGATTCCAGTTAACCGGCTCCCTGCCTTCCACTAATATCACTGTTGACAGTCCTTACATTGCAGGTTTCTCCAAGCAGCTTGAATATGCCTTCCCTATGCCTTCCATTCCGCAGATGGGTGCTTTCTGGGATGCTATGAATGCAGCCAGTGCTAATATTTGGGATGGAGCTGATATTAAGAAAGAATTAGATGCAGCGAATTCTACTATTTTAGGACAATAATTGATTTTATGGGGCTGATAAAACAGGAAATTTATAGTTTGGTCAGCCCCTTATTATTTCAGGAAAGACTGGTGAGATTATGGAATTTAAAATAAAGGCAGACGGTTCCTCTAAAAAGAAAATTGCTATTGCCTCCTGTATCTTTATGGGCCTGGGACACCTTCTGTATTTAAAACAATATTTGAAAGGCCTTTTATATGCAGCAATTGAAATAGTCATGCTGGTACTGTCCCCCTTTTGGATATCAAAGATTATTAAACTTATTACCCTTGGCAGTCCTCAGCCGAATCTTCCGGTAAAGCAGAGGGATAATTCTATCTTTATGCTCATTGACGGAGTTATGGTATTGGCATGCTTATGCTTATTTCTTGTGTTTTATATCATTTCTGTCCGCAGCGCTCTTTCAGAGTATAAGGATTATTGCCTGGACGGTAAATTCAAGGGCGGAAGGGAATCCATGAACGGCCTTTTAGGCAGATCTTTTCCCATATTCGGACTTGCGCCGGCGGTCCTGCTGGTTGTTTTCTTTGTTGTAGTTCCGTTAGTCTTTTCGGCCTGTGTGGCTTTTACCAACTACTCATCTCCCAAGCACCTTCCCCCTAATAATACCGTAGATTGGGTCGGCTTTTCCAATTTTGCCACTTTGTTCGGCGGAAATGCTACCTGGACCACAGCACTTGGAAGAGTGGCTCTATGGACTCTTTGCTGGGGAGCTTTAGCGACGGTAACCTGTTATTTCGGCGGAATGTTAATGGCAGTGATTCTGCATGAGAGCAAATTAAAAATAGCTCCTCTCTTCCAGGGAATCTTCATTCTCCCTTATGCGGTCCCTTCTGTTGTCAGCATGCTGGTATGGCAGAACCTGTTGAACGGAAGCTTTGGAACAATTAACAGGACCTTAACCAGTTTGGGAATCATATCATCACCCATTCCGTGGCTAAGCAATGAGTGGCTGGCCAAATTCACAACCGTAGTTATTAACCTTTGGGCAGGTTTCCCTTATTTTATGCTTCTGGTTATGGGTACTATGACAGCTATTTCAACGGACGTATTTGAAGCAGCCAGAATTGACGGGGCAAATAAATTCCAGATATTCAGAAGAATAACTCTGCCTTTGGTGCTTTACCAGACGATGCCTTTGATTATCATGTCTTTTACCCATAACATCAATAATTTCGGTGCTATTTTCTTCTTAACAGGCGGAGACCCGGTGGTAAGAGATTCCACCATAACCAGCGCCGGCGGAACGGATATTCTCGTTACCTGGATATACGGACTGACAGTGGATTTAATGAAGTACAATTATGCTTCCGTACTTGCAATCATGATTTTTGTTGTGCTGGCTCCCTTTGCTATATTCCAGTTCAGGAGAACCAAATCCTACAAGGAGGGTGAGTTATAATGAAAACAAAGAATACAAAGCAAATCAGAAAAATCAATGCAGCCGTTGTTGTCGTCCTGCTTACCATAATATCCTTTGGTGTATTATACCCGCTTGTATATGTAGTCAGCGCAGCCTTTTCACCGGGCAGTTCCATTGCCTCCGTAGGAATCATGCCTTTTGGCGACGGTTTTACAACAAAGCATTTTACACATTTATTTAAAGAAACCAATTATTTGAGATGGTTTACCAATACCTTAATCATAGCAGTAGCTACCTCAGCGCTGACTATTATTGTATCCTCTTTAAGTGCCTATGTTTTTTCAAGGTTCCATTTTACCTTAAAGAAGAGTTTTATGATGTCACTGCTGGTACTTCAGATATTTCCTTCCTTTGTGGGGATGATTGCAATCTATGTCATACTCCTTCGCATTGGCGGACTGGATACTTTATGGGGGCTTGTACTGGTGTATCTGGCAGGCAATATTCCCTATAACACCTGGATGGTAAAGAGCTATCTGGATACCATTCCAAAGAGTCTGGATGAATCCGCCAGAATTGACGGAGCTAACCACCTTAGAACTTTCTGGTCTATTGTAATGCCGATTGCGAAACCGATTATTATATTTCTTGGCATAACCAGTTTTACGGCACCCTGGATGGACTTTATCTTTCCTAAAATGGTGCTGCGTTCATCGGATAAACAGACCCTGGCCCTTGGCTTATTCGCCTTTGTGACAGATAAGAAGAATGAGTTTACCAACTTTGCGGCAGGAGCCGTGTTGATTGCTATTCCTTTTATAGTGTTCTTTGTAGTAACGCAAAAGGCGATGGTGACTTCTATGGGAGGGGCAGCCGTAAAAGAGTAGCAGATGCATATATATAAGAGGGCTTTTTGGGGGTGGACGAGGGTTTTGTATCCAGGGGTATTTTTTTCTCGTTCAGGAACCCCTATTCCACTAGGCTGGCAGAAGCTGTTCCCTGGAAGGTGAAATAACACCAAACTCGCATTGGAATGTAAGGAGTGGGTGAGGCTGAGAGCTCACACAATGGTGTGATTTCACCTGGTCACAGCTTCTGCCAGCCAAGTGTCATAGGGAACCCTTCAATAGAAAGAAATACCCCTGGATACAAAACCCTCTGTTTATCTAAAAACCTGCTAAAGATTTATCTGATATAAAAATGAATGAGCAAAAGATTAATTTTTTGAAATTAGGGATTGAGGCAACGAATTGAAGTAATGGATTTGATGAAAGAACAAAGTAAAAGGAAGAAATAAAAGAACAAAATAAAAGAACAAAATAAAAGGGCGGCTACATAAAGGGCTGAACAATAGGAATGAATAAAAGGGCTGAATAAAAGGACTTGATATAAGGAGCTAGAGAAAAAGGAGCTAGAAGTATGACAGAATTCGGATTTAATGAAAGATATATGACAAAGGATGGTATACCATGGTTTCCGGTTATGGGGGAGATTCATTATTCCAGATATCCTAAGGAGTACTGGAGGGAATCCCTCTATAAGATGAAGGCCGGAGGAGTGGAGGTGGTCTCCGCTTATACTATCTGGATTCATCATGAGGAAATTGAAGGGGAGTATGATTTTACCGGTAATAGGGATTTAAGAGCTTTTATAGAGACGGTTAAAGAGACGGGACAGCTTATGATGCTCCGCATCGGTCCCTGGAGTCATGGAGAGGTACGAAACGGGGGATTTCCGGATTGGCTGCTGAAGCAGGATTTTGAGCCAAGAAGCAATGATGAAGCTTACTTTGAAGTGGTTAGGAAGTTTTATACGAAGATTTATGAGCAGGCGGAAGGCTTTCTGTTAAAAGACGGCGGACCGATTATCGGCATACAGATAGAGAATGAATATGGACACTGCGGCGGACTTACCGGAGAGGAAGGGGAAGAGCATATGCGCAGGCTCTATTGTATGGCGAAGGAGATTGGATTTGATGTCCCCTATTATACGGCTACCGGCTGGGGCGGCGCTGTTACTGGAGGTCTGCTGCCGGTAATGGGAGGTTATTGCGAAGCTCCCTGGGATCAGAGGCTGACGGAGATTGAGCCGAGCGGAAACTATATCTTCACCCATGAAAGAAATGACCATAATATCGGCAGTGATTACGGTTTTGGTACCGGCATTACCTTTGACCTTACAAAGTTTCCTTATCTTACGGCAGAGCTTGGTGGAGGCTTACAGGTTACCCATCACAGAAGACCGGTGGCTACTGCGGAGGACATTGGGGCCATGACTATGGTGAAGTTAGGCAGTGGTGTAAACCTTCTGGGATATTACATGTATCACGGGGGGACCAATCCGGCAGGTAAGCTTACTACTCTGCAGGAGAGCAGAGAGACCGGATACCTCAACGACCTGCCGGTACTGAATTACGATTTTAGAGCTCCTGTCAGGGAGTACGGACAGGTATCAGATACTTATAAGGAACTGAAATTGTATACGATGTTCTTAAAAGAGTTTGGAAGTGAGCTTTGTGAAATGCCTGCTGTTATACCGGAAGATAATCCTTTGAATCCCAATGATCTGAGTGGGCTTCGTTATTCCTTCCGGCATAATGGTAAATGGGGATTCCTGTTCGTGAATAATTATCAGAGAAGATATAAGATGGCAGAACATGAAGGAGTTGCCTTGCAGTTGGAATTAGCAGGTAAAAATATTGCTTTTTCAGACCTTAGTGTGAAGGATAAGGAATATTTCTTCTACCCCATTCAAATGCCGGTGGGAAAAGCAGTATTAAAAACAGCCAAGGCAACCCCTCTTTGTGTTCTTCATGACAGCATAACTACCTATGTATTTTATAGCAGCAAAGAGCCGGAGTTTCAGCTTGAAAACGAGGATAAAGAGATAAAACTTCTGTCCATCAGCCGTGAGGACGCCTTAAATGCCTGGAAGATAACTCTTGATAAAGAGTATTTGGTGATTACAGAAGCTGCCGTAATCCCGGATAAGAGAGGCTATCAGATTCTGGGAAGAAAAGAAGAGAAGCTAAAGGTATATCCTGAATTGACCAATGTGCCGGAAGGTTTTACCTTGACCGGTAAGGAAGGTGAATTTAGTGTCTATGAAAAGCAGAGGGTTGTTGTATCGCCTGCCATAGCAATAGAAGAAGTAACAACCGACAAGGATAAGAAGAAATATGAAATCTCCATAGACTACCGGGGAATAAAGGAGAATGATGTATTTCTAAGGCTTTCCTATGACGGCGATACGGCAAAGTTATACGGAAATGAATTGATAGCAGACCACTTTTATACCGGAGAGACCTGGGAGGTTGGTTTAAAAAGATTCTCTTATCCGGAAAAGCTCTATCTGGAAGTATATACTTTAATGAAAGATCAGGAGGTATTCCTTGAAACCTGGCCTGTACTAGAAAATGGTACTGCCTGCCGGCTAAGAGAGGCGAAGGCAGAGTTTGAATACTGTACGCCTATTTATTATACCTGCTAAAATTGCAGAACTGTAAATTTACTTAGACATTAATAATAAAATAAGCTGCTGCAAAATCCTGAAACTTTATGTAGGCGAAGAAAGAGATTGCAGCAGCTTATTTCTTATAAAGATTTGGGGGAATTCGATGAAGAAAAATGTAGAGGATGGTTTAGTCCGGAATAAAAGAAGTATCAAAATCACAGTAATCTGGAGCGGAGTTTTCCTTGTGCTATTGGCAGCGGCTATGACAGCATGGGTTTTATATAAGAACAGTTCAGCGGGAGAATCTCAGAAGGGAGGATTATTTATAGAAAAGGTAGAAGGGCTGTCATCGGATTTCATAAAGGGAGTAGATGTGTCCAGTATCATATCCCTGGAAAAGAGCGGTGTAGTATTTCATAACGATAAGGGTAAGGAACAGGATATCTTTAAGACTCTAAAGCAGAACGGTGTAAATTATGTAAGAATCCGTCTTTGGAATGACCCTTATGATAGTAATGGAAAGGGCTACGGCGGAGGAAATAATGATTTGCCGACGGCATTGGCAATAGGTGAGAGGGCAGATAAGTATAAACTTAAAGTATTTCTTGACTTTCATTACTCGGATTTCTGGGCGGACCCCAACAAGCAGCAGGCTCCCAAGGCCTGGGAGAATATGAGTCTGGAGGAAAAGGGAGATGCATTATATGAATACACCAAAGAAAGCCTTCTGACTCTTATGAATAAGGGAATTGATGTAGGGATGGTGCAGCTTGGCAATGAAATCACAACAGGGATGAGCGGCGAAACTAATTGGAAGAACATTGCATATCTCCTGAATCAGGGAGCCAAAGCTGTCAGAGAAGTGGAGAAGGAAAAAGGGAAAAAGATTGCTATTGCCATTCACTTTACAAATCCGGAAAAATCAGAGAACTATGATAAGTATGCAAAGATTCTGGCTAACTTTTCTGTGGATTATGATGTCTTTGCCAGTTCCTATTATTCCTACTGGCATGGAGAGCTGGCTAACTTAACAGAGGTATTAAAGCAGATTGCGGATACTTACGGTAAGAAGGTAATGGTGGCAGAAACCTCCTATGCGTACACCTATGAAGATGGAGACGGATTTGCCAATACTATCGGTGAGGACGGTGCTTATGATAAACGTTATCCTTTTACCGTACAGGGGCAGGCGAGGGCAATCAGGGATGTGATACAGGCAGTAGCGGATACCGGGGCGGGAATTGGCGTATTTTACTGGGAACCTGCCTGGATACCGGTACCTGGTGACACTCCGGAGGAAAAAAGTAAGTTATGGGAAGAATACGGTTCCGGCTGGGCTGCAAGTTATGCAAAGAGCTATGATCCCGAAGATGCAGGTGTATACTACGGCGGTTCTTCCTGGGATAATCAGGCTCTCTTTGATTTTAACGGAAATCCTTTGGAATCCCTGAGAGTATTTCGTTATGTGGACAATGGAAGTACGGCAGAACTGAAAGTAGATGATATTACAGCTCCTGAAGTACGGGTCCGAAAAGGAGATGAACTGGTATTGCCGGACCAGGTGCAGGCGGTCATGAATGACGCAAGCACCATGAATCTCTCAGTTATATGGGAGGATGCCGGTAAGGTCAATGCAGACGCAATAGGGGACTACCAGATTACAGGAACCGTAACTTATGGTGAAAACACTTATCCTGTAACCGGAAAAGTTACGGTGACAGAGCAGAATTATGTGAATAATTACAGCTTTGAAGAGGATGACATGTCTATGTGGAGATTGATAAATGTAGATAATGTCACTACAGAGCTTGGCATCCAGGAGAAGAAGACCGATGCCAGAACCGGTGATAAAGCATTGCATTTCTATTCGGAAAACAAGGTGGATTTTAAGGTGGAACAGACTTTAACGGACCTGAAGAATGGAAATTATAATTTTAGCGTATTCCTTCAGGGAGGAGATGCAAACAATCAGAAAATATCCATCTATGTGATTTCCGGCGGAAAGACCTATGAGGAA
This sequence comes from Bacillota bacterium, assembly GCA_023450835.1. Lineage (GTDB taxonomy): Bacteria > Bacillota > Clostridia > Lachnospirales > Lachnospiraceae > Anaerocolumna. Next base: position 35,737 of record JAEXGM010000036.1, on the reverse strand, counting down.
AAAGCAGAAGTAGACGGATGGAATAACTGGAAAAATCCAAAGATAGAAAATATTCCGGTAACCGACGGCACGGTAACAATAGGAGCAGCTGTTTCCTGTGATGCGAAGGGTTGGGGAACTCTGGATGATTTCTCTTTCTATCCTTCTGAAATTCCTGTACCTTAAAAGATTCACAGCTGTGTGTATAAAAATATACTGTTTTCTGCTTCTGCTTTTCTATGTAGAAAAATAGGAAAAGATACTGTGAAATATAGAATAATTTGACATTTGAGCCAGTCCGTTGATATAATATAGCAGAATGATTTTGATTTTGCAGGAATGGGGTGGCTCAGATGACAGGTGTTAATTTTGATATGGGTGGCGGATTTGGTAATGATCCCATGTTTACCTTTGGCAAGGCATTTATTTTTATTGTATTTGCTATCATAATAATAGGAATTATTTATTCCTTTGTAACTATGGCAAATCAGGGGATTAAGAATAGTCAGTCACCGGTATTATCAGTGGATGCCAAAGTAGTTGCCAAAAGAACGAATACAACTACTCATATGGATAATATGAATGACGGTATTAATACCAGCAGTAGCAGTACCTGGTACTATGCAACTTTTGAAGTAGAAAGCGGTGACCGTATGGAGTTCTCTATTAAAGGAAATGATTACGGAATGTTAGCGGAAGGGGACAAGGGAAAGCTGACATTTCAAGGGACCAGATATCTGGGGTTTGAAAGGCAGCTGGGATAGAGAAATGTATGGAAAATGTTAATTTGGAACGTGAAAAAAAGCTAAAAGAATATTTTGGCGCGTGGATAAGTAATGACCCTTCCTGCCTAACATCTCTGTTTTCTCCATCTATTACTTACACAGAATGTTACGGTCCGGTGTATTATGGAATAGAACAGATAAAGAGATGGTTTTTGGATTGGCATCTTAAAGGAAAGGTTATTGTCTGGGACATCAAACAGTTTATACATCAGAGAGACAATACGATAGTTGAATGGTATTTTGAATGCGTCTATGAAAATACAAGAAGTGGATTTGATGGTATTTCACTAATTATATTTGATGATTTGGGTGAAGTGGTATCTTTAAAAGAATTTCAGTCTAAGGCAGAACATTATCAACCGTATGCAGATTAATCGTATAAAGATGTGGCAGGTGCATGACTACAGATAAGTAGAAAGTTAAAAGCGTATTGCAGTAAATAAATTTATACTGCAATACGTTTTTTATTGTGATATTTCTAGTAGACAATTTTGCCATTTCTGATTATGATAGAAGAAATAAAAACAGGCGAAAATAAAAGTGTATAATTATGCCGTGAAAATAGTATAAAGTCAATGAGAAAATCAATTCAAAAGGGGAGCAGACCAGCCATGGAGTTAAGAGAGTATTTAAAAGAACATAAATTAATTGCAGACGGTGCCATGGGTACTTATTATTCCAGGCTTTTAAATAATGACAATGCCGTATCGGAGTTCGGTAATCTCACAGAGGAAGAGACTATTGTACAGATTCATAAAGAATATGTTAAAGCAGGGGCAGGTTTAATACGGACTAATACCTTTGCAGCTAACAGGCAGACCTTGGGGCAGACAAAAGAAGAACAGATGCTTTTGATTAAAAAAGCCTATCAGCTTGCGAAAAGGGCTGTAGAAGAAGCCTTGAAAGAGGAAGCCTCAGAAGAGGAAACGGCAGCTTTAAAAGGGGACAGACAGGTATATGTGGCCTGTGATGTCGGTCCTATTCCGGAGAATGGGACGAAACCGGAGGAGGATATTCTGGTGGAATATCAGGAAATCTGTGATGCCTTTCTGGAAGAAGGAGGACAAGTGTTCCTTTTTGAGACCTTCTCGGACTTCTACTATCTAAAGAGTTTGGTGAAATATATTAAGGAGAAAAAACCGGAAGCTTTTATTATAACGGATTTTTGCCTCAATAAGAACGGATTTACATCAAAGGGAATCAGCGCCAGGTCTATTCTGGAGACCATAGAAGAAACGAAGGAGATTGAGGCCGGCGGTTTTAATTGCGGAATAGGTTCCGGGCACATGTATCAGATATTAAAAAAGCTTACGCTGCCGGTCGGTAAGTTCATATTTGCCATGCCCAATGCCGGATATCCCGAGCAGTTCCGGAACCGCTTAATCTTTATGGATAATGAAGGATATTTCAGGGAAAATATTCAGAGGATATGTAATCTTGGCATTGATGTAGCCGGGGGCTGTTGCGGTACCACGCCGGATTATATTAAAAATATGACAGAGAAGCTTATTCTGGACGAGGCCTTTCGAGGGGACAGGAAGGTACTGGCAGGGATAAAAGAAGCCGGTATTGAAGTAAGACCCAATGAGTTCTATCAGATTTTTCAGGAAAAAAAGAAAGTGGTAGCGGTTGAACTTGATCCCCCCTTTGATGCCAGTGATGAAGCAGTAATTGCCTGTGCCCTCAGATTAAAGGATACAGGTACAGATATGATTACTATGGCTGATTCACCCATGGGAAGGAGCCGCGTGGATTCGGTTCTTATGGCCTTGAAGCTTCACAATGAAACAGGGCTTCCTGTAATGCCCCATATTTGCTGCAGGGACAAAAATATGATTGCCATGCGTTCTACGATTCTGGGAGCTTATCTTAACGGGATACGCAATCTTCTTGTGGTGACAGGGGACCCTATCCCAAGTGAACACAGACAGTCTACAACGGGAGTATTTGACTATAATTCCATTCAGCTTATGAATTATGTGAAGGAAATGAACCGGGAGCATTTTGCAGGAGAGCCTATCTATTACGGAGGAGCGTTAAATTACGGCAGAGGCCCTATAGAAAAGGTTATTGAACGGATAGAGAAGAAAATAGAAGCAGGGGCGAAGTACTTTTTGACTCAGCCTGTATTTTCAGAAGAAGATATAAAACGGCTGGAAGAAATCAGGTCCAGGGTGGATACTAAGATTTTATGCGGAATTATGCCCTTAGTAAGCTATCGGAATGCCAATTTTATCAAAAATGAAATCTCCGGTATCCAGGTGCCGGATTGGGTAGTCGAGAAGTACCGTCCCGATATGAGCAAGGAAGAAGCGGAATGGGTAGGGGCTGGGATTGCCAGCCAGATAATAAAAGATTTAAGCAGTTTTGCAGACGGTTATTATTTCATGCTTCCCTTTAACCGGGTAAGTCTGATGGAGAAAATCAAACTTTAGCAGGAGTCAAGTTTAAAAGAAAACCACTTTCAAACTATTTATTGAAGCAGTATCATGCAGACTGCAAACAGTCTGCGGCAGGCTTGTGATATACAGGGGTATAAATATGAGGGACGCACAGAATAATGTAATTATCAGAGAATCCTTCTCCATGGCTTTTATGGGAGGAGAGATATGGTTCTGCCAATTGGATGCTCTCTATGACAAAAAGGAACTTGTCATGGAGAAGTTTCACAGAGATATAGAGACCATAAAGAGGCCTTCCGCTACGGGGCTTGTTGGGATTAATATGAACCAGACGGAGATTGATAAGGATATGGCAGTGGAAATTGTAAGATGCTTTATAGACTTAAAAAAGCTGCGAAAGGTTGTATTTATCGGCAGTAGCCGGAAAATAAAGAATGTGATAAAAGAAGAGCTGCGGCAGGAAGAGCAAGAGGTAGGATTTGTCTATACCTTTATAAATGATTACGAGAAGGCAAAGCTTTGGCTTGTAGGAAAAATATAAAGGAAAATATAAAGCGCGGAGGGTTGTTATGACAAAGGTTAAATTCAGAGAACTTACGAAACAAAAGATAGTTTTGTTAGACGGTGCAACAGGCAGTAATATGCAGAAAGCAGGGATGCCCACCGGAGTCTGCCCGGAGGAATGGATTCTGGAGAATCCGAAAGTACTGATTGAGCTTCAAAAGGAATACATCAAGGCCGGCACAGATATTCTCTATGCACCTACCTTTACCGGAAACCGGATTAAGCTGACAGAGTACGGATTGGCTGACAAGATATCCAGGATGAATCAGGAACTTGTAAAATTATCGAAGCAGGCAGTTACGGAAGCGGCTGCTGAAATGGCGGAAACTAAAAAAGTGTACATTGCAGGAGACCTTACTATGACAGGGCAGCAGCTTTACCCGGTAGGCACTCTTAAGTTTGAGGAATTGGTAGAGGTCTATAAGGAGCAGATAGCCTATCTTCTTCTGGCAGGAGTGGACCTTTTTGTCATAGAGACCATGATGAGCCTTCAGGAATGCAGAGCGGCCCTGCTGGCAGTGAAGGAGACTTGTGAGCTTCCTGTTATGATTACTTTGACTTTTAATGAGAATAATAAAACGCTCTATGGAACCGACCCTGTAACTGCCATTACAGTTCTTCAGAAGATGGGAGCGGATGCCGTGGGCGTCAATTGTTCTACCGGCCCGGAAGGCATGTATGAGATTGTAAAGGAAATGAAGCGCTACGCCACGGTTCCCATTATTGCAAAACCCAATGCCGGGCTGCCGCAGTTGATAAATGACGAGACAGTATTTACCATGGAGAGTGAGGAATTTGCAAGAGAGACAGTCAGGCTTGTAGAAGCCGGTGCCGGAATTATCGGCGGGTGCTGCGGAACTACTCCAATTCATCTTAAGACCCTTCACAATGCAGTCCGTAATCTCACGCCCCCTGCCGGCGCCCCTGAAAGAGAGCGGATACTGACGACTGAACGCAGAGCACTGAAGATACCGGATGGAGGAAAGTTCCTGATAATCGGTGAGAGGATTAATCCTACGGGAAAGAAGGCCTTGCAGGAAGAACTCCGTCAGGGTGATTTTAAGATGGTTACCGACTTTGCAAGAAAGCAAGAAGAGGACGGCGCGGATATCCTGGACGTGAATATGGGTATGAACGGTATTGATGAGAAAGAAACCATGGTAAATGCAGTGTATGAAATCACCGGATTTTCTAATCTGCCTTTATGCATAGATTCCAGTCATGTCAGTGTGATGGAAGCCGCCCTCCGTATCTATCCCGGGCGTGCTCTTATCAATTCCATTTCCCTGGAAAAGGAGAAGATTGAAAAGCTCCTGCCCATAGCCAAAAAATACGGGGCGATGTTTATCCTCCTGCCCTTATCGGATAAAGGGCTTCCAAAAGATATAGAGGAAAAGAAAGAAATCATCCATACCATTTTGCAGGCGGCTGAGGAAAATGATCTGGAAAGAGAAGATATCGTAGTGGACGGGCTTGTAAATACCGTAGGTGCTAACAAAGCCGCAGCCTTGCAGACTCTTGAAACAATTCGTTATTGCAGAGAAGAACTGGGATTGGCTACGGTAATCGGACTCTCAAATATTTCTTTTGGTCTGCCGGAGAGACAGTTTGTAAACAGCACCTTTCTGGCACTTGCCATCAAAGAAGGTCTGACCATGGCAATAGGGAATCCCTCTCAGGAACTGTTAATGAATACGGCTTTTGCGGCGGACCTTTTGTCAGCAAAGGAAGATGCGGATATCCGTTATATCAACAGGGTCACAGAACGGCCTGCCTCAGTAATTACCCGTAAGGAAAATGCGGGCAATATAAGTAATAATACTTCTGGAAGGCAGGGAGAAGCCAAGGCAGATACGGAGAATCTGCCGGAAGCCTTTAAAACAAAAACTTTTCATCAGGTTTATGAAGCGGTAATTAAGGGAAAGAAGCGGGAAGTTATTAATCTTGTGAAGGAAGCATTGGCAGAAGGTGTAAGACCTTCTTTTGTTCTGGATGAACTTTTAATACCTGCTATTAACGAAGTAGGAAAACTGTTCGATAAGCAGATATACTTCCTTCCGCAGTTAATTTCCTCAGCCGAGACTATGAAAACAGCCATTGATTATCTGGAACCCCTGCTGCAGGAAGGGGAAGAGGAGAAGAAAAAGCTGGCAACGGTAGTCATTGCAACTGTCTCCGGCGACGTGCATGATATTGGGAAGAACCTGGTAGTTTTGATGCTGAAAAATTATGGGTTTGATGTAATTGACCTTGGGAAAGATGTTTTATCGGAGAAAATTATTGAAACAGCGAAGGAGCATGATGCGGATGTTATTGCCTTGTCCGCCCTCATGACTACCACGATGCTTGAAATGAAAAAGGTTATTGCTATGAAGAATGAAGCCGGCATGAAGGCCAAGGTTATCATCGGAGGTGCGGTGATAACCCAGAGTTATGCAGATGAAATCGGTGCGGATGGCTATGCCAAGGATGCCGGAGAGACTGTAGCAGTAATAAAACGTTCCTTGGGACTGTGATTTTGGCCAGGAGAGCGGCATCGTATCTATAGAGCTTTTCCGGGTGAGAAGACAGATGTCAAATAAAAGTAAGGAAAGGGATTGTCACGCAGTAAGATATGCTGCTGCATGGCAGTCCCTTCTTATTTTGCTATATTAACTTTTTATTCAGCCAATCAACTATCTCAGGAAACACTTCATCCAGATAATTTTGGGTACAATGTTCCCCATCTTCGTAATATTTTAATGTCTTTTCACCTTTTGCCCACTTCATAATTTTATCCGTATGCAGCTTGGGAGAAGGCATTACTTCATCTTTGCCGGCATGATAAAATAGCAGCGGAATCTGAAGCGGAGGAGCATCTTCAATATCCCAGTCAAATAGGCTGACTGCCTGTTCCAGGGTTTGGCATCCTGTCATGTAGGTTACACCTCGCTGCCAAATGGGGTTCAGTTTTTTCAGTCCCTTTAACCCTCCGGTAAAGATTAGTCCGCTATTTCCGACCACGCATGTTACTCTTTTATCCCAGGCAGCAGACTCCGGTGCCAGATATCCTCCTAAACTAAAACCAATAAGCGCAATTCTCTTCATGTCAATCCGGTAATTTTGGTTGGCTTCAAACCAGTCTATAATAGACGATACAGCCACGTGATATTGTTTAGAATCAAATTTCAGGCTTTTCCACAGCTCGCCCTGTCCCAGCCCGTCAAAAGTAAAAAAGTTAAATCCATTTTCTTTGAAGATACATCCCTGTGCATGACCCTCGGCCTCCTTAATATTGTCCATCCCATTTATAAAAATAATAAGCGGTCTATCAGGAGTATCGGAGAGTCTCAGATATCCCGGTATTTTAGCCTCCTTAAACGGAATATCAATTCTTATGGGTCTCTCTTTTTCGCTGTATAGTTCAATTGCTCTTTTATAACTTACTCTGGCTTTTTCCTGTGAGGCTTCTTTTTGCTGAGTGTCAATGAAAAAAATGTGCTGACCGATATGATAACAGGCTGTTGCTTCATGAAATAGTGCTTTGGCTTTGGAGAAAGAGTTTTCTCTGAGAGCTTCTTCAGCTTTTGTGTAAAGGCAATCCCCCTCTTTTGTCCATTCCGCACACCACTGTGTCCAGTTCTTAATTCTTTTGATTACCCTTTTTATTCTCCAGTAATCAATGCCAAAAGACAGAAATCTCCCATACCACCTTTGATAGATTTTTTCTCCCATTATAAATTTGAATGCGAATAACTCTTTTAGTGATAATTTTACCATAGTATCAATTCATCCTTTCTAATTTGTAGATATATCAATTATAGCTATAACAACTATTATACATAAAATGCTTATTCAGCATTTTGGCAAAGCCGTTCAAGAATATCATTAAAAAGATTTAACTCCGTATCGGAGATTCCCTGACGAAATTTCTCGTTAATTTCTTCCGTATAAGGTATTAAATCAACAAACATTTTTTGGGCCGCATCTGTAAGATAGATACATGCAATCCGCCTGTCCTTCTTACTGTTTTCCCTGACAATGTACCCATTCCTTTCCAGTACATCCAGAATTCTGGTGACATTTGTTTTATCTTTATATGTCCTTTGGGCAATTTCGCTTTGGATTATACCAGGTTCTGCATATAATACATTTAAAACTGTCCATTGTTCAAAAGTAATCGTGTATCCCTTCTCAATAAAAGCATTAAGAAGCTTCCTTTTTATCAGAACTTCACCTTTTATAATTTTAAATCCAATTAAATTTGTATAGTCATATTGCATGCCCAAAAACACCTCCACACATAGTAGCTATATTAATAATAGCTATAGCAACATAATTTGTCAAGTGCTTAAAACTCTGTTTTTTGCAAGTGGCATAATCTAATTGTATTTTGTGCATTATGAGAGCAAATACTTATCATAAAAGATTTAAGTTATGAAATCTGCTATTTTTAAAAAGTTATATTGACTTCATCCAAAAAAGAACTATAATAATCGTTGAACATCTCAACAGTTGAGCAAGTCAACTAAAATACTTTTGACGCAGAATAAGAGCTTGATACCGGAAGTTCTTAAGGAGGAAAGAAACAATTATGGCAGATATACGGGATGACGGAAACATGGAAGGATCAATGATACATGAGCTTTTTACTTCTTTTAATAATGTACGTAAGCTGATGGGAAAGTTGCATAGCAGCAGGACACTCTATCCGGGGGAGTTTATGATGTTAGGAGCCATTAACCATGGTGGCTGCAGGCATGGGGAACAGGAGGAAAAATGGGATAACAGGAAAGAGGGTGAACCTGGTATCCGTGTAAGTGAGCTCTGTAAAATGGTTCATTCTACCAAGTCTGCCACATCTAAAATGTTAAAAGGTCTTGAAGAGAAAAATTATATTGAAAGAATAACAGATACCAGGGACCGTAGAGTTGTATATATAGTCCTGACGGAAACTGGAAAAAATATTATCCAGGATTCAACAAAGAAAATGCATGAATTTACGGATAAGACAATTAAAAAAATGGGGGAAGATGACACCAGAACTCTGATTCTTATACTTGGCAGGCTGTATGAAGCTATGAATCAGGTATTAAAAGAAACAAGAGAGGACGATGCCTCTTAATCCCGAAAGTAACAGAAAACATATCAGAAAGGAGCAGCTATGTTAAAATTATTTAAGCTGTTAAAATCCTCATGGCCAATTATGCTGGTAGTCATTGCTCTTTTAGGGCTACAGGCTTACTGTGATTTGACACTTCCTACTTACACCTCCGAAATTGTAGATGTGGGTATTCAGGGAGGAGGAATCAAGAGTGCAGTTCCTGAGGCAATAGAGGAGAACTATATGAAGGCGGTCCTGTATTTTGTAGAGGATAAGGATCAGCAGCAAGTATTGGATTCCTATACATTAGTGACAAAGGATTCCGTATCCGCGGATGAATACAAGGACTATCTTGATAAATATCCTGCCCTGGAGAAGGAAAGTATTTACGTATTAAAGGATTTAAACAAAGAACAAAAAGACAGTTTAAATCAGATTCTGGATGACCCCATGTTAATTGTTGGCTCTTTATCAATGGAAAGCGACGATATGGCTAAGTTAAAGGATGCAGTTGCTAAGATGGTTCCGGCAGAACTTCAAAGTGCACCTTTAGTAGCAATGATAATTTCTTTGCCCAAAGAGCAATCAGCTAAAATACTGGAGCCAATCACAAATAAAATAGATAGCATACAGGATTCCTTAAAGAGCCAGAGTGCTGCGGCAATTGTAAAATATCAATATACGGCACTGGGAATGGATACGGATAAAATCCAGACGAACTTTATCCTGTTTACCGGATTAAAGATGCTTGGTTTAGCTCTTATTGCCATGATTTCTACCGTACTGGTAGGCTTTTTCGCTTCCAGAATGGCAGCCAAATTAGGACGTGAGGCAAGAGGCCAGGTATTCAGAAAGGTTGTCAGTTTCTCAAATGCGGAATTTGACCATTTTTCAACCGCTTCCCTTATTACAAGAAGTACCAATGATATCCAGCAGATTCAGGGAATGCTGGTGTTCCTGATTCGAATTGTATTCTATTCACCGATTCTTGCCATAGGAGGCATTGTAAAGGTATTAAATACCAATGTATCCATGACTTGGATTATTGCTCTGGCAGTCGTTATTATTATTATGATTATTGGCACATTGTTTATCGTGGCCATGCCGAAATTTAAGTCTATACAGAAATTAATAGACCGTGTGAATCTTGTAACCAGAGAAATACTGACGGGACTTTCTGTAATTCGTGCTTTCCATAAGGAAAAACCGGAGGAAGAACGATTTGACGTTGCAAATGTGAATTTAACAAAAAATAACCTTTTTGTAAATAGAGCCATGACCTTCATGATGCCTCTTATGATGCTTGTATTTAACGGTGTATCCGTTCTCATCATCTGGACCGGTGCTCATGGTGTTAATAACGGAGAGATGCAAGTCGGTGATCTGATGGCATTCTTACAGTATACCATGCAGATTATCATGTCCTTCCTGATGTTCTCCATGATATCCATTATGCTTCCCAGAGCGAGTGTTGCAGCAGGACGTATATGGGAGGTATTGAATTCAAAGGTAACCATTCACGATCCTTCCGTATCCAAGTCTTTTGCACCGGATAAAAAGGGATATGTGGAATTTAAGTCTGTTAACTTTAAATATTCCAATGCAGACGATAATGTATTAGATGACATCAGTTTTACAGCAGAGCCAGGTAAGACCACAGCTGTTATCGGAAGTACCGGAAGCGGTAAATCCACCCTGGTACACTTAATTCCAAGATTCTATGATGTGACCGGCGGAAGTATTTTGGTAGACGGCGTTGATATTAGAGATATAACGCAGCATGAATTAAGGGATAAGATTGGTTTCGTACCTCAAAAGGGCGTGCTCTTTACGGGAACTATCGAATCCAATATCAAATACGGAAAACAAAATGCCACTGAAGATGAGATGAAGAAGGCTGTCCGTATTGCGCAGGCTACTGATTTTATCGAAGAAAAGACAGAGAAATATCAGGCTCAGATATCCCAGGGCGGCGGTAACGTATCCGGTGGTCAAAAGCAAAGACTTTCCATTGCAAGAGCAATTGCAAAAGATCCGGAAATTTATATATTCGATGACAGTTTTTCTGCATTGGATTATAAGACAGACGTGTCACTTCGTAAAGCTCTTAATGAAGAAATTAAGAATAGGACTATTATTATCGTAGCGCAAAGAATCTCGACTATTCTGCATGCAGATCAGATTATCGTATTGGATGAAGGCAAGATTGTCGGTAGAGGCACTCATAAAGAACTATTAAAGAACTGTGATGTCTATAACCAGATTGCGTTATCACAGTTGTCAAAGGAGGAATTGGCATATGAGTGATGAAAAAAATGTACAGACGGCACGCCCCGCAGGAGCTCCCAGAGGACCTATGGGCGGTGGTCCGGGATTTCGGGGACCGACAGAAAAAGCAAAGGATTTTAAAGGTTCCATATCAAAGTTAATAAAATATATATCTGCTTTTAAAATCAGTATTATTGTAGCAATCCTATTTGCAATAGGAAGTACGATATTTTTCATCGTAGGACCAAAGATTCTGGGTCATGTTACTACAGATATCTTTTCAGGACTGATGGGAAAATTGCAGGGAACGGGAAGCATTGATTTTGACAAGATTGCAAGGACCCTTCTTATCCTTCTGGGCTTTTATGTAGTAAGCTCCATCTTCTCCTTTGTCCAGGGATACATTATGTCCGGTGTAACCCAGAAGATTACTTACAGGATGCGAAAAGAGATTTCCCAGAAGATAAACCGCATGCCCATGAATTACTTTGAAACTAAGACTGTCGGAGAAGTATTGTCAAGGGTGACTAATGATGTGGATACTTTAGGACAGAGTTTGAACCAGAGTATTACCCAGGTTATCACAGCTATAGCCCAGATTATTGGTATTACTATTATGATGATATCTATCAGCGGAAGAATGACCCTGGTAGCTATTCTGACTCTTCCGCTTTCTTCTCTTTTAATTGCGCTTATGATGAAGAAATCCCAGAAATATTTTAAGTCTCAGCAGGAATATCTGGGTCATGTAAACGGCCAGGTGGAGGAAGTATACTCCGGTCATAACATCGTAAAAGCATTTAATGGTGAAGAACAGGTCATAGAAGAGTTTGAAAAGGCTAATGGAACTCTTTATAATTCAGCCTGGAAATCTCAGTTCTTATCCGGTATGATGATGCCTATCATGACTTTTGTAGGAAACCTCGGATACGTAGCAGTAGCTATCTTAGGTGGTTATCTGGTAATTAAGAAGACCATCGAAGTTGGTGATATCCAGTCCTTTATACAGTATGTAAGAAGCTTTAACCAGCCTATCGCACAGATTGCACAGATATCCACACAGCTCCAGCAGACAGCTGCAGCGGCAGAAAGAGTATTTGAGTTCTTAAATGAAGAGGAAGAAGACCAATTTGCTGCTAATCCTGTAAATACTGAGACAGTAAACAGCAGGGTAGAATTTGATCATGTGCACTTTGGTTACAATGCGGATAAGATTGTTATCAACGATTTCTCCGCAAAGATCGAACCCGGACAAAAGATTGCCATTGTCGGACCTACCGGAGCCGGAAAGACCACTATGGTCAAACTGCTAATGCGTTTCTATGATGTAAACTCCGGTGAAATCTTAATAGACGGACACAACATCAAAGACTTTAACCGCGGTGAACTTCGTCAGATGTTTGGTATGGTATTACAGGATACCTGGCTCTTTAACGGCTCCATTATGGAAAATATCCGTTATGGTAAAGCAGATGCTACGGATGAAGAAGTTATTGCAGCAGCAAAGGCCGCTCATGCTCACCACTTTATCCAGACACTTCCCGGCGGTTATCAGATGGAGTTGAACGAAGAAGCGAGCAATGTATCTCAAGGCCAGAAGCAGTTACTGACCATTGCCAGAGCTATTCTGGCAGATCCTAAGATTCTGATACTCGATGAAGCTACCAGCTCCGTTGATACCAGAACAGAAGTAAGAATTCAGAAGGCGATGGATAACCTGATGAAAGGAAGGACCAGCTTTGTTATCGCTCACAGATTATCAACCATTCGTGATGCGGACCTTATCCTAGTAATGAGAGACGGCGATATTGTAGAACAGGGTAACCATGAAGAGCTCTTAAAGAAGGATGGTTTCTATGCAAGCCTCTACAATTCACAGTTTGAAGAGACCGCCTAAATAAAGGCAGAATAATACTTGCAAAATGGTATAAGATAGATTAATTTAATAGTAGGGATATGGAAAATCCTTCTGTCAAAATATTCTCTTAAGGGATATTTTGCAGGGGGATTTTTATTTATTCTGTTTCATAAGATGAATGAAACACAGGGGGTTTATTGGGAGAGGTCATGAAAAGGAAGATAGTAATAGGCTTTGTAAGCTGTGTTACCGCAGCAATTCTGGTTTTTGGCAGCCCGCTTTCAATAGCAGAAGAAGTAAGCGGTATTGCATGGATTACTTTTATATGACTTACTCTTAAGAATAAAGGAATGAATAGGTGACTGTAAGTTAATTTGCAGGATTTGAGAAAGGTATGGTGATTGGTATGAGGAAATTAACAGTGTTTTTAATAAGTGTAGTATGTTTATTAGCAGGAATAATACTTGGATTTTTATTATCTCCCGTTAAGTTTGGTATTGGAAACAATTGCGGGAATACTACCAATAATAATTATAATAAAAAGGAACAGGAACAGCAGAGTTAATAAGGTACTCCAATTCTACACCTGAGAGGAAAGTAAAATATGCAGAGCTAATATGACATAGAGCTGTCAGGTTTAGCAGTGTACTATATATTCAGAATCTATCGTAGAAAAGGAGTTAATTTATGAATTCGGAAGCGGTACAAAAAGAACCCGGTAAGGATAAAATAATAGAGTGGCTTTTGGAAGAAGAAAGTCCGGAAGTAAGATACAGGACTTTGACAGAATGTCTAAAATATCCGAAAGAGAGTGTAGAAGTGCAGCAGGCAAAAGCTGCACTCTTTGCTGCGCCTATTTTTCTAAAAGCGATGAACTCATTAAAAGAAGAGAAAATCTGGTCAAGTTACGATGCCCTGACTTCCTTTGCGGAATGGGGACTGACCAGAGAAGATCTTGAGATGGATGAGGAGGTCAGAAAATTAATCAAGGACACCGGCTTTCACCCTATGTGCGGGGAGGCTCTCTTACTGCGAAATCTTGTGAAATTAGGATATGAGGAATGGGAGGATGTAAAAACAGAAATATATTGTGCCCTTGGTAAAATAAAAGAAGACGGCGGATTTGGCTGTATCAGTAAGAATAAAAAGATAAATGACCCTAAGTTACCTCATAAAAGCTGCGCCAGAATAACCGCCAATTACCTCCTTCTAATAGCGGAAATGAAACAAAAAGAAATGGAAATACCCTGTGAAAATGAGCTGGTTCATTATTTTCTCAAACGAAATCTAATCTTTCGGACAGATAATCCTCAAAGGCTCGTAGTAGAAGGAATGGAGGATACCTATTATCCGCTTGATGCCATAAAGACAGGAATTCAAAATCTCCTCTATGCCATTCATATATTAGGAAAGGATACTGATAGGAATTGTCAGGCTGCCTATGAATATCTCCATACAAAAAAACTGGAAGATGGCAGATTTGTGCTGGGAAAAACGAAAACGAATCCCTGTTTTAAGGCAGGAAAACCGGGGAAGGTAAATAAATGGGTGACTCTGTATGCTCTAATGGCCGGGCAGCCTTAATGATATCCTAATTTCTTTGACATGGCTTTGCCATAGTTTGTAAATAATATGGAAATGCATGGTGAAAGTAGAGCCGCGGATTTGCTATTCACGAAAGGAGAAATTATGAAAAGACAAAGGTATATAAAAAGATTCATAACAACCTTGCTTATTATGTGCTTTACAGTTAGCAGCGTTATTCCGATAAAGGCAGATAATGGGGTTGCAGTATTTCCCCTTAAGCTTAACAGCGATTGGTTTAATGCTTCTGCAACAAAGGAACAGACAACCCGCTATTATAAAATTGTTTTACCGGAGGCAGGGAGATTAGCAGTTGAGATAAGGCCGGACTATAATGTGAAATGTTCTTTTATGAAGGAAGACCTTTCAAAAGTTTATTTTGAAACAACTTACAATAAGAATTATTATAAGTATCTTGATTCCGGTGAATATGAAGAATTAAACCTTCTCCTTGAAGCCGGCACTTATTATTATACGGTGACAGGAGCAAGTCCTAACGGAGAGTATGCGATTAAAGCAAACTTTGAACCCGCTAATAATACGGAAACAGAGCCTAATCAAACTTTTGAGCAGGCTATGAAATTAACAGGGGGTACCGTTACAGGGCTTATTTCCGAGGATGATGATGTGGACATTTATTCTATTGATATCGGGAAAGACCAGAACTTTGTATTAATACCTGCTGACTATAACAAAGGGGGTTCCAGCAAAGGAAGTTCCCTCTCTTATGATACTTTCGCAATATATGACAGCAATAATCAGGAGATTTATAGACCCTATATGCTTTCAAAACCGATCAGCTTCAACTGGGAAGAGGGCACTTATTATATTAAAGTTGCCAGGGGTAATGGATTTTCCCCAGGTATCTATAGCTTTGACTACATGCTGATAGATAAGGGTTCGGATAAAGTGCAGTATGCTTATTTTGAAGGTATGTATCAGTTTATGTACATGAATTCCTCCATGACAGTGAATCCGGTGGCACTGCCGGATGGGGCAGCAAATAAAAAATTCCAGTGGAAATCCTCTAACACAAAAGTTGCCACAGTATCTCAAGATGGAAAAGTAACCGGTATAAAGCCTGGTGCAACTGTTATAACAGCAACTTCTATAGATAATCCTGAGCTATCGATATATTATAATCTGACGGTTCAATCAATTTCTTTGACCTTTGATAAATATAATGTAAGTTTAAAGGCTGGGAAGAAATATACCATTAAGCCCAAATTGCTGATAGGAGCTTCTAGGACAATAACCTATTCTTCTTCCAACACTAAAATAGCCACTGTAAGTAAAAACGGACTGGTAACAGCAAAGAAAACAGGTACTGTAAAGATCAAAGCCCAGGCGAATGGTCTGACCAAATATATTACAATAAAAGTTACGAAGTAATTAATAGAAGCAAGGATTTGTGGGGAGTAAATGAAAAAGTTAAAAAAGGGTCATATAGTAATAATCTTGCTGCTGGTAATGCTATTATGCTATTTTTTCTGGCCAAGAACATTTCACACAAGGGAAGAAAATGAGGTGCATGCCTATTTGGACAAAGCTATGGGGAATGGCATCTCCAATTATGAATTGAATGAACAAGAAGTAAACGGACTTGTTAAGATACTTGAGAAATCAAAGTTCCGCCACGGTGTATCCATACCGGATCATATGTTTGCAGATAAGTATGTAAGTATGTCAATAAATGGCGGTGATCCAAGTATTGATATTGAAATATACTATGATACGGATAAAACCTATGTCTTTTCTATGCTTACCCCCGGATGGCCAATGAATGGGCATTATCGAATTAGCAACAAAGATGAAATCAGAAAATATCTGGAGAATTTAATCGATACAAAGACTGCGGAATTTGAAAAGAAGTGAAGCAATCGGCGGTATTAAAAGATTAAGGATTCCTTCCACCGAAGTTTAATCAGGTGAAAGGAATCCTTCTTTATTAGTTAAGCTTAGTATTTTATGTCAGAAGTTTTTGGATATGATTCAAAACATTAATTTCGCTATGCCTTCTGTATTCCGGTATAGAGATGGATGGCATCTCTGAAGAATTCTGCCAGGCCTTCCTGTTCCTTGTCATAGTAGGCCTTAAAGCGTTCGTCTGCCACGTACATATCCGCAAGACCGGCATGGGCTTCCGGGGTGTAGGAGACTGCATTGCCCCAGCTGATGATAAGCCATTCCTTGTGAAGACGTACTGCTTCCCGGGCTTTTTCGCTTCCTGGATCATTGGTGGCAAAGGCTTCTTTTAAAGCGAGTATAACTTGCTTACTTAGCTCTTCCCAGTGCTCATATTCTTCTTTTGAGAGGTTAAGCATATTTTTGTTGGATTCTTCCACTGCTTTATCGCCGTATTTTTCACGGATTTCTTTTCCGTACTTCTCTTCGTTGGTTTTTACAAGGTCTTTCTTAAAGCCTTCAAATTTTTCTTTATCACTCATGGTATTCCTCCCTGTTTCGCTATCAATTGTTTTGTCAACGGTAGTAATTAGTAAATCCAGTCTTGTTCTTTCAGCCAGCAGTTTTTCACGGTGTTCCCTTAAAGCCTTTAGATTATCGAAATCCGGCTGTGAAAGGATGGTATGAATATCTTCAAGACCAAAGCCCAGCTCTTTATAGAATAATATCTGCTGAAGAAGGGAAACTTCTCTTTCTCCGTAAATGCGGTAACCGGATGAGTTGATTCTTAAAGGCTTTAGCAGTCCAATGCTGTCGTAGTACCGCAAAGTTCTTGTACTGATGCCGGCAGTTTTGCTTAATTTTAATATACTGTATTCCATAAGTCCTCCTTCAGTTTGGGGCAAATATAAGAAAAGCTGGAACCTGCAGCTGATTCTGTTCATAGTATGAGAATTAAAAAGATAATTTTCATACACAAGATTGTACCTGCGAAATCCTCGGCACGGTCTTGCGGTGCGTTGGATGGGCATGGTCAGTATTTGGTTAATAGGTTTTAGCGCGCGCACTTAGAGTAAGGTGACCGACCTTCCCGCTGCGTTGAATAATCAGCATTTGACTGCAAGCTTATGCTGTCTCTCTTATGCAGGACGATGGTTACTACCAACTCTGTAATCATCATAAACCTTAACGTTGCGTTAATGTCAATAAGAAAATATAAAAATTTTTTGAATAAGATACTACATGAATTTTAGCGGGATACCATATTGTAATTTTATTTTTTGAGATTCATAATGGACTTTAACTGTTGTTAACACTCGGTTTACATATAATTTACCAAGGAAGGGTTATTTATTATGTTATTTACCAGAAAGCAGCTTTTTCAACTGATTCTGCCTCTGATTGCCGAACAGTTTCTCGCAGTATCCGTTGGGCTGGTGGATGTTATGATGGTATCCAGAGCCGCCGGGGAGGCGGGAATTGCCGGAGTATCTCTTGTAGATACTTTAAATGTTCTTTTGATAACCCTGTTTTCTTCCCTGGCAACGGGAGGGGCGGTGGTATCTTCTCAGTATTTGGGAAAGAAGGAAGAGGACAATGCCAGTAAAGCCGGTGGTCAGCTTATCATAACAACCCTGTTTTTCGCACTTATCATTATGGGAATATCTCTGATTGGAAATGAACATATCTTAAGAGTGATATACGGGAACCCGGGTAAAGATATTATGAGAAGTGCCACCATTTATTTTACTATTACGGCCTTTTCTTTTCCTTTTCTGGCGGTATACAATTCCTGCGCAGCTTTGTTTCGTGCTATGGGAAACTCCAAAATATCCATGTATGTTTCCATAGTTATGAATCTTATTAATGTGGCAGGTATTTTTATTATGGTATTCTTACTGCATATGGGAGTGGAAGGGGTTGCGGTTCCCACCTTGGTGGCAAGAGCGGCTTCGGCCGTAATTATCTACATTCTGATTAAGAGTAAGAAGAATACCATTCATGTAAGTAACATCCTGCATGCGGGGATTAATTTCCCGATGATAAAGCGTATATTAAATATCGGTGTACCAAACGGGTTGGAAAACAGTATCTTTCAGATTGGCAAGATTCTGGTGCAGGGGCTGATTACGAGCCTTGGAGCCGTGGCAATTGCGGCAAATGGTGTAGCAGGCACCATAGCAGGATTCGCATTGATACCCGGCAGTGCTATGGGCCTGGCAATGATTACGGTAGTCGGGCGATGCGTGGGAGCGGAAGATATCGCTCAGGCTAAGAAATATACGGTAAAGCTGATGCAGCTCTGCTATCTGATTCTTGGTGTATTGAATATCGGTATCTTTCTGTTAAGGAAACCGATCGTGGATATTTTTGCCCTGTCCGGTCCGTCTGAAAAGACCACCCTGACTTTGATAATCTATCACTGTATCTGCTGCTGTATCATCTGGCCTTTATCCTTTGCCCTGCCAAATGCCTTGAGAGCTGCCAATGATGTAAAAACCACCATGACCATCTCTATTATCTCCATGTGGGTATGGCGAATCGGATTCAGCTACTTCCTTGTGAGCGGCCTTAAGATGGGAGTACTGGGAGTATGGGTCGCTATGACCATTGACTGGCTGTTCCGGGGAGTCTGTTTTGGCCTGCGCTTTGCAAAAGGCGGATGGATAAAGCATGCCTACCTAAGATAGAAAATTGGATAATCAGTGCTAAGAAATCCCCTCATGACATAAAATGTTACTACAGTTTATGGATGAGGGCTTTCTTTTTATGAATAGGTTAAAGCGTGGGATAATCATAGAAGCCGTGCTGGTGCTGGCAGCCATTTGTATTATTGTATTTGGCAGCAACAACAGCGGCGGTATTAAAAAATTTATGAAGGAAACCTTTCTGCCGCGTTTTCTTACGGCAAGTTCGGGGGATTCAGAAAAGAAATACATAAAATGGGTGGATTTTGATGTCTGTTCAGAGGCTATGGGGAAAGCCTGCGATTTGGATATTGCGTCTCAAACGCAAACTGTCAAGTTAAACTGGATAGAACTCTTAGCATATCTTGGCACCCGCTACGGCGGAGACTTTTCAAGATATAAGGAGAAAGACCTTACCGGCCTTGCTGAAAAATTGGAAAGCGGCGAGACTACCATGGGAGCTCTGACAAGTGATTTGAAATACTATTCTTATTATCTGGAAGCCTATTCTGCGGTGCTTGGAGGCATGGTTGGAGAATATGAGGAAGAAGTGCCGGACCCCAATGATGCACAGAAAACAATATGGGTAAAGAAGTATGGCTTGAAGGCTTACCTGCCTCTTGCAAAATATTTTCCGTACAGTGATTTTGATGATTTCGGAGTATCCAGAACCTATGGCTATAAAAGAAAACATTTGGGACATGACATGATGGGCCAGGTAGGAACACCGGTAATTGCGGTAGAATCCGGATATGTGGAAGCCCTTGGCTGGAACCGGTATGGAGGCTGGCGAATCGGTATCAGAAGCTTTGACGGAAAGCGTTACTATTATTACGCCCACCTTAGAAAGAATTATCCTTATAATAAAGAGCTGGCAGTAGGAAGCATCGTTCAGGCCGGAGACGTCATCGGATATCTGGGGCGGACCGGTTACAGCACTACGGAGAATGTCAATAATATCGACACACCCCACCTGCATTTTGGCTTGCAGCTGATTTTTGATGAATCCCAGAAAGAGGGGAATAATGAAATCTGGGTGGACTGCTATGAAATCGTACAGTTCCTGTACCGAAACCGCTCGGAAACTGCCAAGGTTGCAGACTCCAAGGAGTGGAAACGGATTATTAATATAAAGGACCCGGCAGCAGAGGAATTTGAGAAAAATAAGGGAAATACCAATATAACGCCTCATAACACCGATGAAGATACGGGAGATTCCATTGAAGGAACTGGAGAATAGCGCACATGTTTGTGCATGCGAAATCCTCGGCGCAAACATGAGGCACGTTGAAAAGGGCAGTAATATCAAATCGAAGATTTGATATTCACAAAAGGGGTTAAAATAAAAAACATACAAAACGTGAATAAAGTGTAACGTTTTGTATGTTTTTTTCGTCTATACTTATGAAGAGATAAAAAGGGAGGGAAGAAATGGAAAGATCAAAGTACGTCATGGATAGTTCTGGTACAGAGGAAGAATTAAAAAAATGGATAGAAAAGCTGTGCATGGATACCTGGCGGGAGGTATACCGATTTATCTATTACAAGGTCGGTAACAGGGAAGAGGCAGAGGATATCACCCAGGAAACCTATGCAAAAGCAATGGTTTATTTAAGAAATGAATATGCGGTAATAGAAAATTACAGTGCTTATCTAAAAGCTATTGCGTTGAATCTGATCAGAGATGAATGGAGAAAACAGAAAAAAGAGCCGGTAAGCGTTGATATAGAAGAACTTGATTTGGCGGCGATGGAAGAGGATTTTACGAAGACTTCGGAACAAAGGCAGACTTTAAAGGAAGCTTTGGAGAACCTGAAAGAAGACCAGAGGCGTGTAATTGAACTTAGGATATTAAAGGGTTACTCCGTGAAAGAAACAGCCGCTATACTAAAGAAAAAGGAATCCCATATAAGAGTGATACAGCTTCGGGCATTAGAGAAGCTGGCGGGGATTCTAAAGGCAAATGCCTGGGAAAGGTAGAAGCGGAATGGAATATCTAATCAAAGATTGGATATTCACGAAAGGAGTTAGTGTGAAAATTAAAAAGATAATTTTCACACACATGTTTGTGCCTGCGAAATCCTCGGCGCAAACATGAGGCGTATTGGAAAGGGTATGGTGATTAAGATGAAAAAAGATAGGTTTATTTCAGATTATATTGATAAATTAAATCAGGAGCAGGTACCCGGCAAGGAGGGATGGGCAGAAGAGGGAGTAAAAGAATTGACTGATACCATCAGAGCCTTGAAGAATTTAAAGGACCCTGTATATCCGGAGGATGGTTTTGAGAAGCAGTTATCGGAAAATACGTGGAAGGCTTATAAAGAGGAAAGAGAAGCAGATAAGACCGGTAAGGCTGGTAACAGCAATATAGTGGTAAGAAGGAGAAGATTTGCTCCTGCATTCTGGGGATTGGCAGCGGCGGCAGCCGTATTTCTGGGAGTATTTTATCTTAAAGGTTCCCATTTGACCGGTACGAATCCTGTCTATGCCATGGAGCAGGCTTATGAAAAAGCAAATGCTTACCACGGTGTGTTGACCATTACCTCTATAAACGGAGACGGGGAGCGCAGTATCCAGGCAGTGAGAGAAGTCTGGGCAGATAAGGAAGGCAGATATTATGTAAAGGAATTACAGGGATTAGAAGAGGGATTGATTACTGCCAATAACAACAAAGAGAAATGGCAATTAAAACCCGAGGATAATTACATCAGCCTGTATCCGGCTTTCCCGGATAATTACTCCTTTACCTTTGAAATAGGAAAAGAAGTACAGCAGCTGAAAGATGCCGCAGAGGTAGCAGAAGGAGAGAAGTCAACCGTCAGCGGGCAGCAAGCAGTTCTTTATAAAGTTACTCCAAAGGGCGGGGATACCTATAGTATCTGGATTGATGAAAAAACCGGCATTCCTCTTAAGAAACAGACTGCCCTGGTAAATGGCATTGCCTATGAGGTAAGTTATAATGATATTGATTATACCAAGAGTATACCGGAAGAATATCTGACCTATGGCGATCTAAAAGGCTATGTTGTAAATAGGGAAGATAACTGGCAGATATGCGCTACCATAGAAGAGGCAAAGGAACTTTCAGGATTGGAGGCAGAACTCCCGGATATCTCTGCCACCTCCTATAAGATGACTGAAATCTCAGCCAATACAGAAGATAAGGCAATTAAGATTTATTACGGACTTGAAGGACAGGATAATAAGGTAGCTGTCATAGAAAGAGGAATTGATTCAACTGCAAAGAACAGCGGAGCAGTTACCGGCTCCATCGGTTCCATGAAAGCGGAAATCATAACCGATGCGGCAATGTCCGATGTGGAAGCTAACAGTAATGTTACGGGCATAACAGCAGAAAGCTTTGGAGAGCAGTCCGGTATTACCAGTATCACCTGGCATCAGAACGGAAGGGAATACCAGGTAATTGGAAACGGCTCCATCGATGAAATCAATGTCTTTATCAAAGCGCTGACAGGAGAAAAGGCCGTCCTGCCTAAAGAAGATATAAGTACACCTCAGGTAAAGGTGGATTATGATATTAAAGCAGAAGAGCAGACACAAAAAGAGGTAGATGCCGGTCATCAGCCCTGGAAATTAGACCCGGCCTTTGTAGCACAGGTATTTACCAGCCTTTTAATACAGCCGGAGGGTATCACCGGAGATTACCCGATTCCTTACGAGGACTTTAAGATTATAAAGAATACCGGAAGTTCTATCATCATTGAAGTGGATAACAAAAAGTCACCGGTATCAAAAGTATATCTAAAGCAGCTTGTAAGACAGGACAGCACCGGTATCTGGACAGTTGTAGGGTACGATAAGAAATAAACAGCACTATTTGAGAATCAAAAGCCATGTTTCAATAATACAATATATTTACAGGCAATATGCCCAAAGCAGAAAGAACGAATGCGCCTTGGAACCAGCGCATGAGTCTTTCTGCTTTGGGCATATTGCCGTCCCATTGTGAAAGACTAGCCTCTATCATTTTGCATCCGAAATTCCGTAGGTGATATTCCCCAGACTTTTTTAAAGAGTCTGCTAAAATAAAGTGGGTTGTCATAGCCGGTAAGCTGTGCCACCTCGGAGACTTGAAAGAGCGGATTGGTCAGCAGTTCCTTGGCGGTACTCATTCTTATATTGATAATATACTGCCTTGGCGAGATACCCACCTGCTTGGTAAAGGTGTCAATGAAGCGGTAGTAATTAAGTCCCCGCTCTTTTGTAAATTTCTTGATAGTAAAGTCCTGTTCGGAGGAAAGATGAAAGATACGAAGTGCTTCTTCCACTTCTCGGTTGTAATTCTCAAAGACTTTGTCCGCCTTTATGCGGTTTCTGCCCATTCTCAACAGTAATTGCTGCATCATCAGCTTAAGCTGCTCCTCGCAGAGCGGTTGTTTTAGCTGCAATTCCTGAATAATTCCGTCGAAGAGATGGATATAACTATTGTGTACGCCAACCTGATAGATATTTTCCTTTCCCCATCCGGTCTGAGATAAAAATAAGTTATTCGTATTACAGGAGAAGTGGACCCAATAGATATCCGGATGCTCCTCCAGATAGTAATAATAGAACTGGGGCTCCCCGGGATGAAAAAGAACACAGCTCCCCTTTTCTAATATCTGAACTTTACCATTAATCTTAAAGTGAGCCTTTCCGTCTGCCAGATAGATAAGCTGGTAGTTAGCGGCACCACTTGGCCTTTCTGTCTGAAATTTTTCTTTATGGACCAGGCGGTATCTGCCGCAGCAATGAACGAAAAAATCCTGATCCGATACGGATTTTTCGTCAGACTGCCAATCATAATATCCTACTACGGTAAGCATAAAAACCTCTTTCTGGGAAGATAAATTCTCCTCTTGATAAACCCTTATGACACCAAATTATATATAAATTATCTTATCCATATTCTATAATAATTTTAAATGGATGTCAAAATGAAAATGAAAACTTTGTGCATGCAGATATCAACTTTATGTATGGAAATATTGAGAGAATTTTGGTATAACAGAAAAAGAAAAATAAATTTTATGCTGATGAAAGGAATACATATGTTAAAGTCAGAATTAAAATTACCTGCTTTTTACGAAGATACTTCTGTTCTTCATACAGGCTGTGAAGAAAACCGCAGTTACTATATCCCCTATGCTCCAGGTGAAGTTCAAAATAGCTCCCGTATACAATTGTTAAATGGAGATTGGGATTTCCGGTATTATGATAATCCTTTTGTAGTGGAAGATTTTACAAGAGAGGATTATACATATAAAGGCTATGATTCCATTCCTGTACCGAGCTGCATACAGATGCATGGATATGACCATCATCAATATACCAATGTCAATTTTCCTTTTCCCTATGATCCTCCCTTTGTTCCCTTGGATAATCCCACCTGTGTTTATCATCGCAGTTTCCTATTGGGACAAGAGACGGAAAGGGTGCAGCACTACCTGGATTTTGAAGGAGTGGATTCCTGCTTTTATGTATATATAAACAAAACTTTAGCTGGATACAGTCAGGTATCCCATTCCACCAGTGAATTTGATATCACCTCCTATCTAAAGGCAGGAGAAAATGATATTACGGTCGTAGTGCTGAAATGGTGTGACGGAAGTTATTTAGAGGACCAGGACAAATTCCGTATGACAGGAATATTCCGTGATGTATATCTTATCAGCCGTCCTGTAAACCATATCCGGGATTTCTTTGTTAAGACCCTGCTGACAGACAATTATACCAAAGCGGAAATACAGGTGGATTTTGAGTTCAGCGGTGAAGAAGTGCCGGTTACCTGCAATTTGAAAGACGCCGACGGGAAATTAATAGCAGAAGGAAGTGCAGAAAATTCAAGGCTTGTAATAAATCTGGCAGAACCCAGGCTTTGGAGTGCGGAAACGCCTTATCTGTATACCTTAACTATCAGTACGGCAGAGGAAGTAATTTACCAGAAGGTAGGTATCCGTACCATTGAAGTAATAAAGGATGTCATTCATATCAATGGTGTAAAGGTAAAGTTTAAAGGAGTGAACCGCCATGACAGCGACCCCTTTACCGGTTATACCATCAGTAAAGAGCAGGCCTTAAAGGACTTAAAACTCATGAAAGAGGCCAATATTAACGCTATCCGTACCAGCCATTACCCCAATGCGCCCTGGTTTACCATGCTTTGCAGTGAATACGGTTTTTATGTGGTGGGAGAGAGTGACCTGGAAGCCCATGGTGCCACTTGCTTTTACGGCGGCGGCTGGGAGACCTATGGTGACCTGGTTCAGAGAGAGATGTTTGCAGGAGCTATCTTAGACCGCAATCAGAGAAATGTTATCCGGGATAAGAACAATGCTAGTGTTGTAATCTGGTCTATGGGAAATGAAGCCGGTTACAGTAAGGCTTTTGAAGATACAGGCCGTTGGATAAAAGAATACGACCCTACCAGATTATTGCATTATGAAGGAAGTGTCAGCCAGTCCGGCGGACATATCAACGATACTTCCATGTTAGATATCTTCAGTAATATGTATGCTTCCGTTCCGAGTATAAAGGAATATCTGGCTTCCAAGCCGAAGCCCTATATGCTGTGCGAATTTGTTCATGCCATGGGCAACGGACCGGGAGATATTGAGGATTATTTTGACTGTATTTATGAAGAAGAACGTTTTGTGGGCGGTTTCGTGTGGGAATGGTGTGATCATGCCATTTACCGCGGAATTACTACAGATGGACGTAAAGTCTTCCATTACGGCGGAGATTCCGGAGAATATCCTCATGACGGAAACTTCTGTGTAGATGGTATGGTGTCCCCCGACCGCATACCCCACCCTGCGCTGGCAGAATATAAGAATGTAATCCGCCCGGTACGTGCCGTCTTGATCAGCAAAGACGGGCCGGTAAACCAAGATTGGTTTACCGTAGAGCTTACAAATAAACTGGATTTTACTAATCTGAAAGACTATTTAAAGATAGAGGCAGAACTTCTTATTGACGGAGAAGTAATAGAGACCTGTAATCTGGGGGCACCGGATTTGGCGCCTCATGAAAAAACTGTCGTGAAATTACCGTTTAATGCAGAATATTTACAGGGTAAGAGCAGTGAGAGCGGAGTTACTGTTAAGTTAAGATATCTTCAGGAGGCAGAAAGGCCGCTTACAGCCATCGGACATGAACTTGGCTTTGACCAGTTGTTCCTGAAAGAAAGAACGCTTCCTTTTGCGGCAGCAGGAGACGGAACCAAGGCAGCCGGGAAAACAGAGGATTCTGTAATTATTGAGGAAAATACAACAGAAATTATTATTGCCGGTGAGAACTTTAAGTATTGCTTTGACAGACTGCATGGAAACTTTGAAAGCTTGGTAATTAACAACCAGTCCCTATTAGAAAGGCCTTTGGAATTCAATATCTGGAGAGCACCCACAGACAATGACCGGAATATCCGTAATACCTGGCAGGAGGCCCGCTATGACAGAGCCTTCCCCAGAGTGTATGAAACCAAAGTATCCAGGGAGAATGGTGTTACGGCTATTTATTGCAGACTGGCTATTACAGCTATTCAGATACAGCATATCATAGACCTGGAGGTAACCTGGTTCATCGGAGCAGATGGGACCATTACGGTACAGATGGACGGTAAGAGAAATAAAGAACTTCCCTTTCTGCCCCGTTTCGGCCTGCGCTTATTCCTTCCTAAAAAATATGACACAGTGAATTACTTAGGTTATGGACCGGGAGAGAGCTATGTGGATAAGCGCCGCTCTGCCTGGTACGGAAGATTTGAACAGAAGGTATCGGATATGTATGTGGATACTATTAAACCACAGGAGAATTCCAGTCATTATGGCTGCGAGGAAGTAACCCTGTATTCTTCTCTTGGGACCCCTATACATGTGACGGCGAAAGCGCCCTTCTCTTTCCAGGCAAGTAACTACACACAGGAAGAGCTTACGGCGAAAGCACACAATTATGAGCTTGAAAAGACAGAGGCGACAGTCCTTTGCCTGGATTATAAGATGAGCGGCATTGGCTCTAATTCCTGCGGGCCCGCACTTTCTGAAAAATATCAGTTGAAGGAAGAAGATATCTCCTTCACGGTTACATTGCAGTTTCAATAGACTTATATATAAGCATAAGAAACTAATATTGTAGGATTAAGAACTTATCCTTATAGAAGCCAATTCTTTGTAAGAGGGAGCTTAGAAGTAAAAAGGAGGAATACACAAGTATAAAGTGTATTTCTCCTTTTTATAAGCTTTTATAAATGTTTAAATATCCATTTCAGGAATCAGGTCTCTCATAGCCAGTATCGTTTTATTAATTAATTCTGTCAGCTCCACTTCCATCATTTCAGCCCCTCGGCCTATTACCTCGCGGCTGCAGCCGGCAGCAAAATTCGTTGTTTTATATTTCTTCATAACAGACTTAACTTCCAGGTCAGATACGCTTCTTGAAGGCCTCATAAGTGCTACGGCACCGATAAGTCCGGTAAGCTCGTCCACCGCATACAGGACCTTTTCCATATATCGTTCAGGCTTAATATCCACGGTAAGCTGATATCCATGACTTGCCGTAGCACGTATTATGCTTTCGTCTATATCAAGCTCTTTCATAATTTCCTGTGATTTTATGCAATGCTCCTCAGGGTAAAGTTCAAAATCCAAATCATGGAGCATGCCGACACTCTTCCAGTAGGCAGTATTTTCAGGGTCATATTCTTTGGCGAAATACTCCATCACTCCGGCTACAATTCTGCCGTGTTTTAAATGAAAGTCGTCCTTATTGTAATCTTTTAAGATTTCATAAGCTTGTTCCGGTGTAGGTATATAACTCATAAGTTCTCCTTTCGGTATGTGTAATCTGTGTATAAATATACTTACGAATATAACACCGGCGGATATATTTGTCAAATGACTTACCTGCATTTATGCAAAGGGTGATTACCGTTTGGCATAATATTGAATTCAAGATATCATGAAATGGACGATGATTCGCATCAAAGTTATTGGATATGTAACGCTGGCTATAATTATTTTATATAAAACAGTGGCTGAACTGTAAGGATATCAATGCTTTGATAAATGTACTTTTACGAATGATTAAAATGCGGCAGGAATAAGATGAAACAGCAGATATGTAAGGGAGAGTATATTTCGTGGATACGGCTATTATAAATACAGCAATTGCTCCTCTAAGAAAAGACCCAGACAAAAGAGGTGAACTCTTAGATGAAGATTTCTATGGAGGAAAGGTCACGATTCTAAAAGAAATGAGGAATGGATTCTGCCATATCAGAACGGATTACGGCTATGAGGGGTATACACAGAATAAAAATCTGATAAGGGAGGAATGTAAGGTAAGGGCATGGGAGGATTCCTGTAAAATGCTGGTGATAAATTCTTTCGCAGATATTATTGCCGTCCCTTCCGTCAGAGGAGAGATTCTGATAACCCTGTGCAGAGGAGCATTTCTTTCGGTACTGGGAGAGGCAGATTCACAGGGATATATAAAGGTGGGGCTGGCGGACGGTGAAACCGGGTATGCCAAAATTGGTTTATTAGGAGAATATAATGTCGATTATTTGCTGGAAAAGGAAGAAAAATTGCGGTATGATATCATACAGACGGCACTTTCTTATAGGGGCTGCCAGTACCGTTGGGGCGGAAAAAGTCCCTTGGGGTTAGATTGTTCCGGGCTTACCTTTATGGCATATCAAATGAATGGGATAACCATATACCGGGATGCGTCCATCAAGGAAGGATATCCGATAAAATCTATACCGCCGGAACAAAAACAACCGGGGGATTTATTATTTTTCGGAGGCCATGTGGCAATGTACCTGGGAGAGGATAGATACATCCACTCTACAGCCAGAAAGGGCAGTGACGGCGTGGTGATTAACAGCCTTAACCCAGAGGACCCGTTATACCGGGAGGACCTTGCCCTGCGGTTAGTAGAGGTCGGGAGTATATTTACATAAAGGCGTTTTTCGTAATGTGATTTGTGCGTTATAGGGCATTATCAAGGTTATTCAAGGGATATTTTACAGCGCAAGTAAAGGATTTAACAGATAAAATAGCAAGAGGGGATTTGGACCCGGAAAGAGGAGCATATGAAAATAATAGATATGCATTGTGATACCATCTCAGAGTTATTTGCAAGAATGAAAGAAGGAAGGGCGGATACACTGGCAAGGAGCGAGCTGCATCTTGACATTGAGAAGATGAAAAAAGGGGATTACCTTCTGCAGAACTTCGCTATGTTCGTGAACCTGAAAGAATGGGAAGACGCACTTTCCTATTGCCTGGAATTAATTGACCTCTATTACAGGCAGATGAAACTGAACGAGGATGTAATAGCTCCGGTCTTTCGCTATGAAGATATTGAAGAAAATAGAAAGAACGGCAAGATGTCGGCCATGCTGACCATCGAAGAGGGAGGGGTAACCAGAGGAAGCCTTGCCCATCTGAGGAATTTCTACAGGCTGGGAGTCAGGATGCTGACGCTGACCTGGAATCATGAGAATGGCATTGGCTACCCCAATGTTACGGTAAGGGATGGTATGACGGACTGGCATACGCCTAATACAGTAAACGGCCTGACCGATTTCGGAGTGGAATTTGTACAGGAGATGGAGAATATGGGAATGATTATTGATGTGTCCCATCTGTCGGACGCAGGCTTTTATCAGGTACTTGAGCACACTAAGAAACCTTTTGTGGCAAGCCATTCCAATGCCAGAAGCATCTGTCCTCATGTAAGGAATTTAACGGACGATATGATTTATAAATTAGCCGGCAGAGGCGGCGTTACGGGAATGAATTTTTATCCGGTCTTTCTGGGAGAAGATGAAAGTGCCGGAACAATTTCTGCCATTGTAAAACATATCCTTCATATACGTAATGTCGGTGGATATGAATGTATCGGGTTAGGCTCGGATTTTGATGGTATTCCGGGGCATGATGAGCTAAAGGATGGCTCCTGTATGCCGCTTCTGGCAGATGCACTGAAAAAGGCGGGACTTTCCAATACCGAAATAGAGGCGATATTCTATAAAAATGTATTAAAGGTATATAAGGAGTTGTTATAAAAAATAACTGTATAAAATAACGGATATAGAAGGAACATTATCCGCTTATCGTAACGAAAAGAGCAGTCTTGTTATTCTGTTCTGTACTTTCTGAAAGAAATGCTGTCAAGTTCTGTATGTGACCGGTTTTTGTAGAATCAATACATGCGAACTTGGCAATGAGTCTTAAGGTCAGTATAAGAACGGGAGAGAGACTGCTCTTTTATTTATTGTTAACAGGTTAAAATACTACTGTAATGTTAAATATGTATTATTGCCAGAAATTTGTTAAAAATTTATAATTTTATACATATAAGAGAGAAAAATATAAACATTTTTTAAAATAAATCAGAGCGGTGAATACTTTTTCTGTACTAATACCATAAAAAACAGAAAACAGATAATAAATAAATATTAATTATCCATAGAAAATAATTGCATGCATAGAAAATAGAATGAAGCTCCATAAGTTTTTTGATTTTGAAGGTTAATAATGGGACGTCCTTTATTAAATAAATTAAATTTAGGAGGGATTCAATTGAAAAAGTTTAAAAAAGCTTTTGGTATCATGCTAACACTGTTTATGGCGGCATCTATGAGCTTGACCGGCTATGCGTCGGGCAATATTACTTTGCCGTCAGCCTCAGCTGCTTTTATCAGCTTCTATGTTGATAATAACGGCAATGACAGTAATACTGGCAGTAAAAAGGCTCCATTCAAGACAATACAAAGGGCAAAGGAGGCAGTAAGAGCACTGATTGCCGGGGGAGGTCTGCCGGAAGGCGGTGCAAAGGTATATCTTAGGGAGGGGACCTATTATATCTATGATTCTCTGGTTTTTGGACCGGAGGATTCGGGCTATGAGGAGGGAAAGATTACATATACGGCATATCCGGGGGAAACAGTCAGACTCTCGGGAGGAAAGCCTATAGATCAAAGCTGGTTCCGGCCTATTAGTGATGAAGAGAAAGCTCCGATTATTGATCAGTCAGCTGCCGGTAAAGTGGTGGTGGCAGACTTAAGAGCCCATGGTATCACGGAGTACGGCGTACTGAATACGAGGGGATATCATTACTTTAATAAAGGGCAGTATATGGCTTCCGAGTTGATAGTGGACGGAGAGAACCAGACACTTGCACGCTATCCCAATACAGGAACCATTCCGGTAGATAATAAAAATCTTCTACCGGAGGAACTGGCATTCAAATATGACAACGAGCGGCCCTCCTACTGGGCAAATGCGAAGGACGTATGGATATGCGGTACGTTGTCCATCAATTATGAAAATAATTATTACCCCGTAGAGAAAATAGATACAGCGGAGAAAAAAATCAAGCTAAAAGAAGGAAAAATAAAGACTTATTATACCAATGGATGGTATTTTGCGGAAAATCTACTGGAGGAGATGGACCAGACCGGAGAGTATTACATTGACAGAGAAGCAGGCAAACTTTATTATCTTCCTCCCCAGGATTTTGCCGCGAAAAAGTACACCATAGAACTGTCCACCATAGGCAACCCCATATTTTACTTTAACGGAGCAAAAAACATTGAAGTGACGAATATGACCATTGAGGGAGGAAGAGGCTATGCGGCCCTGGGAACTACAAAAGATTATAAAATGATGACCTACGGTGAGTTCCTGACTAAAAATAATGTCACTAATCCGGCAATCTTTGATCCCGGGTCTACGAACTATCTTAAACTTTCCGATCCTTCGAATTATCCGGAAGCCCAAGTATTTCCCGGACATATATGGGATGGGTTTTTGGATGACGGGCCGGGGGTGGAAGGAATAGAATTCCGGAACTGTCAGATACGTAATTTTGGACAAGGCGGTCTGATATTTCGAGGGACAAAGCTTAAAATAGAGAATAATGAGATAAAAAATATCGGCGGAACAGGTATCTTTATGTCAGGGGGAGACTATGAGACTCTTACCTCAAGTGAAAATACGATAATCAGCAATACCATCCATAGAATTGGGTACCAGCACCGGGCTTATAACCCGGCAATCGCTTTACAGGGCGTCGGGTGCAGGGTTGCATACAATGATATCTATGACGGTCCCCATTGTATTTTAAACTTTGGCGGAAATGACCATATTTTTGAATATAATAAAATTCACGATGCGGTAAAAGAATGTCTGGATATGGATGCTATCTATACGCGCAATGAAATCAGCCCTCAGCAGAGGGGCTCCGTGTTCCGGAATAATTATATCTACAATCTGGGTATTTATCCGGTGGGAGAATACATCAAACAGTTTAACGTATGCGGAATCAGAACAGATAATAACGGGCATGCACTTCAGCTCTACAATAACATCTTTGCCAATATCGGATCAGACAAAGCGAATAATGTTGTTGCCGTAAGAGCCCAGGGAACACGAAATACGATAAAGGGCAATTTGTTCCTGGACTGTTCTGCTACCTATTGGGGATTTGACAGCTATAAACCTGACATGACATGGAATACGGCAGATACGGAAACCAACAGAAGGCTGGAGCTTGTGAGAACCTATGCGGCAAAGCCTGTTTATGCTGCCAGGTATCCGGAACTTTTAACCTTTGACCAGGAATTTTATGCGGCTGTAGCGACCAATGTATTTGATGAGAATCTGACCGTGAACCTGAAGTTCCCTCTGAGCCTGATAAATGGCACCCCTCTGCCAAGCGGTGCCAGAGGGGCAAAAGAGCTTATGCTTGGCACGAATAACATTGCTGTGACCACAGATCCGGGGTTTATTGGATATGGAAGCGGCAATTATGAGCTGCAGGACGGGCTTGCTTTGTTCGGCCAGATGCCATTTTTTAAGAACCACAGCATGAGTGATTACGGGCCAAGGGGAGTGCCTGCGATAGCACAAGCGGATGCTCTAAAGGATTATGTATATAATCTGGACATCAAAGACAGTCTTAGAAATCCGTTAATAAAAGACCTGAATACTGTGATGGAATGCCTGGAAAAGGCTCAGTATAAAAAAGCTTTGATTGAGATGGAGTTATTTATGGTAAAAGCCAGAATAATGGAGCCGAAGATAATAAACAAGGAGCAGTTTGAGTATATTCTGGATGCAAGTATTGATATCTGTAAAGCTGTCTGGACGGAGTACCAGAGCAGCAATGCAAGTATGGACGAGAAGACGAGTCCGGACGATAATACAAGTATGGACAATAATACAAATTCGGACGATAATACATATCCGAACGATAAGACAAATTCGGACAATAAAGCGGACAAACTGCTCAATGCTCTGGAGAAATTAAAAGCGGTTAAGGATAAATCAGAAGTATATGATGATATTATCCAAAACATCGGCGATATCACGAATATCCTTTAATAAAAACGGAAGGCTTTCGTGATTAGCAAAAAGGCTGTTGCAAATAAGGTCCTGTGGAGTGTGAGGTACATCACGTTCCGCAGGATTTTATTTTGCAGCAGCCTTTTGCTCTTCAGTCAAAAAGTGCTTATAGGCGGATATAGCAATATCTCCTATCCAAAGTGGTATCAGAACCTAAAAACAGGTTGGTTAAAATACTGCGGTAATGTTAAATATCTATTATTGTTCGCGATTTGTTGAAGAGATATAATGAACTACAGAAAGAACAAGAATAATTATACAAAGTGACGGAAAGGTGTTTGGGCTTATGGCGAAAACAAGAAAGGAACAAGTAAATTTAACAATAAATAGGAAAAGCAGATGGAGGACCTTTAGAGATAATTTCGAGCTGTCTGTGATGTTAGTCCCCGGTATTCTCTTTTTTCTGGTGTTTAGTTACCTGCCGATGCTTGGTGTTATCATTGCATTTAAGGACTATCGTAACAATCTGGGCATATTAGGAAGCAAGTGGGTCGGCTTCCGGAATTTTAAATTCTTTTTTACCTCCCAGGATGCCTGGAGAATTGCCAGAAATACCATCGGATATGGCTTGGCTTTTATTATATTGGGAATTGTTTGTTCCGTAGCGATAGCAATCCTTCTGTACGAAATAAAAAATAGACTGGCATTAAAGTTTTATCAGACAACCATGATACTGCCCCATTTTTTATCCTGGGTCATTGTCGGCTACATCACTTACATCTTACTGGAACCGAATATGGGCATACTGAATCAGGTTCTTCAGTTTTTTGGAATCAAAAGTGTTGATTGGTATCTGGAGCCCAAATACTGGGTCGTTATATTGCCCCTGGTCAATGTTTGGAAGACCGTTGGGTTAAACTGTATTATGTATTATGCGGCTTTGATGGGCATAGACGAACAGCTCTTTGAAGCGGCGACGGTGGATGGGGCAAGCAAATGGAAACAGGTCAGGTATATTACAATTCCCTCCCTGGTTCCGCTGATGATCGTACTGACAATTCTCCATGTAGGAAATGTTATCAAAGGTGATTTCGGACTTTTCTATAATATACCCCGTAATGTCGGGCTGCTCTATCCCACAACGGATATCATTGACACATACATATACCGTGGGCTGCAGACCGGTGATGACATCGGTATCACCACTGCGGTAGGTCTTTTCCAGTCATTTGTCGGATTGATTATGGTGGTGGCGACTAATAAGATTGTTAAGAAGATTTCACCGGAAAACTCATTGTTCTGAAACTTAATTCACATTTTTGCGGCAGTATTCTGCGCGGTTGTTTACCGGCTAAGGATATGCCTTTAGGAGAGTCAACTATGAAAAGTAAGAGAGCCAATATACCTGTAAATATCTTTTTTATATTATTTTCACTGTGTTTTATCGTGCCGTTTATCTTGATTATATCTGCCTCTATTACAGATGAGCAGACACTTTTGGCCAATGGATATAAGCTGTTTCCTTCAAAGATTTCACTGGAAGCGTATAAATATGTTATGAAAAGCCCGGGACAATTGCTGAATTCCTATAAAGTAACAATCATCTATTCCTTGATAGCCACAGTGCTCAGTATGATTGTTATGACTTTGATGGCCTATCCCTTATCCAGGGCTAATTACAAATATAAAAAGCCGGTGACGTTTTTTATTATTTTTACAATGTTGTTTTCTGGAGGATTGATTCCTACTTATATATTAATGACTAAATATCTGCATCTGCAGGATAATATCTGGGTGTACATACTGCCCAATCTGGCAAATGCATTTCACATTATCATAATCAGGTCTTTCTTCCAGGGATTACCGCCTTCACTTGTTGAATCTGCTAAGATTGACGGAGCCAGAGAGCTGCAGGTGTTTTATAAAATTGTCCTTCCCCTGTCAAAACCGGTAATAGCCACGGTTTCCTTATTAAACTTACTGGCCAGGTGGAATGATTGGAATACTGCTTTGATTTATATCAGAAGTAAAAACCTGTATTCGCTACAGTTTTTGCTTCAACAGATATTAAGGGAGGTACAATTTATAAAAGATATGGCCGAGAGCTCGCCGGTTGCAGGTATCAGTATCAATCTTTCCAATCTGCCTTCTGAAACCATAAGATTTGCCATGTGTATTGTTGCGGCGGGTCCTATGCTGATTATATTTCCGTTTTTTCAGAAGTATTTTGCGAAAGGTCTGACAGTAGGGGCGGTAAAAGAATAG
>JAEXGM010000261.1 GCA_023450835.1 Bacillota bacterium | reverse complement strand
ATCTGATAAACGCTGAAGGCATCTAAGCGTGAAGCAGACCACAAGATAAGATTTCCCATCCGAAAGGAGTAAGACCCCTTAGAGACTATGAGGTAGATAGGTTGGAGCTGTAAGCATGGTAACATGTGTAGGTGACCAATACTAACGGTTCGAGGGTTTGACCTAGATAATGAAGGTTAAATAAAAATTGTGTTTAGTTTTGGAAGTATAAAGGTGTTGACATAAGTCAATGGATATGATATACTTCATAAGTGCTCAAGAGAGTAAAAGAAATAATCCTCGATAGCTCAGCGGCAGAGCATCCGGCTGTTAACCGGAGGGTCGTAGGTTCGAACCCTACTCGGGGAGTTTAAATAAGGCCCGTTGGTCAAGCGGTCAAGACACCGCCCTTTCACGGCGGTAACACGAGTTCGATTCTCGTACGGGTCATTACATTTTAATATGCCGACGTGGCTCAATTGGCAGAGCAGCTGACTTGTAATCAGCAGGTTATCGGTTCGAGTCCGATCGTCGGCTTGCTACATATAATGTAGTGATATGGACCCTTAGCTCAGTTGGTTAGAGCATCCGGCTCATAACCGGACGGTCCTGGGTTCGAGTCCCCGAGGGTCCATCATAGCTCATTAAAATGTAAGTAAATAAGGCCCAGTGGTACAGTTGGTTAGCACGCCGCCCTGTCACGGCGGAGGTCGAGGGTTCGAGTCCCTTCTGGGTCGTATTAGTTAGTTGTTTTAACTAATAAATAAAAATATGCCATTAATATGGTCGCTTAGCTCAGCTGGGAGAGCACCTGCCTTACAAGCAGGGGGTCATAGGTTCGAGCCCTATAGCGACCATCATATGCCCGAGTGGCGGAACTGGCAGACGCACAGGACTTAAAATCCTGCGAGCTAACCCTCGTACCGGTTCGATTCCGGTCTCGGGCATATTTTTAAGTAATTATCAATAAATAAGTGCGCATAGCTCAGCTGGATAGAGCGTCTGACTACGGATCAGAAGGCCGAGGGTTCGAATCCTTCTGTGCACGTTTTCTATAAGATATTATAGAAGTAAAATAAAATATAAAATTGACATCATGTGCGCATAGCTCAGCTGGATAGAGCGTCTGACTACGGATCAGAAGGCCGAGGGTTCGAATCCTTCTGTGCACGTTTTGCCGACGTGGCTCAATGTATTTACGAAGACCGTAGTTTGGTCTGAGGGCAGAGGTACTCTGCCAAGTGAGTCATAGAAGCAGTACAAATGTGAAAGTTGCCGACGTGGCTCAATTGGCAGAGCAGCTGACTTGTAATCAGCAGGTTATCGGTTCGAGTCCGATCGTCGGCTTAGTGTGAAAACACTTCAAAAAAATATGGATGGATTCCCGAGTGGCCAAAGGGGGCAGACTGTAAATCTGTTGCGGAACGCTTCGGTGGTTCGAATCCACCTCCATCCACTTCATAATTTTCATTATGATATTACACAGGATAAAGTAAAATATTGACGCGGGGTGGAGCAGTCTGGAAGCTCGTCGGGCTCATAACCCGAAGGTCATAGGTTCAAATCCTGTCCCCGCAATCTGAAAACTGTTTGGTTTTCATTTAATTGAGTTAATGAAGTAGGCCTTGCCCAGATAGCTCAGTCGGTAGAGCAGAGGACTGAAAATCCTCGTGTCGCTGGTTCGATTCCGGCTCTGGGCATTTTTTATTGGAATTTTTAATTCTGATAAATATGGGATATTAGCTCAGTCGGTAGAGCACTTGACTTTTAATCAAGGTGTCCCGGGTTCGAATCCCGGATGTCTCATAAAATAAAAGCATCTATTTACTTTTTAGTATGTAGATGCTTTTTTGTTGACTAAAATGATATACCATTACTTTTATTTATAAATAAGTATTTTATTCACATTAACTTACGAAACAGAGAGATTTGTTAACAAGATTTCAAAAAGGCAGAACATATGTGGATAAAGTCAGACAAACACTTTATAACTACATATTAAAAGACCTTTTCTTTAAAAAAGAATTGAAAAGGAAGAATGGTATTGTATATAATGGTAGAGTATAATTAACTTATGATAATTCATTAAGGTATAATAGAAGCTCTATCAGTTTATTGACCTGCTGTATTGGCTAGTATATGTTTGATAGCAGGCTTGTCTTATATTTTAAAGTTATGAATAGGAGGTGAATATTATAAAAATATTCGAAGAATATAAAGTAAAAGGATTGGAGCTTAAAAATAGGATTGTTATGCCGCCTATGTGTATGTATTCATCTGATGAAAGCGGATATGCCAACGAATTTCATTTCACGCATTATACTTCCAGAGCAGTAGGAGGTGTCGGCTTAATTATTGTAGAGGCAACAGGAGTTGCTCCCAATGGGCGTATTACTGACAGAGATTTGGGTATCTGGGAAGATGGACAGATATCCGGATTAAAACAGATAGTACAAGTCTGCCACGATCAAGGGAGTAAGATAGCCATACAGCTTGGACATGCAGGAAGAAAGTCCACCGTAGAGGGCGATATCATTATCGCACCCAGTGCTATCCCTTTTGATGAGAACAGCCCTGTACCTCACGAATTAACAGCAGATGAGATTGCAAAGGTTGTACAGGCCTTTAAGGATGGAGCGGAAAGAGCGGAGAAGGCCGGGTTTGATGCCATTGAAATCCATGCTGCCCATGGATATCTGATAAGTGAATTTTTATCTCCCATCTCTAATAAACGAACGGATATATATGGAGGCAGTGTTTCTAACAGGGCAAGACTTTTAAAAGAGATACTGACGGAAGTCCATAAAGTTTGGCCGGAAGAAAAACCTGTTATTGTCAGAGTGTCCGCCGATGATTATCTGCCGGGGGGAATGACGCCGAGCCAGATGGCAGGAATAGTTCATGAGGTAGGTACTCTTATAGATATACTTCATGTAAGCTCCGGAGGAGTAGCTAATGCATCTATCAAATTATATCCCGGATATCAGGTTGAAGCGGCTAGTTTTCTAAAAGCAAATTGTAATATACCCGTCATTGCTGTTGGATTAATTACACATCCCGACATGGCGGAAGAAATATTGAACAATGATAGAGCTGACCTTATTGCTATTGGAAGAGAATTGTTAAGAAATCCATATTGGGTACTGAATACGGCCTATGCAAACAGAATTGAGGATATTTACCCGGAGCAATATAGGAGAGGATTTTATATACGTAATAATCATTAGTGCTCAAGAGTTTACATTCCGATTTCAATGAATTTTATAAGTATAATAAATTAAATATTTGGATAAATGATTTTGATATAATAAGCTAATATTATATTGAAAGAAGTACAAGTGCAGGAATTATAGATGTAAAAGTTATAATACACATTAATATTTTCATTATATTAATTATATTTTAATTTAAAGTAAAATATTTTAGTTATTATTTAAATAATTTAAAATATTTATCTGATCTCTGCGGAATTACTTCTGTTTTTCTGTATAATCCTATTGCAATAAAGAATATCTTATAGTATATTTGTGTATGTAATTTGGTATATACGGATAGTATAATTTTATTTTATAAAAATCTAAAATATTTAAGAAAGATAGTGAAAGAGTATGATTCACTATAAAGGAGGATGCTTATGAAATTTTTTATTGACACTGCAAATGTAGAGGATATTAAGAAAGCAAATGAAATGGGTGTTATCTGCGGAGTAACAACGAATCCCTCTTTAATTGCTAAAGAAGGAAGAGATTTCGTACAAGTTATAAAAGAAATTGCTTCTATCGTAGACGGGCCAATCAGCGGAGAAGTTAAGGCTACCACTGTTGATGCCAAAACTATGATTGAAGAAGGCAGAGAAATTGCCAAGATTCATCCCAACATGATTGTTAAGATTCCTATGACGGTGGAAGGATTAAAAGCTACTAAGGTATTAACCTCAGAAGGCATAAAAACAAATGTTACATTAGTATTTACAGCTAACCAGGCATTGCTTGCCGCAAGAGCGGGAGCAACTTATGTATCACCCTTCCTTGGCAGATTGGATGATATATCAACACCTGGTATAGAATTAATCAGAACGATTGCAGATATCTTTAGTATTCATGATATTAAAGCTGAAATTATTGCGGCCAGTGTCCGGAATCCGGTTCATATTACGGACTGTGCTTTAGCCGGAGCACATATTGCAACCGTGCCTTACAGTGTTATTGAACAGTGTACAAAACATCCTTTAACGGATCAGGGTATAGAGAAATTCCAAAAAGATTATAGAGCAGTCTTTGGTGAATAAAAAGAATAAATAAGGCTTAATGAATAAGCAAGTATTTAGGAGGAAAAAAATGAGTAATATTGATACTTTGTCAGTTAACTCCCTACGAGTGTTAGCTGCAGATGCAGTACAAAAAGCAAATTCAGGACATCCAGGTCTCCCGTTGGGAGCAGCTGCCATGGCATATGAGCTATGGGCGAACCACATGAACCACAATCCGGGAAATCCTGGCTGGGTGAACAGAGACCGTTTTATTTTGTCCGGTGGACATGGTTCCGCAATGTTATATAGTTTGCTTCACTTGTTTGGCTATGGTAACCTTTCTATCAAAGATCTTGCTTCATTCAGACAGCTTGACTCTTTAACTCCCGGACATCCTGAGTACCGTCATACGGTAGGCGTAGAAGCTACTACAGGCCCTCTTGGAGCCGGAATGGCAATGGCCGTTGGTATGGCAATGGCAGAAGCTCATTTGGCAGCTAAGTTCAACAAGGAAGGATTCCCGGTAGTTGATCATTATACATTTGCTTTAGGCGGCGATGGCTGTATGATGGAAGGTATTACCTATGAAGCTATGTCTTTAGCAGGAACGTTAGGACTTGCCAAGCTGATTGTATTATATGACTCCAATAAGATATCTATTGAAGGTGATACAGAGATTGCTTTTAGAGAAGATGTATCCAAGCGTTTTGAGGCTTTCGGATTCCAGACACTGGTCGTAGAGGACGGAAATAGTTTAGAGGAGATTTCTTCAGCCATAGAGGCTGCAAAGGCTGATACTACAAGACCTTCTTTTATTACTGTAAAGACTAAGATTGGCTATGGCTCACCAAGAGAAGGTATGGCAAGCGCCCATGGCGAACCTCTTGGCGCAGATAATGTAAAATTATTAAAAGAAAAGTTAGGTTTCCCCGTTGATAAGGATTTCTATGTGCCGGAGGAAGTATACAGTCATATAAAAGAGTTAAATAAAAAGGGCGAAGAAACAGAAAATAAATGGAACCAGATGTTTGACAGTTATGGGAAGGCATATCCTGAATTAAAAGAACTCTGGGACAAGAGCCATGATGAAAACATCGGAGAAGAACTTCTGGAGAATCAGGATTTCTGGGCATTTCCTGATAAGGCAGATGCTACAAGAAATCTTTCCGGAATGGTAATTAACCGCATTAAGGATTTGGTTCCGGGATTTATTGGAGGTTCAGCAGATCTTTCACCTTCTACTAAGACTTATATGAAGGATGAAGGGGATTTCTCAAAAGAAAATTATGCAGGACGTAATCTTCACTTTGGCGTAAGAGAACTTGCAATGGCCGGAATAGGAAACGGTCTGGCACTGCATGGCGGCTTAAGAGCATTTGTTTCAACCTTCTTTGTATTCAGTGATTATGTAAAGCCTATGGCAAGACTTTCTTCTCTTATGGGACTTCCTTTAACATTCGTCTTAACCCATGACAGTATCGGTGTAGGGGAAGACGGACCTACCCATGAGCCTATTGAGCAGCTTGCAATGTTAAGAGCTATGCCTAACTTTACTGTATTCAGACCGGCTGATGCAACCGAAACGATTGCCGGATGGTATTATGCTATAACCTCCAAGAGAACACCTACGGCATTGGTGCTGACACGTCAGAACCTTCCTCAATATCAGGGTTCCAGTAAAGAGGCTCTAAAGGGTGGTTATGTAATTGCTCCTTCTGAGAAAGAAATACCCGACGCAATTATTATGGCGAGTGGTTCTGAAGTTGAAATCAGTGTGTTAGCAAAGGAAGAGCTTAAAAAAGAAGGAATTGATGTAAGGGTTGTCAGTATGCCTTCTACGGACTTATTTGAATTACAGAGCAAAGAATATAAGGAAAGCATCCTTCCGAAGTCAGTAAGAGCCAGAGTAGCAGTTGAAGCAGCAGCAGACTTTGGATGGGGCAAATACGTTGGTCTTGACGGAACTACAGTTACTATGAAGAGCTTTGGTGCATCAGCACCTGCAGGTGAATTATTTAAGAAGTTTGGCTTTACAACGGAAAATGTTGTAGCTGCTGTTAAGTCTGTACTATAAGTTAATAAGGCGGCTTTAAAAGAAAAATAAGAAACTTGAGTAGCAGAATCAAATAATATTATATATGAGCGTCGCAAACAGATTGTATAGATTTGTTTGCGGCGCTTTTATTTTTGGCCTATAATAGATAAGAGAACATATTTCTAATGGAATTTTAATATTCAGATATTGCAAATAAATGGGTTAAAAGATAGAATAAAATTAGTTGTATTTAGCTGCAATAAAAGAATAGGTTATGAAAAGAGCAGTCAAAGAAAGGTAGTCAAAGAAAAGTAGTTAAAGAAAAAGTAGTAAAAAATAGTTAAAGAAAAAGCAATTAAAGAAAAAGCAGTTAAAGATAAAGGATTTAAAGAAAAACAGTTAAAAAAGCGGTTAAAGATAAAGCGGCGGAAAAAGATGCGGTTAATGGAGTAATTAATCATAACTTTAATGGAGGGGTCTATGCCTAAGATATTAATTGTGGAAGATGAAAGTAAGATAGCCCGGTTTGTGGAGCTGGAATTGAAATATGAAGGATATGAGGTAGATATAGCTTCTGACGGAAGATCAGGGCTTGAGAAAGCATTGCAAAAAGATGTTAATTTAGTGCTTTTAGATATTATGCTGCCTGGAATCAGCGGAATTGAAGTATGCAGAAGGATACGCATGGAATCCGATGTTCCGGTTATCATGTTAACAGCTAAGGATGATGTTACAGATAAGGTAGCCGGTCTTGATATCGGTGCGGATGATTATATGACAAAGCCTTTTGCAATCGAAGAACTTCTGGCAAGAATTAGGGTAGCCTTAAACCGCCATACCAAGCAGGTCCAGCCGAAGCAGGATGTATTAAAGATAGGCAAGCTTAAGCTGAATTTATCCGGGCATAGCGCCTTTTACGGTGAAGAAGAATTGGTACTGACAAAGAAAGAGTATGAACTTTTGGAATATCTGATGCGTAATAAAAATATTGCCATTACAAGAGAGCAGCTCCTTAACAATGTATGGGATTATGAATATTTGGGAGATACCAATGTAGTGGATGTGTATATACGTTATCTGAGGCAGAAAATCGATGATAAATACGGTGTCAGGCTGATTAATACAGTGAGAGGAGTAGGTTATATTATTAAAGATGAAGTTTAATTTAAAAGAAACCTTAAGGCAGCTTCTTATAAAATTTGTACTCCCCTTTCGCAAAAGAAGAGAACAATGGCTTGGAAACTTTCGATTTTCTATTGCCTTTCGCATATCTCTTAATTACCTTAAGCTGCTTATTGTCAATGGTATTTTATTTCTTTGCTTATTTTCAGTTCTATTTTTGTGGAACGGAAAAGAACGGCTTGAGAATAAAGGTGAGGTTTTATTAAAAGAAGCGGCAGCAGATAATACAGGAAACCTGGAGATAGACAGAAGTACATGTGAGCTTCTGGGGATTCATTACAGTATAATAGAGGAAGGAACCGGAAAGGTTCTTTTTAATAATATAGAGGATGAATTAACAAATGAGAAAAAGCTGTTTGGCAGAATATATATCGATAATTTAATTACAAAAGGGCCTCTTTTGATAATAGTGGAAGAAGAAAAAAAAGATTCTATTCAGGGGAAGTCGGTGGCGGTGCATGCCCAATATGATTTAACGGACAGTCTGAGTGAATTATACAACCTGCTGTTTTGGATGGGTCTTTTATTTGTATTTTTTCTTTATATTATTACCAGAAAAGGAAGAAAAAGTGACAGAAACCTATTAGAGCCTATTTATGAGATGTCTGATACAGCGAATCGTCTGACTGTTAATAATCTGGACAGCAGAAGGCTTAATGTGGAAGGAACAAAGAATGAACTAAAAGACCTGGCAGCAGTGATTAACAATATGCTGGACAGGCTGGAGATATCCTATGAGAGCCAGAAACAATTCGTCTCCGATGCATCTCATGAGCTGCGTACGCCCATTGCCGTAATACAGGGGTATGCCAATCTCTTAAACCGCTGGGGAACCGGTAATGAAGAAGTTTTGATGGAGTCTATCGATGCTATTAATAACGAAGCAAAGTTTATGCAGGACCTGGTAGAAAAACTATTGTTTCTTTCAAGGCATGATAAAAAGACTTTAAAGCTTGAGAAAAGCAGATTCAATATGTGCCAGATAGTAGAAGATATGGTTAAGGAAACAAATCTGGTAGTAAAGAATCGTATTATTGAGGCACCTGTCTTACAGGATGTTGAAGTGTATGGAGATAAGCAGTCCCTTAAACAAGCAATCAGGATATTTATTGATAATGCCGTGAAATATACCAATGATGGAGATACGATTACGATTACCTGTAAGAATGATGACGGAGACTGTGTGATAGAAGTAAAGGACACTGGGATTGGCATGACAAGAAAAGATGTGGATAATATCTTTGAACGCTTTTACCGCTCAGACCAGGTAAGGAATGCAAAAATCAGCGGTCACGGCCTTGGATTGTCCATTGCAAAGCTTATTATACTAGGACATACCGGAAAGATTAAGGTACGCTCACAGCTTACAAAGGGAACGACGTTTATCATAACCCTTCCTAAAAGGTATTAGTGATAATTTTAATGTGTAACAAAGCAATTATAGATAATAAAGGATATAAATGATTATTAATGATGATTTGAGTGGCAAAAGGTCAATCTTTC
This sequence comes from Bacillota bacterium, assembly GCA_023450835.1. Lineage (GTDB taxonomy): Bacteria > Bacillota > Clostridia > Lachnospirales > Lachnospiraceae > Anaerocolumna. The sequence continues at coordinate 14,984 of JAEXGM010000261.1, read as the reverse complement.
TCAATGGGACGGCAATTTGCACAAAGCAGAAAGACTCTGCGCTGGTTCCAAGGCGCAGAGTCCTTTCTGCTTTGTGCAAATTGCCTGTAAACGTATTGAAACAGAGCTTTTGTCGCTCATATCAAATTATATAAATAATTATAGGGATAAAGTATAGGCAGAAAGTATTTTATAAATACCTCTATGACTTTCAGTTGTAGTGAATGCAGTGGGGTCTTTTTCTTATGGGCGTCTTTAAGCAACATTTTGGCCTTTAGGTATTAATAAAATAATTTAAAAACAGATGGATTTTAAAAAGGCCTATAAAGCCCGTTGATTCTTATGAATACTTAAAATCAGAATGACAGCGGAAACAGCACCAAAGAACAGAAAGGATTGAATCATTGGCACATAGTTATATGATCCGCCCTGCCAGAAGATTATAAAGTCACTGCTGATATACGACATTGGGAATATTCTTGCCACGGCTTTCAGGCCGGAGGGAAGCTGGTCTACGGTAAAACCCATCATACCGCACAGTATCATAAAACCGAAATAGAGAAACATGGATACGGCATAGGTGGGGCCGAATTTTCGAAAGATAGTGGCAATACCATGGGCCAGGATAAAAAAGATGGCAGACAGAACATATAAGGCTATTATAAAGCAGATGGCAGAGCCGAACTTTGGTACCTGCAGATCAAGCAGGAGGCTGTCGACTACCGCATAGAGTAAAAAGGCGGCAGTGGTAAATAGTAAATAGGCTATCAGCTTGGCAGCAAGCATGGTTTTTTCCTGAAAGCCGAAGAGATTCATACGCAGCGGTATATCCTTTTCCAGCTCCTGCGAGTAGTTTGCAGCATATCCCATCAGCAGGACAGCCATAGGTATAATCATGCTCATTGTAATAAAAAGATTGGTAATGGCTTCTTTATACATGCTCTCAGGCACCTGTTTTTTTAGGATTACTGAAAACAAAGCGGACATCATAATAGGAAAAATAACGCCGAAGAATATAACAAAGATATTTCCGGTAATATTACGCAGTTCATAGGAAATCAAATACCAGTTAAGCTTCTTTTTTTTCATCGTAACTCCTTTCGTGAATTATGTTTTTCAATAATTAATACTACCTTCATAAAATCTTTCCTTGGCATTAATGAACATAATTTCTATGTTGTTATTACTGCGTTTGAAATTAATGTCTTCCTTAATAAGAAGTTCAGTAATGTCCATTTCAGCCTGGCTGTCCTGACAGGGAAGAGCAATCAGGTGGCCCGGAGCTTTTAATTTCACAAAGGCTTTTGTGATTTCTTCGTTTCTTGGAGTATTATCAAGGGTAATCACAGTTTTTCCGCAGTATTTTTGAAACAGTTCTTCCTTACTTCCAAAGTCAATTACCTGTCCTTTTTCCAGAATTAAAAGCTTATTGACCAACTGTTCCAGCTCTTCATAGTAATGGGAGACAATACACAAGGTGGTGGCCTTATCGCGGTACCATTCCACAAGCTTTGACATTAGCTTCTGTCTTGTTTCAAAATCCAGCCCCGAAGTGACTTCGTCGAAGAATACCAGAGGAGCATCCTGAATAAGTACAAGAATAATTGTAAGCCGCTGCTTTTGTCCTCCTGAAAGGGCAGAGTATTTTTTAGGAAGACATTCCTCAAAATCAAAGAAGGCAATGAGTTCCTGTAATATCTTACTTTTTTTGATTCTGGTATTTAAGATTGCTTCCATGAGGTGTTTCACTGACATGGTATTGGCATAGTGGTTATGCTGCATATGGACAGCCATTTCCTCCGGTTTTAAATCTGTAGTAATGCTCCCCTGATAGTTGGTCAGCCCCAGTATTGTTTTTACAAGGGTTGTTTTTCCGGCACCATTGGACCCGATAATACCGATACGGTCACCGGCTTTAAGGACTATTGGTGTATAAATGGATAAGGCCAACTGATTTCCATATTGTACTCTTACCTGGTTAATAGTAATCATATGATATCTCCTGTTCTTTCACTGGTACTGCTATGCAGTACTACACACTTTTTAACTGTCTTAAGTATAGCAAAAGCGTATGAATTTGGGATGAAGATTTCATGTAGAGGTTATGCAAATATCAGTTCAGCCATTACCCCGTCTTCCAGGTTGGAAAGAGTCAGCCGGCAGTTTAAAAGTCTGGCATAGTAGGATGCAACATATAAGCCAAGACCATGGGAGCCGCCCCCTGTCATTCCCGAGACAAAGGGTTCAAATACGTGGGGGAGGAGCTCTGCCTTAATAATTGCGCCGTAATTTATGATGCAGAGTCTTTTCTCCTCACAAACAATGGTTATCTTACCCTTTGGCGTGGTATAGTTAATAGCATTGGAGAGCAGATTATCCAGTATTTTCTTAAAGAGTTCCGAATCTGTCAGCAGAAAGGGCGATGAACCTTCTAGGGTCAGCTGCAGCTCCTTTTCCTCCAGTTGTATATGGTAAAAAGAGAGACATTCCTCTAATAAGCAATTAAGGGGAAAAGACTCTTTTTCAAGTTCTCTGTAGCTGTGGTTAAGAGATAGGAGATCATCAACAATTTTCTTCATGGATTGCAGCTGTTGTTTCACCTGGGGAAGATAGGCTTTGGTTTCCTTGTACTTACCTACTTCATGGATCATTCCTTCTACTAACAATAAAGCTGCGGCAATGGGGGTCTTAAGCTGATGAGAAGAAGCGCGCAGAAATACCTCCTGCCGCTTATTTTCTTCAGACAGACGAGTATTCTTAATCTCCAGTTCCCGGTAACTGTTTTGTATCTTCTCGTACAAATTATTCAGGCTTTCGGCCAGACTGGCGATTTCATCATGACCTTTCATTGTTACCGGTTCAAGCTGCAGAGACTCCGCCTCAGTCATGAATTTTGCATGGTTGGAGAGGCGTATAATAGGGTAGATAATCAGTTTTGAAAAGAGCTGGGAAGATATTAATACTAATAGAAGCGCAATAGCGGCTATCATAGGCAGGCTTTGCAGAATGACAGGCTTTATTTCATCTATTCTTGGAGTCATGACCGGAAAGAAAGTGATTATGACATCCTTATCTGTCAGACCCAGCGCGATATAACTGGTGTAATAATTATTGCCGTCGGTTACATTGGATTCGAATACCATTAGCTTGTCAGACTCTCTATGAAACCGGGAAGAGAGCTCCCGGAATACATTGTTGTTTTCCTGGAACTGAAAAGTGAACTTCAGAGGATAATCTTTGGGTACATACTTTTCTATGGATAAAATTTGTTTTAAATCATCCAGAGGAAAATCGTTCTTATCCAAATCTTTTATTTCATCCGTGTGTTTGGCGTAGTATCGAAATTTATCCAGGAGAGAAAGGAGTTTTGGATTATGTGTATCTACGGTGACCTGCAGGAACTGGTTCAAAAGATAAATTTGATTTCCGGTTAGGGGGAGTTTTATGCTTAAGGTCCCGCTGGGATTCTTTACTTCAAGGTTATCGTAACTTCCGGTCTTCAATAAGCCCTCCTGCAGTTTCACCGCAGCTTCATAATTTCTCCCTTGCATATAGGAGACATAAAGAGAAGGCATCATAAGGATAAAATATCCCATTAGAAGAGAAACAATAAGGATGGATATTAAGGTGCTGTACAAAAGAGTCTTTTTGGATAGATTCATAGATACGCCACTCCCTTTCTTTATGTAGTTTCATCAGTAAACTGGTATCCCACGCCTATAACCGTTCTAATGCAGTTTGAGGGCAGTTTTTTACGAAGGTTCTTCACATGTGCATCTATGATACGGTCATTTCCGATATAGTCCTCATTAAATATTTTTAGAATAAGCTGTTCTCTGGTAAAGACACGGTTAGGTTCTTTTTTCAGAGTTTGCAGCAGGAGATACTCGCTTAAGGTAAGTAGGAGGGAATCATTATTATAAAAGGCCTGATAGGCTTCCTCATTTAAATACAGCCCGGTGGATTTGGCCTGCGTTTTATTATATAGATTGGTTCTGCGAAGAATTGTTTCAATTCTTTTCAGAAGGATTATAGGAGATACGGGTTTCACCACATAGTCATCCGCATAAAGGTTAAAAGCTCTTACCTGTGTGGGCTCGTCATCTATTGCCGTTAACATAATGGCTGCCATGTCAGGTTTTGTGCTTCGGATATGTTCAAGGACTTCCAGTCCGCTTTTGCCGGGAACCATGATATCCAGTACGGCAAGGTCAAAGCTCTGGTCATTTAATATCCGGATAGCTTCATCCCCGTCTTCTGCAGAAGTAATCTGATACTGCTTTAGCTGCATATATTCTGTCAAAACCTCTCTGATTGTGGGTTCGTCTTCCAAAAATAATATCTTTACCATGGATGTTCTCCTTTTTGTTCTTTCAACAGCTAATTATAGCAGATGTACCGGACAGAGTACAAGATTCCCGGAAAAGAGTTTGATTTAAACCTTCATTATAAAACATCTGAATAAAAAGGAGCCGACTGACTTCCCATTCTGCACCGAATTCATGGCATATTACAGTTCTATGAGTCAATCAAACTTTGAGTTTGATACTCATATATCAACAGTAAATACACATTTTACACAGTGCACGAAAGGAAATACAGTCTGCTCCTTCTGTTAAGAGCCCTGGATTGACCAGGACTCTTTGAGGTGGTTATTATATTAATAAATAGAAAGCATAAATAAGATAAATGGTATAATTATATTATTAATCTAAATATTTTTGAACTGTGCCATATAAAGTTCATAATAAGCACCTTTTCTCTCCAGAAGCTCTTTGGGACTTCCTTCTTCCACAATACCGCCGTTATCAATATAAAAGATACGATCAGCTTTTTGTATGGTAGATAGACGGTGTGCAATTACAAAGGAAGTACGGCCCTTTAATAAGGCTTCAATTCCTTTTTGCACCAGAAGCTCTGTATGAGTATCGATACTTGAAGTGGCTTCGTCCAGTATTAAAATCTTTGGCATGGAAACCATAGTACGGGCAAAGGCTAAAAGCTGTTTCTGCCCTGCAGATAACCCGGCTCCTCTTTCTTTTAATTCCGTATCATATCCTTTTTCCATCTTGATAATGAATTCGTGGGCATTTACTGCTTTGGCAGCAGCGATAATTTCTTCATCTGTCGCATCCAGCTTGCCGTATTTTAAGTTCTCCTTAACGGTACCGGAGAAAAGGAAATTATCCTGGGTCATGATACCAAGCTGCATACGAAGGCTTTCAATCGCTACATCCTGGACATTATAACCGTCCACATAGATAGTTCCTTCCTGTATATCATAAAATCGGCTGATTAAGTTGACTACTGTCGTTTTACCGGCACCGGTAGGACCTACCAGAGCGATAGTTTCACCGGGTTTTATATGGAAACTTACGTTATTTAATACCTGAGTATCTTTATCATAGGCAAAAGTTACATTCTCAAAACGGACGTCACCTTTTATTACCGGAAGTTCTTTCAGCTCAGCCCCATCGGTGATATCCGGCTTTGTATCCATAATTTCAAAAATTCTCTCCGCGCCGGAGATGTTTGTTACCAACTGATTATAAAAGTTACTGAGGTTCATAATAGGACGCCAGAACATGGAGATGTAAGTGGAGAACGCAATCAAAGTTCCTACCTGTATGTTATCCCCGGTCATCTTGATGCCGAAGAAGAAAAGGGATATAGTACCGATTCCCCAGCAGAAATCAATAATGGAACCGAAGCCGTCACTTAAGGTGACCGCTTTCATAAAGGCGCCTCTGTGTTCCTTCAGCATCGTATCAAAGGCCAGGGAAGTCTCTCCCTCAGCCGTGAAGCTCTGGATAATACGCATACCGGATAAATCCTCATGTATGAAGGCATTTAAATTGGAATTCTTTTTACGGTATAGCTGCCATCTGACATGGGAATACACCTGAATAAGCCACATACCTATAATAAGCAGGGGAAGACTGATAAGTGCTGCCAGGGCCAGCCGGAAGTCCTTTACCATCATAATAGCTACTACTGCCACAATGGTGATAAAATCCGGTATCAATGTTGTAACGCTGTTGGAAAGAACATCTTTTAAAGAGTTAACATCACCGATAACACGTGCAAGTATTTTTCCGGTAGGTCTGCTGTCAAAGAAGCTAAAGCTCAGCTTCTGGATATGTGTATAAAGTTCCTGTCTGATGGTTAAAAGTACGGTGTTGCTTATCTTTGCCATTATGAACATACGCAGTTTAACTAACAGGATATAGATAATATTCAATATGGCAGCAAAAATGCCAAGTTTTAAAAGACCGTTTACATCTTTTCCTGCGATGTTTACATTGATGGCATGCTCTATAATAAGAGGATTGATAAGGCTGATTGCAACAGTCCCGCCCATAATAAGCAGAACGGCAATGATTTCTCTCTTATAGGATAGCAGGTAACGAAACAGCCTTAAGAGAGTAGTTATTTTACTGGAGCCGTTAAGATTCTCGTCGGCTCTTACAGAGTTTACTGACATTTATGTTCCTCCTTTTGAGGCATAGCTGCAGGAATTATTAAAAAGCATAGTTCCTGCGCAGAAAGGTGCCTGCGGCTCAAAGTTTGCAGTCTTTGGCAAAAGCATAGTTAGTGAGTTATCCACGAGAGGGTATTGGTCTCATTACTTGAGGTTTATACGGCAAGTGAAGTGGCTTCCAGATATTCACCGTATTGAGCCATATAAGTGTCATAATAGAGGCCTTTTTTCTCAAGAAGGCTTTCATGAGTTCCCCGTTCAGCGATAGAACCATTATCAAGGAAAATGATTTCATCTGCATTTCTTACCGCAGAGATACGGTGAGCAATGATAATCTTTGTAGTATCCGTTAACTCATTAAGGTTCTTTTGGATTAAATGTTCTGTTTCCATATCCAGAGCAGAAGTGGAATCGTCTAATATAAGGATGGAAGTATCCTTTGACAGAGCTCTTGCAATGCTGATACGCTGTTTCTGACCGCCGGAGAGACCCACGCCTCTTTCACCGATTATGGTGTCGTATTTCTCATCCATCTTTTCAATAAAGTCAGCCGCCTGAGCTTTTTCAATGGAATTTAATACTTCCTGCTCCGTCAGAAGGGAACGCTTACCCATCTTAACATTTTCATTGACTGTGTCGGAGAAAAGGAATACATCCTGCATGACAAGGGACATATTCTTGCGAAGATCCTTTAAGGATAAGTCCTTTACATTAATACCATCCAGCTTAATAGTACCGTCCGTTGTTTCGTAAAAACGCTGCAGCAGATTAATAACGGAGGTCTTGCCGGAACCGGTGGCACCCATAATACCAAGAGTTTTGCCGGGATTTAAGTGAAAGCTTATATTTTTAAGTATTGATGTGTCATTTATAGCGAAGGACACATTTTCAAAAGTAATCTCGCCGGAAGCTTTGTCAAGGGGAATAGCATCTTCCTTGGACACAACGGTGGGCTGTTCTTTCATTATTTTATTAATTCTCTTGGTGGAAGCGGCTGCGGAAGCCAGATCATTAAAGAGCCAGCCGATTAGTTCCATAGGCCATACAATATTGTTGGCATATTCCGCAAAGGCACCCAGGGTACCGAGGGTAATATCATTTTTTATTACCAGGAATCCGCCTGCCACGATGACAGTTACCGGCAGAAGTCTTGTTATGAACTGAAAATAAGGATTATATTTGATTAGTATCCTTGACTGTCTCATATTCAGGTCATAATAACGTTTGTTATGGGATAAAAACTTTGTAATTTCAAATTTCTCTCTTGCAAATGCTTTAACGGTCCTTACACCGGCCAGATTTTCCTGGGCTACCAGATTCAGCTTTGCATTCTCTTCACTGATTTCTTCATATACATTATCCAATTTCTTTTCCATCTTAATTGCTATAAAGGCAACTATAGGCATTACAATAATAGGAATCAGAGTAAGTTTGGGACTTAGGGAAAACATACTGTAGAGTACCAGAACGACCTGCACTACGACCTCTATAACCAGCATTCCGATAAATCCCACGCCGGACCATACTTTATCAACATCGTCCTTTAAACGGGACATCAATTCTCCCGTGTTGTTCTTATCAAAGTAATCAAGGGATAAGTCTTGAACGTGATTAAAGAGTTTTCTTCTTATATCCGCACCTATTCTGGAGCTGACGGAGTCAAAGAGAATTTCTTTTAAATAGTTAAAGACAGCCCTGCCGGCTCCTATTATAAGAATCATTATTAAAAATTTTGTAAGCAGGTTAAGCTTACCGCCGACAATAACATCATCGATTATGTGTTTTAAAATACGCGGGGAGAGCATATCCAGCCCCACACTTGTAATCATACACACGATGGCAATGGTGTATAAGTACCAGTACTTTTTTACGTAACTTGATATTTTCATAAATCCTCCTCCCTATCCGGGGACAAAAAAATAGCCGTGGTCTATTACCACGGCGACAAAAATCCATTTATAGTTTATGTGTAGATTGGCATAATACGACTACACTATATAAAAGAATTGATGGTTGAGGTAATAAAAGATAACTTATAGTTGTTATTTGCTGCAGCGCTAAATTGGTTAGTCATAGTTTTTTACCTCACTTTCTTTTATAATCTTTAGATATTATAACACATTAGTAATAATTGTCAACCTAAAATTACTGGAAATCCATATATTTTTTAAATTATTTAAAATATAGTGCAAATGATGTACAAGTAATAAAATAAGCATTAAAAAAACTAAATTCGGATAAAGATTTTTGTAATATATGTTGTTGACAGTAAAGCTTAGAAAGAGTATTATCTCATTGTAGATTTTAAATATCCATAATGGATAACAAACATCAATAAAGAAAACAAGGGAGATGAGAGAATGAAATTAACCAGAGGAATCGAGCAGGCTGTTTGTATTATTGCATTATTAGCAACTCAGGACAAAAGCATACCCGTAGCGTCAGAGGAAATCCATAAACGTCTGAAAGGTTCCCTGACTTATACGAAAAAAATTATTCGAAAATTGGTAGTAGCAAAAATGGTTAATTCGGTATCTGGTAACAATGGGGGATTTACACTGGCAAAAAAGACCGATGAAATAAACCTTCTGGATATAGTGGAAGCCTTAGAGGGAAAAATTGAGACCTATCCTGATACAGGTCTTATTGATAAGGTTTTCGAAGATAAACAGATTCTGGCCAACCAGGGAACGGTTGTTATGAGAAATGCCTTTGCAGAAGCAGATATGCTGTACCGTGAAGCTTTGAGAGCAAAGACAGTAAACCAATTGCTGGAGGAGACATTAGGCAGCAGGCCTATCAGGCCGGTCAACTGGAATCAGACTGACGAAGGCCGTGAGTTATTGATTAGAAAGGTGATGAAAAGTATTCATGGAAATGATAAAGACAGAATGGAAAAAGATTAGTGCAAATAAATTATTATTGGTATCTGTTATTGTAATAAGTTGTATCCCGCTTCTTTATGCTTCTTTTTTCTTAAAATCAATGTGGGATCCCTACGGAAAGACAGAAAACCTTCCGATTGCAGTTGTAAATGAAGATAAATCCGTAGACTTTGAAGGTCAGACGTTATCCGTCGGAAATGACATTATAGAAGAATTAAAAAATGATAACAGTCTGGATTGGAATTTTGTAGACAGTAAGAAAGCTCAGAAGGGCTTAAAAGACAGCAAGTATTATATGGTAGTAACATTTCCGGAGAATTTCTCTGAAAATGCCTCTACAGTTCTTTCCGATAACCCGACTCAGATGGTAATCAGCTATGAAACCAATGGCGGAATTAACTATTTGGGTGAAGTATTCAGTGAACAGGCAATCAAAGAATTACAGAATAAGGTATCAGAAAAAGTAACCAAGGCTTATGTAAGCGCTATCTTCGATAAAGTAGAAGATATGGGAGGCAGTATTACAGAGGCAGCCGATGCATCCGCACAGATAAAAGACGGTGCTGACAAGATAAAAGACGGCAATGAGGAGCTTTATAAGAACCTTGATAAATTATCCAAGGCCAGCCTGACCTTCAGCGACGGAACAGATTCCCTTAGCCTTGGTTTAAGTACTTATTTGAACGGAGTACTAACCGCCAGTGACGGCGCGGGAAAATTAAAAGATGGTCTGGCAGAATACCAGGCAGGGGTCAAGACTTATACTGACGGTGTGAAACAGGCAGCACAGGGAGCCAGCACGCTGAATAAAAACTCCGAAGATTTAAAGAATGGTGCTAAGCTTGTGTCAGAAGGTGTTTCCGAACTTAACAGCCAGCTTGGTACTACCATCGGTGCTTTAGGCGGAAATAATGATGGAATCAAGCAGCTTGCAGACGGTATGACAGCGGTTAACAGTGCGGTTTCTGCCCTGGATACAGGCGCAAAGACCTTGGCGGCCGGAATTCCTTCAAAAGATCAGGTAAGCAGCGTATCAAAATATCTGGATATCAATACCTTCAGCCAATTGCCAAAAGAACAGCAGGCGGTTATTTTACAAAGCGCAGCAAAACTTTTAGCCGGATATGATACCATTGGCACCGGAGTGGGCCAGATATCCGGAGGACTTGATGCTCTTGCAAAACAAACACCTGTCCTGGCAGCAGGTACCACCCAAGTCTATAACACACTTGGCGCGGTAGCAAAACAGGCACCTGCCCTTACACAGGGTCTTGCCAAACTGGATGCCGGTGCAAAGAGTTTAAATACAGGTGTTAACTCTTATACGGCAGGAGTCTTACAGTTATCTCAGGGCTTAAACCAGTTAAATGCGAAAGCCGGTGACCTCAATGGAGGAATCAGCCAGATTGCCGAAGGCTCTACCAGCCTGGCAGCAGGACTTAATACCCTTACACAGAATAACAGCAAGCTTTCAACCGGTATGGACCAGATTAAGAAAGGTGCGGAAGATATTCATGACGGTGCAGCGAAGTTAGCAGATGGTTCCAAGAAGTTAGGGGATGGGCTTACAGATCTTTCTGACGGTGCCGGTAAATTAAATGACGGCCTGCAGGAAGGTGCTGATACCATTAAATCTTTTGATGCCTCTGACGCTACTATTGACATGATAGCAGCACCCAGCACATTAAGTGAAACCAAGTATTCCGATGTGCCCAACTACGGTCATGCGCTGGCACCTTATGTATTATCCTTATCTTTATATGTAGGCTGTATGCTGTTCAACTTCATCTATCCTATCAGAAAAGTTGCCTTAAAAGGCAAGCCGGTAGTACAGTGGTGGCTTTCCAAGCTTTCCGTCGGTATTGCGGCAGCAACACTTATGGCAGTTATAGAAGCAGGAGTTATGCATTTTTTAGGAGTGGATACCATATCCACCGGAAGCTATTTTGTAACAGCGTTACTATCTGCTTATGCTTATATGCTCTTAATCATGCTGTTATCCGTTGCTTTTGATAACCCGGGACGTTTTGTAGCCATGGTACTTCTGGTACTTCAGCTCTCCGGTGCGGGCGGTACCTTCCCGATGCAGTTGACCTATAAGTTCTATCAGGTAATTCACCCGTTACTGCCGATGACCTATTCCATCAACAGTTTCCGTCAGTCTATCAGCGGAGGATTAGGAAATCACGTTCTTGCATCCAGCATGATAATATTAGCATTGATAGCAGTAGTATCCGCTCTTCTTTTACTGGTTTCTATGACAGTATTAAAGAAAGTAAGCAAAGACGGAATATCTCAGTTAGATGACAATCAGAAGCTGATGGATACGAATTATACCTACGCAGATTCTTCTCTGTAAATAAAAGTTATGACAAAAATTTCTTATATTATAAAGGAATGACAGACAGCCGGCAAGTAATACTAATAGGTATCACTTGCCGGCTTTTTGCGAGCGTTATGTTTATCATTCAGTTTGTTATAAAAACATGTAAAAAAGATAAAGTTTTTATTAATTTTCACTATATTCAAAGAATGTTCATAATTCTGTGCTATAATAAACTCGATTGGTGAAATAGAGAGTGAACGTATTTTCCAAGAAAATTAGACATGGATTTTCCTTGTTTAAGGAGGACAGAAATGGATTTACCTATTTTTTACAGCGAAGAAGAAGAATGGAAGAAAGTTATGCTGATGTATGACTCTGCATTACGGGAAGTCAGCACCAAGTTGGAAATATTAAATAATGAATTTAAATTGAACCATCAATATAACCCTATAGAACATATTACTTCCAGATTAAAATCTCCTCAAAGTATCGCTAAGAAATTACAGCACAACAACAGGGAAATAACCGTAGAAAACATTGTAAAATATATAAATGACGTTGCGGGAATACGTATTATCTGTTCTTTTACTTCTGATATATACCGAATTGCAGACCTGATAGCAGCACAAAGCGACGTAAATGTATTAAAGGTAAAAGATTATATTACCTGCCCTAAGCCTAATGGTTATACCAGCTATCACATGATTATATCGGTTCCTATCTTTCTTTCGGATACCATGTTAAATGTAAAGGTTGAGATACAGATAAGAACCATTGCCATGGATTTCTGGGCCAGCTTAGAACATAAGATATATTACAAATTTGAAGGAAATGCACCGGAGAGAATCCGTAAGGAATTAAAGGAATGTGCGGAAATCGTATCTTTCCTGGACCATAAGATGCTTTCTCTCAATGAAGAAATCAGACTCTATAATCCGGACAGTGAATTGGAGCATTACAGGGAAATACTGTCCGAATCTTTTCAAAGCACAATAAGGGAATCTTATGGAACGGTAATCGAGGAAGAAGAGATTGTGCAGGTAGTAAAAGAAGTTAAGATAGTAGAGGAAAATGTAAGTGCTGATGCCGATGACCATGGGGAACAGCAATCTGACCGTCAAGACAGCAATCAGGATGGATGGCAGGCAGGGGACCAGACAGAAGGTCAGGAAAAACAGCAGGGGAGGCCGGAATCATTAGCAGATGCTCTTGAAATGGTGGAAGAAGCGAAGGAAAAGAATAAATTTTTCCGCTTTTTCAAGCGTAATATTATTAATGAAGAAATGGATAAGATGTAGTCTTCATATATTTTATTTGCTTTTAAACAAAGCAGCCCGGTATCCTTGGCAGTACATTGCAAGGATACCGGGCTGCTTCTTTCTGTTACGTACTATTTCAAATAACTTATGAAAGCTTAAATTTGGAAAGAAGAGCTGCAAGGCCGGTAGATGCTTCTTCTCCGGAAGTGTATTCAAAAGGTGCTTCTTCTACGGACTCGGATACTTCAGCCTTTTCTTCCACGGCTTTGATACTGAGGCTGATTTTACCGTCTTTGACATCTATAATCTTAACGGTTACTTCCTGGCCTTCTTTTAAAACTTCACCGGGGGTCTTAAGACGTTTATTGGCAATCTGGGAGATATGAAGAAGGCCGGATAAACCATTTCCAAGGTTTACGAAGGCACCATAGGGAGCTAATTTTTCTACCGTTCCCTTGGTTATCTGACCAACAGGGAGATGGGAGATTTTGTTGAGCTTCTCCTTGGCGGCAAGGTCTTTTTCTACTTCTTTTGCGGATAAGACCAGCTTAGACTTCTCTTCATCCACTGTAATTACCTGCACGTCTATTTCTTTATTGACCCAGGCATCCAGATCTTCCACATAAGTTAAAGATAATTGGGAGGCAGGGATAAAAGCACGGATTCCAAGAAGGTAAGTGGTTACACCTCCGTTAACAGCCTGTGCTATTTTTACTTTTAATACATCTTTGTTATCCCTGTAACCTTTTAAAGTTTCCCAGGAGAGGATACCATCCGCTTCTTTTTTGGATAAAAGGATATTTCCTTTTCCGTCATCTTCTCTCGTTACAACAGCAGATACTTCTTCTCCGATTGTAACATCTGCTTTAATCGAGAATCTGGGGTCATTACTGAGTTCTTCCAAGGGGATGATGCCTTCTGCATAGTACCCTAAATCCACAGTAACTTCTGTATCGGATATACCGATTACGGTGCCCTTTACCAGAGTTCCTTCTTCTATTTTGTGCATGGACTTGCTTATTTGGTCCTCGAATTCCTTCATAGAAGGGATAATCTCTTCCGGAGCAGCTTCTGCCTTAGCAGTTTCTTCCTCAGCAGATGTTTCTTCGGTTACTGTATCAAATTCCTCGTTCATTGTGTAGCTCCTTCCTGTATATAGTGTTTACAAATAGTATAACGTATTGGCAGAATATAGGCAAGCCCGTTATCTGCTGTCCTTACAGCGGCTGCACAATCTTCCGCTTTTTATTTTGGCACCGCATCTTTCACAGGTAAACCAGGCATCCTTGGAGTCATCAGAGAATTCCAGTCTTTCTTCCCTGATCCATTCGAACAGTCTTTTCGGGGGTACGTCCATCGCCAGAGAGATGTCGGAGATGGTGGCTTTCGGATGGGCTATAATATATTCCTTTACTTTGTCAAAGAGTTCTAATTCTGAGTTTATACTCTTGGCAGCAAGAGTAATAGAATGGTCTTCTTCCGGCTTACCAGGTTCTGCATGGGATAAATTCTTAAGACAGTCAGGGCATACTTCAGGGCCATAGATATATTGAAACAGTCTTCTGCAGTTTTTACATACTTTTAATTCCATAATTGTTCATCCTTTATTCTTAGAAAAAAGCGTGTATGAATTATTTAAAAAGCATAATTCATACACAAGTTTGTGCCTGCGGAATCCTCGGCGCAAATTTGAGACGCGTGGGGAAGGGCATTGCTGATAAATAACTGAAAAATGTTCTTGTTAGGTATAGTTTATAAGAGTTACAGGAAGAAAGCAAGGATATATTTATTGGTAAGGGCTTAAGGCGGCAGTAACGAAGAAATAATAAAAAGGGATACCCCCGGAGAGAAGTCTTATATTACAGTTCAATCTTTAGCTTACACATGATAGTATTATAGCCAAAGTACAGATGGTTTCTATTATATCTTGTATGTAATCACAGGCAAAAACTGTTAGGTTCTTATTGGTTAAAATATGGCTGCCTCTTGCAATGGCAGGTGTTTTAATATAAAATTATAAATCAAATACAAGTAGTAATGATACAAATAATAAT